>CAMAQF010000046.1 GCA_945860265.1 Emticicia agri | reverse complement strand
CGATATGGGCGTAATGACGGTTATTTACGTAGCCACAATTTTTGCAGATAAAGAATTGCACATCGAGAAACAAGGACTCATTATTACGCTTTTATTGATTCAGTTAATTGCAATTCCAGGCTCTTATTTGGCTTCGTGGTTGTCGAGTAAACTCGGAAATACGAAAGGTCTTTTGATATTTATCTTCATTTGGTCGTTTATGCCTCTAGCTGCATATTTCACTACTACTCAAAACGAATTTTATGTAATTGCGGCAGTAGTTGGCTTAGTTATGGGCGGAATTCAATCACTTTCTCGCTCAACATTTGCGAAATTAATTCCTGATAATACGGCCGATACAGCATCCTATTTTGGTTTTTATGATATTGTAGAAAAAATTGCCATCACACTGGGTACTTTTATTTTTGGTTTCGTTGGGCAATTTACTGGAAATATGCGAAACTCAGTTCTGACGATTTTAGTATTTTTTATCGTCGGATTCGTACTTTTAATGCGAGTTCCTTCAAAGAAAGTTTATCATTAAAAATTGTTACCAAACAGATTTAGGCATATATTTGTGATACAATTTTTGCAGTACAGTTAAAATAGTATCAGGGTTTTGATATTAGTCTTGAATATCAAACAGTTTTTTTTTAGAAAATGTACTATAACGTATTCAAAAACAGGATGTTAGCTCAGTTGGTTTAGAGTGTCGCCTCGACAAGGCGAAGGTCATCGGTTCGAGCCCGATACGTCCTACTTTTTCTATTTTATGAAAGTTCTTTACGACCATCAATCGTTTTCGGGTGCAAAATATGGCGGAGTAGCAAGATATTTCTATGACTTGATGTATAATTTAAAATACCAACAAGGTATAGATGTTGATCTCGCCCTTAAATTCTCGAATAATGATTACCTTATAAATGGTGATATAAAGAAGGTAACTCAATTCGGTTTTTTCTTGGGTTATTCGAAGACCAATATGCTTTTTTCCCATATAAATCGCCTGAATAGTGCAATTCACATTGCTCAGCAGAGTTACGATGTTTTTCACCCGACTTATTTCAAAGATTACTTTCTGCCTTTTCTCGGTAAAAAGCCATTTGTGATTACACATCACGATCTAATTCCTGAAAAATTCTCTTCTCAATATGCTGGTTTGGATGGTTTTGATAAAGACCAAAAAAAGAAAATCTTAGATAAAGCTTCAAAAATAATTGCTGTTTCAGAAAATACTAAACAGGATATTCTGGATATTTTTAATGTTGCCCCTGAAAAAGTAGAAGTGATTTATCACTCAACTCATTTTGCGACTTTTCTACCAAACCCAAATGTTAAGATTTCGACCCCGAAAAGATATTTGCTCTATGTAGGAAACCGCGATAACTACAAAAATTTTAATGTTTATACAGAAGCGATTGCTCCCATTTTGCAAAAACAAGATGATTTATATTTAATATGTGCAGGAAATGGCAAATTTACTGTAGCCGAGCAACAATTATTTGCCAATCTGAAAGTAGAAAAGCAGATTCTTCATCATCAAATTGATAGTGATGATGTGCTTTATCAATTATATAAAAATGCCATTGCTTTTGTTTATCCTTCTTTATATGAAGGTTTTGGAATTCCAGTCATTGAAGCGTTTGCTTGTGACTGTCCAGTTATTTTGAGCGATCGTTCATGTTTTCCTGAAGTTGGCCGATATGCTGCATTGTATTTTAATCCTGACGATAAAGAAAATATTGCCTTTCAGATTGAAAAAATTATTGAAAATAATGATTTACGATCAGAATTAATTCAAAAAGGTAAAAAGCGTTTACAAGATTTTTCACCAACTATCACTGCTCAAAAAACCCTCGAAGTCTATAAAAGTGTTGTGTAAATGTTCAAATAGCTTAAGCTAAAAGCCCCAAAAACTTAGAATATGCGAATTTTTATTTGTGATATATACGTCAGATTAGTTGGTCATAATTTAGGTCATATTCAGAATATTTTACGATTTTTAGAAAGTCATCCAACCGACGTTGAATATGTATTTTTGCTAAATCCCGACGCCCAAACGATACCTTCAGTAAAAACAACGGCTGCCAATGTGAAGATAATTTTCTTTACCGAAGAAGAGTTTGCACCATTCAACTCTGGTATGACTATCATTAAATCTACTCAGGTAATTTGGAAGCATATCAAGCGTTACGCAATTGACTATCGAGCAGATAAAGTAATTATGATGATGCTTGATATGTTTCAGCATACAATCGGAAGTAGTCGTTTTCCTTGCCAGCTATCGGGTATCATGATCAATCCATACACACGGATAATTGCTCAGGATACTACTTTAAAATCTAAACAAAAATCTGCAATTACGAAGACAAGAAAACTTTTTACATCTTGGTGGATGTGTAGAAATACTCAGTTAAAGAAGATTTTCATATTTAATGATAGAGAAACTATCAAAAATATGAATGAAACTTTGGGTACAAATATTTTTACCTATCTACCTGATCCTGTTTATGACTATCCAACTCGCGAAGGGTTGATTATTAGAGAAAAATACGCAGTTGCTTTGCACAAAAAAATACTTTTAGCCTTTGGTTTTATTGATGCCAAAAAGAATGTTGTCAATTTGCTCAAAGCTTTACAACAATTAAGTGCCGAGGATGCTGCAAATATTTGTTTATTAGTGGTTGGTAAAATTCATGGCGAAAATAAAGGTTCATTAATGGAAGCTTTCGAGGAAGCCAAGAATATTCGACCTGAACTGCAGGTAGAGTTTGAAAGTAGGTTTGTTGATGATGATGAAATGGAAGCTTATGTTGGGCAGAGTGATGTGGTCTCGGTTGCTTATATCAATTTCTTTTCATCGAGTGGTGTTATAGGTTTGGCAGCAAGACATAATAAACCTGTTTTGGCAACAAAATTTGGAGTTGTAGGAGACCTCACTCGTGAATATAATTTAGGAATAACAGTTGATGGATTTAATCCTGAAGAAATAAATCAGGCCATTTTGACTTTCTTAAAAACAGAAAACGCTTACCCTGAAAGAGCAAGCGTTTTCGTACAAAACCACCGTGGTGATAATTTTATTAAGATTTTACTTGAGTTGGATTAAGCTAATTCAACTTCTTTGGCTGCTTGTTCAGCAATCCAATGATATGTTTTGGTAATTCCTTCTCTCAATGTATGTGATGGAGCCCAACCCAATTTTTCTTGAATCAAAGCGTTATCAGAATTTCTTCCACGCACACCTTCTGGGCCTTTTATATTATTGATTTTGATGTTATTACCAGAAATTTCAGCAATTAATTTGGCAAAATCATTGATTGAAATCATTTCTTCTGAACCAATATTTACGGGTCCAGAAAAATCAGATTCCATCAAACGACGGATACCTTCAACACATTCGTCAACATATAAAAATGAACGAGTTTGTTTTCCATCTCCCCAAATTTCAATTGTTCCACCATCACCTGCTTCAATTACTTTACGACAGATTGCGGCCGGAGCCTTCTCTTTTCCTCCTCTCCAAGTACCCTGTGGACCAAAAATGTTGTGGAAACGTGCTACCTTTACGGTAATTCCTAGGTTACGTTGATAAGTCAGATACAAACGCTCACTAAATAATTTTTCCCAACCATATTCACTATCAGGAGCAGCAGGATAGGCTGATTCTTCAGAACATTTAGGGTTATTTGGGTCAAGTTGATTATATTCAGGATACATACATGCTGATGAAGAATAGAATATTTTCTTAACCCCAGCTTGTTGAGCAGCATGTAGCATATTTAGATTACAAAGAGCTGAATTGTGCATTACTGCCGCATCATTTTCACCAGTGAAAATATAACCAGCACCACCCATATCAGCAGCTAATTGATATACTTCATCAAAACCACCTACTGCAACTTGACGACAAATAACCGGGTCTGTTAAATCACCAATTACAAATTCATCTGAATCTCCGTTGCCGTACTCATTATATTTTAAATCAACTCCTCTAACCCAATATCCTTCACTTTTTAAGCGGTTTACCAAATGACCACCAATAAAACCACCTGCTCCACAAACTAATGCTCTTTTCATATATTTTAAATATCGATATAAATATTTTTGAGTTCTAAATAAAGTGCAAATTTAATAAATGTAAACTATATAATACAAATAACTTTGTAAGATTTATTTTTAATCCACTTAATTTGCTAAAATTCACTTTAAATATGCCTTTTTATGCTAAAATATCATTTGTCTTAAATTTATTTACTAGGCTAGCAAATATTTTATTCCAATTTAAAATTTTATTTCTGGAACAAAATATAAAAAAATTTATATCAAATTAAATAAATCTTTGATACCAATTGTTTTGGTTTTGGTATATCCTTCGCCATACTTTGAACCAATCATGTGTCCCATTTCCTGAGAACGTGCTTTTAAAAATTCTAAGAATTCGGGGCTTGTCAAATACGATTCTGGTTCTGTGCTATTTGGGTCATGAAACTGACTTTTATAAGCTCTGATTGAAGCTTCTTTTATATCCCAAAAACTTGATATATCAACTACCAAATCAGGCTTTATGAATCTATCTTGGATATAATGGTAAAGTGCCTTCGGACGCCATGCGTTTTGGGGTTTACCATCAAAATCGAATGTTTGAATCATTCTTAAACCAGAACAAAAACACGCATCGACTGCCAATGCTGCACCTTTACCATGGTCTGGGTGACGGTCTTCTATAGCATTGGCCAATACTATCTCGGGTTGATAACGGCGAATGGCTGCAATTAATTTCATCTGATGTTCTTCATCATTTTTAAAGAAACCGTCTCTAAAACCAAGATTTTCTCTAGCTGATAGATGCAGGATTTTAGTAGCTGCTGCAGATTCCGTAGCTCTGATTTCGGGTGTACCACGAGTTCCGAGTTCTCCTCTGGTAAAATCTATAATGCCAACTTTCTTCCCTTGTGCTATGGCTGAGGCAATTGTTCCTCCACAAGACATTTCGGCATCGTCGGGGTGTGCCGCCATTACAACTAAGTCTAATTTCATTTGCTACTTGATATTATATAGAGCTATTTTAATATAAAAAAAAAGCGACGGAAAAAGTTTTACGTCGCTCATTTTCAATGTATTTTCTTTAAATATTTATTTCACACGAAGACGATATCCAATACGTAGTCGTGAAGAAGGACGAATTTTATTCAATTTGCAAATTGTGGCAACAGTAGTTTTAAACTTTGCCGCTATTTCGCTAAGATTTTCTCCTGAGCGAACCCTATACCAAACCTTTCTATTTATGGCAACAGGCTCATCATATTCAAAATCGCCTTTATTTGCACCGCCTCTCAAATAATCGTACACTCTTGAAGTCATTAAGAAATCTTGGGCAACGATATTTATCTGACTTGGGCTAAAATTAAAAATATTTCTTGGGTCAAATGGATTTCCTTCGTAGCGTGTTTCAAAATGAAGGTGCGGACCAGAGCTGCGTCCAGTACTTCCGCCTTTGCCAATTTCATCACCAGCTTTAACGATTGTATTTGGTTCGAAATTGATTTTTGATAAGTGGCCGTAAAGTGTCTCAAGTCCATTATAATGTCGAATCACCACACATCTGCCATAAGCACCTCGAGTACTTGCTACTCTAATAATTCCATCAAAAGCGGCATAAACTGGCTCGCCAGTATCTAAGTCAAGGTCTTGTCCTGTATGCCAACGTTTCCATCTCCATCCAAAAGGAGAGTTAGTAACGCCTTTACTTAATGGCCCAGCCCAGTATCTTCCTTGAGAAATATCATATAATTGAATTGGAACTACATCGTCAAATTCTTTGGCATCAATGCCGTAAGGGTCAACCAATCCTGTATCCCAAACAGAGAAATAACTAGCAATTTTTACCATCTCGTCACTTCCAACAAATTGAGCCTCGTCTTCAATTTCAACAATCTGAACCTCGCCTTCGTCAATACTTGAGGTATCTTCATGAACTGCGGTGTTGAGTTCTTTGATTGGTTCGATTTTCAATGCAGGTGCAGATTCAACCACTTTTGGAGTTTCAAATTCGTTGACAAATCGTAATTTTGGCTCTTCTTCAAAACTAAACTCATTATCTTCTTTTTTATCTTTATTGAAATTTTTATCTTTTAAGTTTGAATCTTTCTGTTTGGAAGGGATATTGGGCTTGTTCAACTTTAAACCTCGCTCACGTTGTTGAGCAATTACCGTATTGGAAATTGCAATCGCTAAGATAATTGATAATATAGCCTTTTTCATATTTTTGTTGTTTTGGTTATAAGGCAACACAAACTTGTTACTAATCAGTATACAAAAATATTATTAAATGTATAGATTCATAAGCAAGTTTAAGTAAAATATCCGATTAATGCAAGCCTTGAGCGGCTAAATATCTCTCCGCGTCAAGGGCCGCCATACAGCCACTTCCAGCTGCTGTAACCGCCTGACGATATATTTTATCTTGTGCATCGCCACAAGCAAACACGCCTTGAATGGTAGTTCGAGTACTTCCTTTTTCAGTTTCGATATAGCCAGCTTCATCAAGCGTGATATAATCTGAAAATATTTGCGTATTTGGTTGGTGTCCAATTGCAACGAAGAAACCTGTTACATCAATCGTACTTTCTTCTTTTGTTACGGTATTTCTGAGTTTTGCTCCAGTTACACCACCCTCGCCTAATATTTCAAGTGTTTCAGTATTGAATAAAATTTCGATATTTGGTGTATTTTTAACACGATTTTGCATGATAGTTGATGCACGAAATTCATCACGTCGCACCAACATAAATACTTTCCTGCAAAGTTTTGATAAGTAGTGTGCTTCTTCACAAGCTGTATCGCCTGCACCTACGATTGCTACATCTTGTTTACGGAAAAAGAAACCATCACACACTGCACAAGCTGAAACTCCATGGCCATTAAGGCGTTGTTCTGATTCTAACCCGAGCCATTTTGCCGAAGCCCCAGTAGCAATAATTACCGTTCTTGCCGTAATTTCGATAGAATCATCTATTATAACTTTGTGAGCTCCAGGCGTTGAAAAATCAGCTTTAGTAGCCATTCCATAACGATTATCAAGTCCAAAACGCTCTGCTTGTTTTCTGAATTCTTCCATCATTTCCGGGCCCTGAATACCTTCTGGATAACCTGGAAAATTTTCTACATCTGTAGTAATTGTTAATTGTCCGCCAGGTTGTCCACCTTGATACATCAATGGATTTAGACCTGCACGTGCAGCATAAATTGCTGCGGTATAACCAGCTGGGCCTGAACCCAAAATTAAAACTTCTACTTGTTCCTGTTTCATATAACCCCTTCGCCCCAAAAGGTGGACTTTGTTTAATTGAATGATTAACCCATGCAGGATTATTAATTTATTTTTTATTTAACAAAGTTATTGTACTATAAAGTTCGGTAAAAAAGCCTTAAACGCCAAGTTTACAAAATGCTCATTTCGATTCTTCTATTGATTTGACGGTTTTCTTCAGAAATGTTTGGCACAATGGGTTTAGTCTTTCCGTATCCTTTAACTTTAATATTTTGTTTATTTATCCCTTTTTTTATAAGATAATCGGCGACTGATAATGCTCTTTTCTCTGAAAGTATTTGATTTTCGGTATCTTTACCTATATCATCTGTATGCCCCGAAATTTCTACTTGTAAAGACGGATTTTGTACAAATAACAGTTGAAGTTTATCCAGTTCTGTAAATGATTCGGGGCGTAGTTCAGCTTTTCCAGAATCAAAAAAGATATTATTTAGTACTGTTTTTATATCTTTTTTGATTGGGTTTAGCAGAATATTAATGGTTTCTCCATCAGCTTCTATTTTTTCTGAAAAATTAAAAGTTAGGCTTTTGAAAAAATATTCTTTTTTATTAATAAAAAGTCCATACTGACTACCATTGGGCAAAACTGCGGTGTATTGCCCTGTGATGGCATCAGAAATTGTTTTTTCAACAACCTTATTACTTTTCAAATCAATCAATTCAATTTCAGCCGAAATACTTTTATTATTGCTCGCATCTTGGACAATACCCTTTACAAAACTGGCTCTTTTGAATTTATTGGAAAGTATTGTGGGAATGTCAATCTGAAAAAGTTTTATATCAGGTTTTACATCAGAAGAATAATAGCCTTTTGAGCCATCGGCTGAGATAAATAAAGCTACTTGGTCTTGATGGGTATTGATTGGGAAACCTAAATTTTCAGGCTTTGAATAAACTCCAATATTAGATTCCGTCATGAATAAATCTAATCCACCCATTCCAAGATGTCCATCCGATGCAAAAAATAATGTATGTCCATTGGCATGAATAAATGGTGAAATTTCATCATTTGTACTATTAATTACATCACCCATATTTATGGCTTTTGACCAAGTTTTATTATCTATTAATTCGCTGACCCACAGGTCTTTACGTCCATAACCTCCTTGTCGGTCTGAAGAAAAATATAAAACTCTACCATCATTTGATAAACTTGGTTGGGCTTCCCAAAATGAAGTATTTACACCACTTCCTAAATTTTCGGGAACTGACCAATCTTCTCCAACTTTCTTTGAAATGTACAAATCGCAACTTCCAAGACTATTTTTGCCATCACAACTCGTAAAAACCAAAGTTCGTCCATCCGCCGAAATACTACAAGTGCCTTCATTAGCGGTTGTGTTTATTTTATCGGAAATACTTTTTGGTGCTGACCAATTGCCTTTGATTAATTGAGAAGTATAGAGATTTTCATCTCCTCCTTTCGAAAATGCTGTAAAAATTAAAGTTTCATTATCTGCCGTTAAAACTGGAAAATATTGGTTTTCTTTAAAATTTATGTTCGGACTCATTTCTTTTGCAATAATTGTCAATGGGTTTTTCTTTGCTTCTTCTCCAAAATTACATTGCTCTATTTGGCGAGTTAGCTGCTTCATTACTGGACTGTTTTGTGGCACATTTTTTATCGAAAAACTCACATATTCTTTGGCTTGAGCATAATCGCCTACTTTTAATAGTCTTGTGCCAATATACGTGTAAGCCTGTGTAAGAAGCGGGTCATTTGGGCGTAATTCTATGGCTTTTTTGTAAAACTTTGTAGCATTCTCCTGATTTCGAGCCGCTTCGTTGATTTGACCAAGTTTGAAATATGGGTCAGCAAAAGTTTCATCTTTTTCGATGGCTTTTTGAAGATTTTCAATCGCATCTACTTGTTTTCGTTCAGATATATTTTTTAATGCTTTATCGTAAAATTCCTTGGCTTTTGGATTGGGAACTTGGGCAAATATATTAATAGATGCAGACAGTAGTAGTATTATAAAAAATCTTATCATAAATTTTATCATAAAAATATATTTAAAAACGTTCGACTGCATTTGATTGTTATCTTTGTAGTCAATTAATTGAAAATTAAATTATTAAAGATCTTTGAAAATATAATTCTTTTCGTAAAAAACATTATACATCATATTTTCTACATTCTTAATTAAATAAAAAATGCTTCATTTATATCTAAAATCGCTGCATATTATTGGTTTTGTAGCTTGGTTTGCAGGTTTGTTTTATTTGGTCAGAATGTTTGTGTACCATGCCGAAGCGGCCGATAAACCTGAAGCATTACGAGAAGATTGGAAAAAACAATATACTGCTATGCAATGGCGAGTTTACAAGATAATTTGTAATCCGGCAATGATGATAACTTGGATTTTTGGAATTTTGATGCTTGTGAATACACCAGCGTTTCTGGAAGAAGGTTGGTTGCAGATAAAATTAGTATTGTTGGTACTTTTGACAGCCTATCACCTTTATTGTAAGGGAATTATAAGAAAACAGGAGGCTGAAAAAAGCACATTTTCTTCTTTCAGGTTTAGATTATTGAATGAGCTTCCTACACTATTTTTGGTAGCGATAGTGCTATTGGCCGTTGTTAAAGATATGCTCAACTTTGTGCTTTTATTCTTGGGTATTTTAGCGTTTGGTTTTACTTTATTTCTTTCAGCAAAGGCCTACAAAAAGTTTAGAGATCGATAAAACATAACTTAATGGCAAAAAATGGAAATCGGATTGCCAATGCAATTAGGCTATTTCATCTACGAATTTTCAATTAATCCATTTCGATAATATTGAATGAAAGACAGGATTCAAGTAACAAATGCAACTTTATCAGTTTTTAAATCAAAGCCTTTCGTTTTACTATAAAGATTCATTTCGATTCGATATATTTATTTTGGGATATAAATCTAAAAATACCCGAATTGAATTGCATTGCAATTCCAGCATTTCGTGCAAAAATTGATTCATTTCTTTTGTAAGTTCGGAAGCAAAATATTAGAGATAAGGCTCATCAAAAATTCCCCATTTTTTATCATAATCGATTTCCATTTTATTAACTGAGTTCGAAATTTTTATCAGTTTCTGGAAGTTGTGAAAAGCCCTAAGTTGGGTTAATTTATTGTTAAATTATGTACTAAATTAATAAAATGTTGTGCGAATCAAACCTTAATGAATTCAATTTCCTAGAATAAAATTATGGATTTAATTACTTTTAAAAGTACGCTTAAAGAAAATCAAGTTCCGAAAAACCTCCCAATTTTGGTTCAAGCTCTTTGGCACGATGGCAAAGGAGATTGGGAATCTGCTCATAATATTGCCCAAACCAAAGAAGGAACGTTGTCTTACGACCAACTTCACGCATATCTGCATCGCAAAGAAGGTGATAAATTCAATGCCAATTATTGGTATCGCCGTTGTGGCGAATCTATGCCAAAAATATCACTTGGAGAAGAATGGGAAGTACTGGTCGAGCGATTCATGTGAATTCTAATTTAACAAACGAAATAAAGTTACGTTCCACGAATAAAGTATTAAATTGCAAGAAATTAAAAAAATAGATATTCTATTTAGTATTTGTTGGTCAATACTTGAGCTTATTATTTATAGAATTAAACTCTATAAATTACTTACTATTAAGTATTTATATAAACTTTTTACTGATAATCGTTGATTGACGACTACTTTTGGGTCATGTTTAGCAGAAATATATGAATTATTTATCGGCCGAGAATATCGGAAAAAATTTAGGAGAGCGTTGGTTGTTTAAAAATCTTACTTTTGGGATTTTACAAGGCGAAAAAGTGGCATTGATTGGCTCGAATGGGTCGGGTAAATCGTCGATGCTTAATATGATTATCGGAAAAACAGACATCGATGGTGGCGAAATCAGTATCAGAAAAGACATCAGAGTTGGATATTTAGACCAAGAACCAGATTTTCAGGCAGGGAAAACTGTTATGGAAACGATTTTTGCTATCGAAAATTCTAATACCAAAGCCGTTAAAGAATACGAAGATGCTTTAATTTCGGGCGACGATAATCGAATTGCAAATGCAATTGAGCAGGTAGATAATCTAAAAGCTTGGGATTATGAAACCAAAGTAAAGCAAATTCTAGGTAAACTTGGCATCGAATATTTTGATAAACTCGTAGGAAATTTGTCGGGTGGACAGAAAAAACGTGTAGCTCTTGCCCGTGTTTTAATTGAAGAACCAGACTTTTTGATTCTCGATGAGCCTACTAACCACCTCGATCTTGATACAATCGAGTGGCTCGAAGGTTATCTTTCTTCAGCCAATATTACACTACTTTTGGTTACTCACGACCGCTATTTTTTGGATAAAGTTTGTAACAGGATTTTAGAATTGGCTAATAATAGGGTGCTTAAATATGCAGGAAGTTATGCTTATTATTTGGAGAAAAAAGAAGAACAAGAAGCCGTAGATGCCGCTACTCAGAAAAACTACCGTAATTTACTACGTAAAGAATTGGAGTGGATGCGTAAACAACCAAAAGCTCGTGGAACAAAATCGCAGAGTAGGGTTGATGCTTTTTATGATTTGAAGGAGAAAACCGTGAAAAAAGGTCCCGAAGAAAAGCTCGAATTAAGCATGAAAATGGAGCGTATGGGCAGTAAAATCATGGAAATTCAGCATATAAGCAAGTCTTTTGATGATAAAAAGTTAATTTCAGAATTTAGTTATACCTTCAAACGTGGCGACCGTATTGGAATTGTGGGCAAAAATGGCATTGGCAAAAGTACTATGCTCGAAATTTTGACCGAACAACTCAAACCCGATATGGGGCGTGTTGTAAAGGGAGATACCATCAAACTTGGGTATTATTCGCAGTCTGGTTTAGATTTTGATGAAGGTCAGCGTGTGATTGAAGTGGTGCGTGAAATTGCCGAATACGTAAAGATGGCTGATGGCACCGAACTTTCAATTTCAAATTTCTTAACACTGTTTCTGTTTCCGCCAGCTATGCAATATAGCTTTGTGAGCAAATTGAGTGGAGGTGAAAAACGTCGTTTACAGTTATTGAAAATTTTGGTTCAAAACCCAAATTTTTTGATTCTCGACGAGCCAACCAATGATTTAGACATAGCAACGCTCAACGTTTTAGAAGATTTCTTGTTGAATTTTGGCGGTTGTTTGTTGGTAGTTTCGCACGACCGTTATTTTATGGATAAATTAGTTGACCATCTTTTTGTATTTGAAGGCGATGGTTATATCAGAGATTATCCAGGAAATTATACAGATTATCGCTCTTGGAAAGAAGATAAAGAAGAACAGGAAATTGCCGAAAAAGAAAAACAAGCGTTTTTAAAATCGCTTAGTTCAAAGCCGGCTGTTGTTCAGTCGAGCGAACCTAAACGTAAAATGAATTATAAAGAGCAAAAAGAATACGAAAATTTAGCCATTGAAATTGAGGTTTTGGATAAGAAAAAGGTGATTTTAGTAGAGAAAATGAACGCAGGTGAGGGGACACATGAAGAATTAGCTTTTTGGGCAAAAGAATTTGAAGAAAACTCTAATACGATTGAAGAAAAGGAACTTCGTTGGCTGGAATTGGCTGAAATGGCTTAATATTAGTTAATTAATTACTGTTTATTTGTTTACTGGTTACCTTGAAACTATGTGGCCGACTGCTATTATGATCTTTTTTAAAAGTACTTTCAATTAACAATTAACAACTTTACCAATAACGAATAACCATTAAAAAACCAATGAATTATTTTAGACTAATAACTGTTTTTTTATTGTTGATAAGTTCGGCAAGTTTTGCTCAAAGCCAATCTGCCATCGAGATCCAAGGCTATAATCATGTAGGACTTTATGTCAAAGACCTTAAAGTAAGTGCTAAGTTTTATCGTGAAATAATTGGTCTTAAGCCAGTTGATGTACCTGATAACTTAGTGGCTATCAGACGTTGGTTTCAGGTTGCACCGAATCAGCAGTTACATTTATTGATTGGCAGAAATGAACCGGTAACAAATAATGATAAAAATGGCGGACATTTTTCGTTGACAATTCCAAAAAACTCAGCAGATAAAATTGAGGCTTTTTTGAAAGAAAAGAATTTGCCTTATGTTCGTCAAAAACGTTTTGATGGGGCTTTTCAGATTTATGTTACCGACCCCGATGGTTATGTAATTGAATTAAACGAACCAAAAATTGAGTAAATAAATATATTTAGGAGTACACTTTAGACAATAAGTGATTGTCTAAATGTCGATAAACGTATAAGATATTTCGATGGAACAGATTAGCGAATGGTTTAAATACTTGATGAATTCCGAGGATTTGATTCGGACAGGCGGATTGATTACGATAACTTTAATTATCTTTATCGAAAACGGAATAATCTTTGGATTCTTTCTTCCAGGCGACTACCTTCTATTTCTTTCGGGTGTGTTTTGTGGCACAAAGATGCTTAATGTTCCAGTTTCATTATTGATGTTTTGTGTATTCGTTGCCGCCGTAGTAGGTTCGCTTTTAGGATATGTCATTGGGCGGTATTTCGGCGATGGATTTCAAACCCGACCCGATTCGTTATTTTTTAAGAAAAAATATATCGAAAATACTCGCAAATATTTTGAAAAATACGGTAGTCAAACACTGGTTATTGCTCGTTTTTTACCTGTTATTCGTACGTTTTCACCAATTTTGGCAGGAATTGTAAAAATGAATTTTTATAAATTCATGATTTTTAATATTTTAGGTGGATTCATTTGGACGTTTGTTTTGGTAGGCGGTGGATTTTATTTTGGCGAAAGATTCCCGTGGATAGTAGATTACGTTCAATACATTATTTTCTTCTTTTTGGGAATCACAACTTTCACCGTTATCAGAGGTTATTTCAATGCAAAGAAAGAATTTACCGATATGTAATCTTAGGAAGGCTTCGTTGGGCGATTTTCGCACAAATCTAGGTCTTCCTTGCTCTTTATCTAATTATTTTCAAACCAACTTGCATACATCACATAATTGTTGGCAGTTCTCATAAATACTTCACTGAGTTCGGGTGTTACCGCTTTCAAAAACTTCGCTGGATTCCCTGCATAAATACTTCCTGCTGGCACAATCGTATTTTGTGTCACAATTGCTCCCGCGGCAATAATTGAGTTTTTGCCAATTACTGCCCCATCCATAATTATTGCTCCCATTCCTACCAAAACCTCATCTTCAATCGTGCAGCCATGCACCACCGCATTATGAGCGATACTGACATTATTGCCAATAATAGTTTTTGATTTTTGATAAGTACAATGTATTACTGCCCCATCTTGAATATTTACACGGTCGCCAATGATGATTGAATTTACATCGCCACGCACAACTGTATTAAACCACACTGTGCAGTCTTTGCCCATCTTAACATCGCCAACGATGGTAGCATTTGGAGCAAACCAACAATTTTCACCATTTTGTGGCATTTTTCCTAAAACTGGTAATATTAGAGCCATGTTAATTTTATGTTTATATATAAGGAGGGTTTTTCTTTAAGTAGGGCTTGCTGAAAAAGTTTCAAATTTCAATTTAGCTTGTCATCAATAAGTTAGTATATTGGAAATAGGTTTGTTTTTTTTGAAAAAGCACGCTTGTGAGTCGAGTTAAGAATAGGCACAAAAAATCCTTACTTAGTTTGAGGATATTCATTACAAAGAAAATGCCAGCTATCCATGACTCGGTGGTATCAGAGATTTTTGCCATTATTTTTTTGAGGTTATATTTAACTTTGCCTTGTCCAAACTTTCCTTCAATGTGATTTCTTTGGTTTCTTTCCATTTGTCGAATGGCTTTTTTTTGGGTGCTTGGGACTTGTTTTGGTTTTCTTCCCAATGTTTTACCCGTGTGTCGTATGCCATTTTCTTTGACATATTTTCGATTTTCTTTTGTCATATAAATATCGTCTGTCTCCACTAAGTCTGGGTAATAGCCATTTAGCTTTTTATATTGCTCAACTTGGTCTTTTAGAAGTGTCCCTTCATTGAATGCTTCAAAACTTAACTGGTCTATTCTTCTGACTTTTCTCGACTATCATTCAGCAAGCCTAAATCAGTGGGAAACTTGATGTAAGCGTCGGCTACGGTGGCATCCATTTGAAGTTTGCCTTTGTTTGTTAAAGGTTTTTCTGTGGATTCGTTATGCTTTAAATTATCTTTTTCTTCTTCTTCATTTTTTCTTGAATCTTCAGCAGGCCTTGCTTCTTGGCTCAAAGTCAAAGCTTGTTTGATAATGATTTGATTCATCTCATCAAAAGACTCATTCCCTAAACACTTACGAATACTTACAAATAAACTTGGGTCAAATATCGGCTTGGAATCAAAATGGTCAAAGCCTAAAAAATATTGCATATAGGGGTTTTCCGAGATAGCTTCGATGGTGCCTCTGTCATCTTTGCGTTCGAGGTATTTGATAATTAATGCACCAATGATAACTCTCGAATTTATTCTTTTAGCTCCCATTTGCGTACTCAAACTTTTATGATAAATACTTGATAGCTTATCCCAATCAAGTAATAAGCATAAGCGTACCCATCTGTTGTTTGAATCTAATTTACTCTCGAAACCAGTCTTTAAATCAAATGTAGACAGTTGTTTCTTCGATTTATAGTTAATCATCTGCAAGGTTTTTTCTTTAAAAATACGAATATCCTTGCACTTTTACAACAAAACATCCATCTATATATTTGATAGTTAAATAGTTATGACATTTTCAGCAAGCCCTAAATAGCGGTCTATTAGCTCATTACCTTACAGTGGACTTGTTGATTTATTAACCGTGGGCTAATTAAGGTCTAAAATAAGTCCAAAATGGTAAGAAAAATAACCTTTTTGGTAAGTTACAAGGCCAATAACCAACGTTTTAATTAGTAACTAGTTAGAAGCAGATATCGCCTACTAATTCTTTTGAATATTTAATAGATGCTAGCCTTTTTAAATACTGAGACATAAAAAATGAGACTGTTCGCCGTAGCAACGGCTCGCCTAAGCGACGGTTCACCGATTCGATAAAATCTTGATTATCAATAAACTAATAACTATGGTTTTGTTGTTTTTTATCATCTTAATGCTTAACTTTTCAAAATTATAAAATAGAAAACGTGCAGAAAAAATATTATTTCCAATAAAGAGCTAACTTTTCAAAATGATAAAAAAAAAAAATGTACAACTGAATTAAGGATTGATAATTATTCTCGAATTTTAATTGAAGCATATCTTGACCATTTGTTTAAGATAACTCAAGCAGGCAGAATTATGGATATGAATAATGCTTCAGTCAATATCAATGGTTTGTTAGGAGAAAAACTTATCGGTACTGATTTCTTCGATTACTATACTAACCTCGAATAAGCTAGAGCAGGTTATGAAGAAATTTTTGCAAAAGTTTTTGTTTCTGATTATTCATTTTATAATATATTGATGGATTTGGAGATGCCCAAAATGAATGGTTGTGAGGTAACCGAATATATCAGTAATATAGATGCACTCGACTACGCCAATTATTGCACTCATGGCAGAGGCGACGACTGTCGATTTGGCTAAATATAAAGCTGGAGGAATGAATGATTATAAAGAAAAACCATTAGATGAAAGGCTACTATATAGTAAAATTGTCAATTTAGTAAAGTCTGCTTCCAAGCCAAATGGTAAGGAAGAAAACGAAAAAAAATGATAAAAATGAAATGTATTAACTTGAAATATTTGAGCCAACTTACCAATTCAAATCCGAAGTTGATGTCGTCAATGATTTTGTTGTATCTCGAACAGACGCCGCCACTAATAAATGCTATGAAGCAAAGCTGGCAAAACAAAGATTGGTCACAACTGCATGCGTCAGTGCACAAAATGATTCCTTCGTTTTCGATTATAGGTATTAGTGCCGATATTGAACAAATGGCCAACAAAATACAGGAATATGCAAGCAAGCAGGAACAAAATGATAATATTTCGGATATGATACTAAAACTCGAAAACGTATGCATGCAAGCTTGCCAAGAATTAGAAGTAGAACTTTTAAAGATTAGAACTAAACATAAAAAAACAAAATCAAACTTTTTTTGGTCAATGATAATCCCTTATTTCTAAAATCATTTTAAATCGAATTTCTTTAATACGCTGATTTTGAGGTAGAAACTTATGTTTCGGGTGTGATTTGCACGAAGCATTTGCTACATTTAAGTCACAAATGCAACTTTAGGGTTTTAAATTATATATAAAATATATGGTCAGTTTGCGGTGCAAGATGGTGTTGAAAGTAAATCCAAGTAATTTATGTCTTCACTATGTAAACGTTTCATTGGGTGAAGTTGAAAAAATGGAAAATTTGACGCAAAATTATAATTACAATCTAAAAGAAACATTACAAAGATCTGGGCTTAAACTGATGAATGATTGAAAATCAAAGTTGATTGAAAAAATAAAGAACGTAATCGTATAAATGGTGCATTATACCGAGGATATTCTCATATAATTTTTTTAAATTAACTGCATGGAAAACTACACTATGATTATGCTTATTTAGTCAATCTTTTTTCTGAAACCGAAGGCATAACGATTGAGCATTATATAATTAATCATAAGATTGAGCGAGTAAAAGAACTTATCATTTATGATGAATTAAACCAAAGCAAAATTGCTGTAAAATTGCATTATGGTAGTGTAGCTCACCTTTCAAATCAATTTAAAAAAGTGACAGATCTTTCACAGTCATTTTTCAAATCTCTGAAATATAATAAGCGAAATACACTTGATGGTGTATGAATTATGTAATATTTAGCCGAAATTATATATCACTTTTTCACCCAAAGATAATCACATTTGCTTAGGGAAATATTTTCACGATTGTTCCGCCAAATGCGTAAAGCAAACAAAATTAAAATGCAAAAGCTAAGCTATTGCAGTATATGACAGCGTTTTCGTTTTTTTTATCATTTATTTCTGCAAAGTTTAGTGCCGAAACCAAATCTCTAATGACAGACAAAACGACTAAAAATGAATTGGTCGAGGGGCAAATTTTCTTGATTCGATTAGCCTAAATCAAGTCGATAGATAAAAGTAAACTAAATTTACAAAAAAATTAATTGCGTAAAGAAGTTCGTACCCTAAAGACAAACCTTTCTATAATCAATGGCGGCGTTTATTTGTCGGTAGGGGCAATCATTATCATTATTTTATTACTGATACTTTTTCTTTTATTTTTTTCTTAATATAAAATTTGACTAACATGAAAATAACCGACAAAAATAAAGTAAATAGTTTATAATTAGGTTTTTATCCCTTCGGCAAACGTGCCAAGGTCAGAGTTGGACAATTTACAAGAAAACATTGGCAGCGAAGTCGAGGAAAATAAATATTATAGTTTAGGTGGCGACAATCACAACGATTTGGAAGAAGACAGAGGTGAATAATTATTTTAGTACACTCACACACAAAGATTTTCATCAGTGAAAGTAGCAATTTTTAGCACTAAATATAACGAACGAGATTATTTTAACGCCTCCAATATCGAAAACAAGCATAATCTTACCTGTAATAGACAAGACTTAATCTGACACTTAGGTGGTAAAATTAGCAAATTTACAAGCTACTCAGTTTTTTTCAAACACTTCATTATTTTACTATATAGCAATTTTTCATTAATTGGCTTTGAGATATAGTCATTCATGCCATGGGCTAGGCATTTATCAATATCAACGGTTGTAACATCGGCTGTGAGTGCAATTATCGGAATTTGAGATTTCATTTCATTCCGAATATATGACGTAGTTTCAAAACCATTCATTCCAGGCATTTGTATATCCATCAATATGATGTCGTAATTTAGATTTGGCTCATCTACAGCTTCTTTGTTGGTGAGCTCAGTTTGGCTTTGGTTGGTGAGCTCAGTCGAACCAAGCGAAGCCAAACTGAGTTTTTCAATAGCAATTTTACCATTTTCGGCAATATCAACTTCAAAATCAAAGACGGCTAAAATAATCTTGATTAAAAGTTGATTGAGAACTACATCTTCGACTACTAAAATTTTAATTTTTTTCATTTCGGAATTTAATTTTGGCATGGTTTGAAACAAGTTCTGCTCATTTACAATCGCTTCATTGAATTGAGATTTAAAAAAGTCAAGCACAAAACCAAAAGTAGAACCTTTTCCAAGTTGACTATTGACGATGATAGTTCCGCCTTGTCCTTCGACTAATTGCTTTACAATTGCAAGTCCTAATCCCGTTCCTACATAAGAGCTACTGGTTTCTGTATGAGCCTGTTCAAAATTATTAAAAATATGTTCCAGTTTGTTATCGGGAATACCAATTCCAGTATCAGTTAATTTTAACTCTATTGTTACCTTTTCCTCATCTTCATTTAGTAGTTGCGTAGCCATTATAATTTCCCCTTTATTGGTAAATTTGATAGCATTACTAAGCAAATTCAACATAATTTGTCGTAAACGCAATGAATCTCCTATCAAAATTGTGGGAATGTTTTCATCAAATATTTTAATGAGTTTTATGTTTTTCTCCTTGGCTTTAGCTTCAAACATTTGAAAAACAGTATCAATCTTTATCGATAAATTAAATGGCATTTGCTCAAAAATCATTTTGCCAAAATCTACTTTAGCGAGGTCAAGAATATCATTTATCAAAATCACCAAGTCATCGCCTGAAATCTTAATAGCATCGAGGTATTCTTTTTGGCTATTATCTAAATTAGTTTTCAGCATAGCATTCGTAAAACCAATAATAGCATTCATCGGTGTACGAATTTCGTGACTCATATTCGACAAAAATTGTTGTTTGGCTTTTACTGCATTCTGAGCAATTTGGGTTTTTATTTCGGCATTATTTTTTGCTTCAATTAGTTCATTTTTAATGGTGACATGAGATGTTACTTCTTCGGCAATTATAACTACTCCAGAAATCGTGGCATCCGATTCGTAATATGGTTGATAAACAAATTTAAAATAAACATTTTCCATTTTTCCGTTTCTTGAAAGCGAAAGAGGTATCTCATCCTCTTGATGAGCAATACCAGTTTTATAAGCATTATTTATATGAGTTAGAAATAGGCTATTTTTAATTTCTGGTAAAATTTCGAGCAATGGTCTGCCTTCTATTTGCTTTCCCTTGCCCCACATTTCTTTTATGCCATTGCAGGAAAGTGTAATAATTAAATCCTCACCCTGTATAAGTGCTAAAGCAAAAGGTGAATGCATCAACAACTTATTATAGCGAATATTGCTTTCTTCTATAGCTTTTATGGCCTGTTTTTTATTTTCTAATCGCAATTCTAATTCTCTTTTTTGTTTTACTTCAAGTTCTATCGCTAGTCTTTTTACTTCAGTAATATCAGCAATCGTTAGCACAATAAATTCTTCATTTTTACTTTCTTGCACAATTCTATGAGCATTGAGCAACAATGTTTTTTGCCCAATAATTGGAAAAGTCTGCTCAACTTCAAAATCGTGAAAACGATTATTTTTTTGCACAATTTCTTCTAAAAGTTCACGCAAACGAGGAAGATTCCATTGACTAGTGCCTAATTTGTACAAAATAATACCAATAATTTCGTCTTCGATTACATGAAACACTTTGCAAAAAGACTTATTGGCCGATATAATTCTGATATTTTTGTCAAGAATCAATACAGGCTCATGAACGGTTGAAATGATGCCCTCATAATAAGTATAAAGTTCTTCAATCTGTTGAATTCGGATATGAAGTTCTTGGTTGCTAGTTATAAGCTCTTCGTTAGTTGCTTCTATTTCTTCTTTCGAAGTTTCTAGTTCTTCGTTTAGGCTCTGTAATTCTTCATTGCTCGAAATAATTTTTTCATTGGCACTTTGCAACTCCTCGTTGGCTGCCTCCTGGTCATGCGTAATTGATCGCATATCGGCACGTTCCGACATCAATTCTTCTTCCAGTTTTTTGATTCTTCGGTCTTTGGCAATCGAATTATTCTTTGCACCAAATTGAGGATATTCAGGCAAATCAATTTGTTGCCCCATAAAGACAATAATTAATAACGGTTCTTCGCCTTCAACTTTAAGGGGAGCAACCTCAATATTTACAATCTGGGCAATATTTTTTTCTACATCACGACTCATTTCAATCCCCATTTTTCGCACAGCTTGATTGGTTTTGATGGCATTATGAATGGCATTCCGCAATTCAAAAATAATATCAAGATGTGCCATTTTCAGAATATTAAAACTAGCTTTTCCTGATGAATTTTGTAGATAAAGTGCAGTTTGTCCTTTAAATTGAAGGATTTCTAAGTCATAATTGATAATCACACTGGCTGGAACATATTGGGCGAGTAGCACGTTATCAAAAGCATTGCCAAGATTTCCATTGGCCGAAATGAGTGTTTTTTTTGGAGTAATAGTATTGATAATTGGTGAATTTACCTGTGTAATCCGCGTGATAATATCGGGATTTCGCTGAGTACTCGAGTTTTTTTTGCGTGAATAAAACTTTAATTTTTTATTTGTTACACTAAAAAGTTGTGCTGACGAACCAATGGTTTCGGACTTACCAAGCATCAAATATCCACCTTCATTTAGGGCATAATGGAAAGTGCTTATTGCTTTTTTCTGTGCGGAAGTGTCTAAATAAATCAAGAAATTGCGGCAACTGATAAAATCCATGCGTGAAAATGGCGGGTCGTTCAGAATATTGTGATGAGCAAACACACACACATCACGTAGCGATTTTAAGATATGATATTTGTCTTTTGTTTTTGTAAAAAAAAGTTGGCGTTGTTTAGGCGAAATATTTTTTAGCTGATTAATAGAATATTCACCGTTACGAGCGAAGCCGATTGCATCGGAACTGAGGTCCGAAGCAAAAATCTGAAACGGAATCTTATTGGTTTTATTTTGCTGTATTTCGTGCAGTATCATGGCAATCGAATAAACTTCTTCGCCTGTGGCACAGGCTGCAACCCAAATCCGTAAAGTTTCGCCTTCTGCTTTGGTTTTGAGCAAACGAGGCAAAATAGTCTTTTTTAGTGCCAAAAACGCTTCAGAATCTCTAAAAAACTCGGTTACGCTTATCAGCAAATCTTGATAAAGTAGATCAACTTCGCTGGTATCTTTTACTAGCAATTGGGCATATTGGTCAATTGTTTTTATTTTATGTAATATCATTCGGCGGAGCAATCTCCGCTTTATGGTGTTCATTTTATAATGACTAAAATTAACGTTATTTCTTTTATGTAAAAGACCAAGAATGAGCTGTAAATCAGGGTTATTATTCTCTATTTCGTCTTCCGGGGCATGTTTTATAGCATCTCGTTTAACTAAAGGGTGCTTGCTTATCCATGTTAATTCGGTGGCAATATCTTTGGGCGACAAAATAAAATCAACTACGCCTTCGGCAATTGCTGAGTGTGGCATACTCGTAAACTTTGCCGAATCGTCCTGAGCAAAAGTTATTCCACCTGCGTCTTTTATTTCTTTCAAACCACGAGTACCATCATTTGCACTGCCTGAGAGTACAATTCCAATAACGTTCTCTTTGTGAGTTTCCGCCAAAGAAGAAAACAATATATCAATCGAAATGGCTGCTCCACCCTTTGAGCGAGGCACTAATTTTATGTATCCATTCTTTACTTCAATGTCGTTATTATATGGAATTACATATACGTTATTTGGTTGCATTTTTTCCAAATCGTGTATATCCTGCACTGTCATATCAGTTACTTTCGATAAAAGTGAGGTAAGCATACTTTTATTGTCTGGACTAAGATGCACCACCACGATATACGCCATACCAGTATTTGGAGAAAGATTTTGTAAAAGCAGTGTTATTGCTTCTAAGCCACCTGAGGATGCACCGATGGCAACTACCGAAAAAGGATTTTCTAGTGCATCTTTAGGTTTTTCTAAACTATTAACTATTGGTTGTAGTTCTTCCTGCTCTGAGAAATTGGATTGAGGTAAAGTTTCCTTTTTAGGAAGAGCCTTTTTTTTATTGAGGGCAGAGGGTGTTTTCATTTGTAGCTATCATTTAACAACAAATTAACGGAAAAATAAATGGGTAATTGAACATTTAAGATATAAAATTTAATTATTTCAGAACGACTCACAAATAATTTAAACTAAATTTCTTCAGATTTTCATCAAAAACATATATTCTTGGTGTGCCAGTAGGGAAATTTACCTTTAAAATATTTTCGTGACTAATTTCTTATGAATACATTTTTAAAGCCCAAATACTATGTCCATGAGTCACAATCAGTATATTTTTACCAATTTTTAATTTTGGCTAATTCTCTTATTGATAATAAGGTATAGTTCGGTTTTGGGTATCGTGCATACTTTCGCCTTAGGGTGGCCGTATTTCGTAGCTTCTTCGCAAAAGTACTACTTGAGCATTACCATATTTTAGAGCGGTTTAGGATTTTTTTGGTTCTTGTAAACTATAATGTACCTCAAAATTTAGACATGCAAGATAATTGAGTAATCACTGTCTAAACCTTCAAAACAATGAGTAAAAACAAGCGTCGGAATTTCAGTTCTGAGTGGTCCGCCACCGCGATTAGAGACGAGCGACGGTTTGCGGGAGCGATAAAATACTAAAATCAATAAGTTACATGATTTCAATTTGCTGATTAAAATTGTCTCATTACTAAATAAGGATTTTAAATAAAAAGCCTATTAATGTTAATGCGTGCATCTTTTGGGGAAGTTAGGGGCAATATCTGCAAATTCATTTTCTAAAGTTTATTTTTTTTATGTTTTTTAATCTACATATTTTTAATTAATGAGTTTTGCTTTGTAAGGGCTTTATGAAGTGGTTCATTATCGCCTTCCATCATCACCTTTCTTTAAAACACTGAAAGATACTTCAAGCAGGGTCGCAAAAATCAATATCAAAAGAGTTGATTCTTTTATTTTATAGGAGCTGTAGCAAATCGGGTGGCGTGAGAGAGATTTATAATAAGATGAGGTTTTGATTAAAATTAAACAATTAGAGAAATAGTTTCAATTTTTCAATTTTTAAAATGACTGAAAATATCAGCTAACTATTCCATTTTTATTTTTAAAGCTACATTCAAGTCACATTTTACTATTTTAGTTTAAAACTAAAAACATCTGATTTTATTGAAATTGACTCATCTTTTGTGATGACAGACCAATAGTATATTTTTCCTTGCTGCAATTTAATTTCATGCAATGGGGTTTTTGTATCAAATGAATTACCAATAAAATATTTGTTTGAGATCATAAGCATATTCAAATTCAAATTATTTTATAAATACTCGAAAATTAGTAACTTTATTTTTTTAATTTAAATTACAAAAAACAAACTAACTACTACTTTATTATGCATTTTCTCGGATGAAAAATTATAAACTATTACTTCTATTTTTATTTGTTAATACCTATTTATTTGGACAAAATGTAAAAAATCCCAATAAAAAGCCTTTTACCATTAAGGCTGGTGTTTACTACATGAATAATTATGTTTACTATGGTCGAACTGATTCATTAAAAATACCTTATTTGGTTCCTTCAATTACTTTTACGCATGATAAAGGCTTTTTTATAAATGCCGATTTATATTATTTAACCGATTATGAAAGTAGAGGCTTTGATTTTTTAGAACTTAATGCTGGATATGAATTTGATATTATCAAGAAACTATCGGCAGGTATTTATGGTACAAAATACTTTTATACAGGTAGTTCTAATGTTATTTCTGGTAATATAAATTCCACTTTTGGAGCAAATTTAAAGTACAATTTAGGTGCACTCGAAATGTATATGAATGGATATCTATTTTTAACCAACGGTAATGCCGATATTTCTTTCAACCCAGGAATAAGCCGAAAAATAGAGTTTGGTAAAAATAGCCAATGGAGCATTTATCCAAGTTTTGATTTAAACTTTAGTACATTAAATTTTTATGAAGAGTTTTCGGCTCGAAAAGCACTCAAAAACTTGAATAAAGCTAAAAACGCAAATTTATCAACAGTTGAAACAATCACGTCAGTTACAGATAAAAGAATAAAACTATTAGACTATGAATTAGCTCTTCCTTTTACTTATGAAAACAAGAGATTGGAGGTTTCAGTTTATCCTACACTTGTTTTTCCCAAAAATTCAATCTATACTACTACTCAAACTATAAGATTATTACCGAATGGCACTACTGAAATTATTTCTAATGTCGATAGTACCCCTTTTTCCGAAAAGAATTTAAGTACCGTTTTTTATATTCAACTAGGTATTTGTTTTAAAATTTGAATGGTTGGCTGACTTGAAATCAAGCTTTATATATAATTAAAATTGGTCAAGAATCATAAAATTTCGCTATTACAAGCAGTTGCTTTGGTAACTGGTAACATCGTTGGCTCAGGAATTTTCTTACTGCCAAACGCCCTTGCAATTTATGGACAGTTTAGCTTGTATGGTTGGCTGATTTCTACAGTAGGTGCTATTTTAATTGCCCTAACTTTTGGAAGGCTGAGTCGACAATTGCCATATACAGGCGGACCTTATATCTATACTCGCCATGCTTTTGGTGATTTTTTTGGGTTTTTGGTGGCTTGGGGTTATTGGATTTGTACTTGGACAGGCAACGCAGCCATTGTTGTAGGTTTTGTGTCTAATCTTGCTGCATTTTTTCCAGCTTTGCAAAATTCTGCCATCTTGGCCACTACCTTATGCATAATTACCGTTTGGTTAATTACTTGGATAAATCTGCTTGGAATTAGAGAAGTGGCTCATTTTCAATTAGTAACTACTATTTTGAAGTTGATTCCTCTTCTAATAATTGGCACTTTTGGGTTCTTTTTTTTTAAACTTTCAAACTTTAGAGTAGAGCCCAGTTCCATCAAATTGCCCAACGCTTTTTTTCAAACTGCTGCCTTGACACTTTGGTCATTTTTGGGCATCGAAGCCGCTACCATTCCTGCTGCAGAAATCAAAAATCCTGCAAAGAATGTTGCTCGTGCCACCATCATTGGTACTATTATTTCGGCAGTTGTTTTCGTTATGGCAAGTACAGTAGTGATTGGCATTTTGCCTTCATCAATTATGCAGAAATCAACCGCTCCCTTTGCTGATGCGGCCAAATTGATGGGCGGTAATATGTTATACTATATAATTGCCGCCACTGCTGCCATTTCATCATTAGGGACGCTAAATGGCTGGATTTTGGTGCAAGGGCAATTGCCTTGGGCAGTCGCAAATGATGGTCTATTTCCTAAATTTTTTAGACAGAAAAATAAAAATAATGTACCAGCCAATGCTCTAATTTTATCAAGTATTTTAGTAACTATTTTGATTTTTTTTAATTATTCGGCAACGCTTCAAACGCAATTTCAAAATATAATTTTACTTTCAACACTTTCAACTCTTATTCCATACGCTTTTTGTTCTGTTGCCGAATTGGTTATTTTAAAGCGAAAATCACATAATTTTCAGTGGAATAAACATAAAAGATTGATTTTTTTGTCAATCGCAACCTTAATTTTCACCTTTGCTGCCATAATTGGTACAGGTATGAAAACAATAATTTATGGTTTAGGATTATTGATGATGGGCATTCCTGTTTATCTTTGGAATAAAAGTTTGTCAAAATCCACCAAAAACTAAGAAAAAACCTTATTTCTGTTATTTATAATTTTTAATTGCTTTTTAATTATTTTCAATTAAAACTTTTTCCAATTTTTGATATCTTAGCTCTATAACTATCAAAATGTAATTTAATGAGCTATCCAGAAAATGAGAACGATTCGGTTCTATTATCTAAACCACAAATTGGTTTTGCAGAAATTAGACGCGATGTTATTACTGAGCACCGTGCCTTGCACGCTAAGAAAAACTTCTTAAAAGGAGCGGTTATTAGTAGGTTTGAAGCTGATGAAATATACCAAAAACCCAATTATTTGACAGTACAAATCAATGATAATGAGCATATTTCACTGTTGCCTAACTCCTTCGAATGTATCAATCATAGTTGTAATCCCAATGTTTTTTTTGATACAACTAATATGCAATTAGTTGCCATTCAAGAAATTCGAGCAGGTGAAGAACTTACCTTTTTGTATCCATCTACAGAATGGGAAATGGATCAATCATTCAATTGCTTTTGTTGCAACAAAAATTGCCTAAACATGATTCAAGGTGCTAAATTTATAAACATAGACATTCTAAAATCTTATCGTCTCACAGATTTTATTCTGCAAAAAATCAATCCCTCATAAATAATGGTTTCGAAGGAATTCAAAGAAAAGTACAAAATTTGGGTACTTGTGCCTTTTCTCGAGAGTGATGACCCAAATATTCAATATTATTATGATTTCACTGAAAGTATTACCGAATACACCCAAGTTTTTGAAGAATTACAAGTAGAATGGCAGTGGCAACCTGTTCAAATGATTGATTTTGAACAAATTATTTGCTCAATTCCCAAAAAATCTGGTTATAAAACTCCTTTGGTACTTAATCTTTGCGATGGCGATGAAGTCAACGGGGTGGTGGGTGTTTCTGCTATTAAATTGTTGGAAGAAAATGATATAATTTATACTGGTTCGGATGCTCATTTTTACAAAATAACAACTTCGAAAATTCCAATGAAAAAGGCGTTTGATGCCGCCAACATTGCCACACCCATTTGGGAGATTTTGGAAAAAGACAATTCAATTCATGGAATTTTTAATCGTATGGGTAGTCCACTGATCTTAAAACCAGCTGTTTCTGGTGGAAGTATGGGGATTTCTCTAAAGAACGTTGTAAGTACAGAAGACGACTGTTTGGTTTGTTTACAAGCTTTACGAGAAGGCTATCATGGCTGGAATTTAACAGAAGGGGGTGTGATTGCCGAAAAATTTATCAAAGGCCGAGAGTTTACTACATTTTTAATTGGCTCATGTGATGCCCCTGAAAAGATTATCTTTTATCCTCCAGTTGAGCGAGTTTTCCATGAATCATTACCTGAAAATGAACGTTTTTTGTCGTTTGACCGCCTTTGGGAAACCTACGATACTGAAACACGCATGCCCGACGAAGGTTTTTTGTATAATTATGCTCCAGTAGAAAAATCTTTAACAGAAAAACTCCAAACATTGAGTATTACAGCATACAAAGCTGTTGGTGGTATGGGTTACGGTCGGCTTGATATTCGGATGGATGCTGATACGCAGGAATGTTATGTTTTGGAAGTAAATGCACAATGTGGACTAAGTGCCGATGAAAACCATACGTCAATTGGAGCAATTTTGCGTTTTTCAAATAAAACTTTTACACATTTAACGTATGAAATTTTAGATGATGCCATAAGACGTCACGCAAAAAAGGTCTAAAGTTTATTACTGACAACTTTTAATTAAAATATTAATTATCAAACTTTTATATACTATTTTGAATGAAAATATGCGTTTTACAACCTGATTATTCCACATCAAAAGTGGATTATCAATATTTTGATCCACCTCGTAACCTTGCCGATTTACTACCCAATGATACGGTTCAACACGTATTTTTAAATAAATTGACCACTTACAGCCAATTGAAATCTCTTCGCAAGGAGAATTTTGATATTTTTGTCAATCTATGTGAAGGATATTTGGAATGGGAAGTGCCGTCTATTGATGTAATTCATAGTTTAGAAATGCTAAACCTACCTTATACGGGCCCAACTCCACAATTATATGACCCACCAAAATCATTGATGAAATATGTGGCTTGGTGTGAAGGCGTGAAAATCCCTGCCTCTAAATTGGCAAAAACTCTCCAAAATTGCGAAGAAATCACAAAAATTCTTCGTTTTCCATTGTTTGTCAAACCTGAAAAAGCAGGTGATAGTTTGGGAATTGATGATAAGTCAAAAGTTACAAATAAACAGGAATTGCTTGAAAAAGTAGCAGAATTATTGATAGAATTTGATGAGATTTTAGTAGAAGAATACATAGAAGGAAGAGAATTTACGGTGTTAGTTGCTGCCAATGCAAACAAAAATTGTCAAGTATTCAAGCCAATCGAATACATTTTTCCCGATAATTTTTCTTTTAAAACTTACGCTCTCAAAACCTCCGAACTTCATCCCGATTGCAATGTACCATGTGAGGATATGGCAATTGAACAGGAACTTAAGCATGCTGCTGAAAAGATTTTTAAAGCTTTTAATGGTGAAGGTTACGCTCGCTTAGATTTTAGGATGAATGATAAAAACGAACTTTTTTTTCTTGAAATCAACTTTACTTGTTCAGTCTTTTACAAAGATGGGTATGAAGGTTCAGCAGATTTCATTTTAAAATTTGATGGCATTGGACAAGATGGCTTTTTGAAAAAAATTATTGATGAAGGCATAGAAAGGTTCGTAAGAAAACAAAAAAAATATGAGCTTACACAAAATGCCATTTCGGGTTTTGGAATTTATGCTCGTATAAATATTGCCAAAAACGAGGTGATTTTTAATGGCGAAGGG
Organism: Emticicia agri; assembly: GCA_945860265.1. Lineage (GTDB taxonomy): Bacteria > Bacteroidota > Bacteroidia > Cytophagales > Spirosomataceae > Emticicia > Emticicia agri_A. The sequence continues at coordinate 2,643 of CAMAQF010000046.1, read as the reverse complement.
CGTTCGCAAAGGATTATTACCAAACGATTCGCAACAGAAAATTGGACGCCAGAAGCTCAACAAGATTTTGCCCGATACGCATACCCCATCAGCAGTGAAGTGTTTATTTTATGGGACGAAAATCCTGCGGAATGGGCACCCCAAAACCATAGTTGTGATGCTAACACAACTTTTGATGGCTTAAATGTGGTAGCAAATCGTCTTATAAAAGTAGGAGAGGAGTTGACATTGGATTATTCGACATTGCTTGATGAGAACGCTGAATCATTTGAATGTCAATGCAAAAGTGTAAATTGCAAAGGGATTATCGAAGGAATAAAAGGAAATTCCATAACTTTTCGAGAGAAAAGACAAAATCAAAATCAGGGGAAGCCTTGATTACTTTAGCTTTTCATCATGTCAGCACCATCAACATTCTTTAGAAAAAACCTTTTACAGCACAAATATAGTTTGCTGATAACTTACGCCTTGTTTACTGTCGAAATGCTTGGCGTTTTGATGCGTCCTTATTTTTTGGGAGAAGCCGTTAATGGCTTGATTCTACATAATTATGGGGGCTTAATCACATTTTTGATGGTACATTTTGCTTGGATGATTGTCGGCACAATTCGTATGAGATACGACACTCGTACCTATACAAATATTTACAATTCTTTGGTATTGACTTTTCTAATTAAGCGAAATTTACAAGAAAACCTTTCCAAACTTTCAGCACATTCTACTCTTACTCGTGAATTAATTGATTTCTTGGAATACGATTTAGTTTTCATTTTAGATGCCATTTATAGCATCATTGGCTCGATGGTGATGATGTATTTTTATGAACCATCTATAGTGCTTTTATGTCTAATTTTACTAATTCCGGTTGTATTAATGAGTCGAGTTTATGGAAAAAAAATGATTCGATTAAACAAAAACCGTAATGATGAACTTGAAAATCAGGTGGATGTCATTTCTTCTAAAAATCCTGAAATCATTAAGAGACATTATACGCGACTAAGAAACTGGCAAATTCGAATTTCTGACCAACAAGCTTTTAATTTTGGTTTTATGGAAATTATCGTAATGGTGATTTTGGGTGTTTCGTTGTTACTTTCAGTCAAACAACAGCAGATAGCGATTTTGGCTGGTGATTTAATTGGGATATATAATTATTTACTAAAATTTATTGCAGGTTTAGACACTATTCCATATTCTGTCGAAAAATATGCAACGCTTAAAGATATTATTAATCGAATTGATGATGGAGAAACGGGAGAAGTTAAGTAGTCAAACTTAAATTTTTCTCAAAAAACAAACTTTACGAACAAAGCATTATTTCTTTTATCGGAGATTGTGATTATACCAATATAAACCCTTTAACCTTTTGGTTAACTAATTATCATTATAGTCTTTTTTTAGTTTTTCCATTATTTCCTCGTTCAATTGATAATTAAAAATTCTTTTGTCAGTATTTGATGGCTTTCTTTCAATTGAATTATCAAAATTATACATCATTTTTAACTTTAAATTCAATGTTTTAATAAATTCATGCCTTATTTTTCTTTGGTTGTCAGTAGATTTATCATCTATTTCTAATAAATCATTGATTTGTTCAGTATTGATACCCCCTTTTTCATAGTTTTTAATCAAAACTTCAATCATTTTAATTTCTAGGTTATTTAGGGTGTTTGAACTAAAAAAAACATACTTTTTGAGACTCTCATCCTTAAAGAACTTGTAATAAACAATGAAGGAAACCATTGCTAAGCCAATTGTTGAGGATATTAATAAAATCCAAAAATTATTGTTCTCTGCTTCATACAATTTACCAATATATGTAGCTTGTTTCTTAGTTTCTTCAATTGAAACAGAAAACTTTTTTCTTTCGTTTCTATTATTAGTGTTGAAAACTTGATAGCTAAATAAAGAATCTTCATGAACATATTCGTATTCTAACTCGGTAGGAATTTCTATATTAAACAATCTCTTCTCATCAATCCATTGATATACTTCATTTAAAATAGGATCTATTATAAATAAGCTATTAAATTGTTGGTCATATACTCTAAAAATAAAGTATTTCCCATTCCAATGGAAGTATTGATAATCAGCTTTTTTAATGTTTCTTAATAATTTTTGTTTGATTTCCCCCAGTTTATTCCATTTATTGTTTTTGAATTTATATTCATAAAATCCATAATCGATGGTAAAATTTCCTGAATTTTCAGAAGGGCTTACAAAATCGTTTAAGCCCGTAAAAAACGAATCTGTTTTTTTTACATAACCTGATAAACCCTTAAAAATAGATTTAGGTGCATCATTTAAAAAATTAACACCATCCCATTCGTGTCTTTTTTCTTGATAATAAACCATTAAGTTATTAGTCCTAAATAAGCCATACCCTCCAACTGAGTAGATTGTTTTATTTCTAATAAACTTCGTACTTCTACAATTAAATCCTCCAAAGTAAGTTTTATCAATTCGTTCTAATAATAACGTTTGATAGTTGAATTGATACACCTGATTCGTACATTCCATTAATAAGTAAACCAAGTTTTTATCTTCCGTATTTAGACATTTAATTTCATAAAATACAAGAATGTCTTTTTCCTTAATATTTTTTAATCCGGCCTTGCCAATTTCTTGCCAATCAATTGAATT
>CAMAQF010000045.1 GCA_945860265.1 Emticicia agri | reverse complement strand
TCAAAATCAGTTTTAATTTCAAAAAACCTTTACTCGTCCATTTAATAATACAAAATTGCCTAGTGATTTCCCAATTCGAAATTCACTTAATAAAGTTGATGATAAAAAAAGTATCTCTTCTAATTAATAAATTCATTTATTGATTTTTTTTACCTTATTAAACACTCGGTGGCAACAATTTATACATCACAGGTGTAACGATTCGGGTCAAAATCAACGACGAAATCAAACCGCCTACAATTACTAAGGCCAAAGGTGAATACAATGGTGAATGTTCCATAATCAATGGAATCATGCCACCAATGGCAGTCATAGTTGTCAAAACAATAGGAATAAAACGAGTTTCGCCAGCTTCTTCAATAGCAGCATCTATGCTTAAGCCATTTTCTTTTCTAAGGAAATTGGTATAATCTACAAGTAAAATGGAGTTTTTTACCTCAATACCTGCCAAAGCAATAATGCCTACGATTGCCGTAAACGAAAGCGAATTTCCAGTAAAAAGCAAAATCAAAATCGCACCAATCATTCCAAGCGGAATCACTGAAAGTACGATGAATGTGCTTTTGAAAGTTTTGAATTCGAGAATCAGAATGGCAATAATTCCAAAAATCGTGATGATAATAATTGTACCAAGCCCACCAAAAGTTTCGGCCGAACGCTCTACTTCGCCTGCCATTTTAAACTCATAACCTTTAGGAAGTTTGATTTTACTCAATTTTTCAACGGCTTCCTTCGTTACATTAGGTGTCAAAAATCCACTTTTAACGAAAGCCGAAACGGTTGAATATCTATCTCGGTCATAGTGATTAATTCTGTTGGGTGAAGTCTCAAAACCAACGGTTGCGAGTTGGCTCAAAGGTATTAAACTTCCCATTTGGTTGGCAACAAACACTTTCGAGAAAACATCCATACTTGGGCGTTGATCACGTGGTAAACTCACATTAAGGTTCATTTCTTCGCCTTCTTTTTCTTTGTAAATTCCCATATTTACGCCCGCAATTCCCATTCTGATTGTGCGATCAATATCAACCGTTGGAATGCCTAACATTCCTGCTTTATCTTTATTAATATTTACTCGTAAATCTACATTTTGTGCCGAAAGTGCATTATTAACATAAATCGTACCTTTGGTATCTTTAAATACACGCTCAACTTTTGATGAAATAACTCGCAGTGAATCAAGGTTTTCGCCCACAATTCTGACCGCCAAAGGTGCTTCGAATGGTGCTCCCTGCTCAAACTGAATCACACGGATTTTTGCACCAGCATACGAATCGAAAATCCCTCGAAGTTCATCAATAAAGCTTTCACGCTCAGGCACTTCTACTTTATCTTGAAGTTGAACAAAGAGTTGAGAATAATTTGCCAAAGTACCACCAATTGGCAAGGTATTATAATAAATTCGTGGATTACTTTTTCCTACGTTTGTCGCAAAGTTTTTGACAATTTTATGCTTTAATAGTTCTTTTTCTACAAAACGAGCTGCTTTGTCGGTTTCACCCAAACTTGTGCCAAGTGGGGTCTCGATATTTATCAAAAACTGTGGTTTTTCCGAACGTGGAAACACACTCATACCAACGATTGGAATCAAAGCTAAACTTCCTGCAAAAATCAAAACAGCTATCAAAAGTGCTGTTTTTGGGTAAAAAAGTGCTTTATGCAATACTTTTCGGTACGAGCCTTCGATACCTTTTTTCATCAAACGTAATACAATATTTTCGCCGTGTTCTTCACGAGGCATTAGTTGGCTTGCCAAAAAGGGTACGATTGTGAGCGATACAAAAAGCGAAGCAATGATGGTCATAATCACTGCTATCGGTAAACTTCTGATAAAATCTCCAGCTGATTCGGGTAAAAAACAGAGCGGCAAAAAAGCGAAAATCAAAGTTGCCGTACAGCCTAAAACCGCTAAACTAATTTGTTTAGTTGCTTCGATTGCTGCTTCTCGGCGTGGCATCCCTGTTCGGAGGAATCGGGCGATATTTTCGACTACGACAATCGAATCATCAACCAATAAACCGAGGGCAATTACGAGCCCTACTACGCTCAATTGATTAATGCCAAAACCTGCCAAATCGAGTAAGGTCAAGCCGATTGCTAAGGATAAAGGAATAGAAATCATTACGATAATGGCGGGGCGAATACCCAATGGAATGAGTGTAATGAGTACTAATAAAATAGCAATACCAAAATCACGAGCCAAACCAAACAAACGAGTAGAAACACTTTTTACTTGGTCGAAACTTTGTTCAAATTTGATGTTTGGAGGAAGATTTTTTGCAAAATTATCAAGAATTGGTCTAATTTCTTCGCCTGTTTTGAAAATATTACTTCCATTTTTCATGGTGGCAGTTACGAAAACGGCTCTTTTCCCATTTAAGCGACCCAAATAGCTTTCTTCTTCATAATCAAATTTCACTTCGGCTATATCTCGCAAATAAGTAACGGTTGTGCCTGACGAACTTACAATGGTACTTTTTATTTCATCCAAATTTTCGTAGCTACCCGACGTTTTTACACTAAATTTTCGACCACCAATCTCGATATTTCCTGCGGGAACATTGGCGTTTTCCGATTGAATTGCCCCCAAAACTCGGTTCAGCGGAATTCGGAATTGTGCCATCTTATCTAAATTGACCGAAATTGTTACTTGTTGTTTCGGAAATGCCCAAATTTCAGCTGTTTTTATTGACTTTACTTTCAATAATTTATCTTTCAGATTATCGGCTTCTTTTTCCAAATCTTTGTAGGGAGTAGTTTCCGACATCAAAGCACATTGAATGATATTTACACCTTCGGGCGTAAAACGTAGTACATCCATACTATAAATATCGGCAGGTAGCTTGGTGCGAATGGCGTTCAGCTCACGCAAAACCTCGTTATATTTGTCGTCAGGGTTAATTGAATGAATAAACTCTAAACGGATTTGAGCAACACCTTCATCAGCTGTAGAAATGATTTTTTTAATATCACTGATTTCAGACATTTTATCTTCAATCGGATCGACAATGAGCTTCTCCATATCAGCAGGCGAGGTGCCAGGATAAACCACCACAATACTATTAAAAGTTGCCTTCAAAGCTGGGTCTTCGGCTTTAGGCATATTGAGCAATGAGTTGACTCCAATCGCCATAATCATCAAGAAAATGATAATGGTGAATTGGTAGTTTTTGACGGAAAATTCGACTAATTTCATGTTTTAAAAAATATTGAAAACCGTGTCTTTTTCTTCACGACTAAGGCACTAAGAGCACAATGTTTTCACTAATTGATTTCTTAGTGTCACTTATTGTCTTATTAGATTGCCGATGCGGTTGTAAATTTTTGCATTAATTATTGATGAGGATTAATAAATTAAAACTCATTTTATCACCTTAACCTTGCTTTTATCGCTCAAGAAATTAGCTCCTTTCGTTACGATTTGTGTACCTTCACTTATGCCTGAAACGATGGCAACGCTACTGCTAAAAATATTTCCAATACTGACTGGTATTTTACTAACTGATTGACTTTTAGTATTATATGAATAAATAAACGCCGTGTTTTTATCGGCCTCAACTAATGCTTCAATGGGTACTGCGAGTGTAGAAGGAGCTTTTCCTGTAGAAATTTCAGCTTTGGCTACGAAACCAGAAATAAGTTTTTTCCCATTCGGTTGAATCTGTAGTTCAGCCTCAAAAGTGCCAGTTGCCGGGTTTACGGTTTGGGCAATTTGCGTGATTCGGGCTTGGAAGGCTTCGTTTGGATAAGCATCTAAATAAACCGTTGCCACATCACCAATTTTTACTTTTACTACATCACGGTCGGCCAAACCGACGTTTACGATATAAGCACTTTCGCCTGTTCCGAGAATAAATGCTGGTGCAAATGGCGTTATTAATTCTCCTTGTTCGGAAATTTTTCTAAGAATACGTCCGCTTGTTGGAGAGTAAATTCTTGATAATTTTTGGTTGAATTCGGCAACTTGTACGCTTTGTTTGGCAACATCGAAACTAGTAGTTGCATCTTGAACATTGGTGAGCGTTGTGGCTTCATCGGCGTAGAGTTTTTTTACTCGTTCCAAATCTCTTTCTAATTTTTCTAAACCCAATTTAGCTTGACGAACTTGAGCATCAATTTCTGATAAATCGAGTTCGGCTAAAAGTTGTCCTTCTTTTACAGATTGACCTTCTTGTACATAAATTCTACGAATCATGCCGCCAGTTTTAAATGCCAATTTCATTTCTGATTTTGACGAAAGTACGCCACTTGCAATAATTGGTTCGCTCAACGATTTTCGGCTAACAGGCTGAACTTCAACCGTCAGAATTTCCTCGGATTCTGCTTTTTTTGTTTCTTGTTTTTTTCCACAACTTACTGTTATTAAAGTAGTTGTGAGAATCATAAAAATATAATTTTTCATATATAGCTTTTTATTTTTGTTCAAAACCTAATTTTTCTAATTTCTTTAACCAATTGGCTCGATAACTATCTTTTGATAATCTAATCGGGCCAATGGCGGTGGTGCGAACTGGCTTTATACCTACAAAATGAAAGGTTAGTTGTTTCATTGCATGATAACTCGGACGACCGTAATACAGCCAATAATACCATGCTGGTTGGTCAAGTGTGCTGACAATATGGCCTGTGCGACCTGTAAGTAACTTTTTCCACCAAACCGAGTTTTCTATTTTTTCGTAGGCAATTCCTGGCAAGAAAATTCTATCGAAAAAACCTTTTAAAAGTGCAGGAACAGAACCCCACCAAACTGGATAAAATAACACGATATGCTCCGCCCATTTGATTTTTTCGATAGATTCCAGTAAATCTGGCTCTAATTCAGTGCGTTTTCGGTAGCCAAATTGTAAGTTTGGGTTAAACTGCAAATCTCGAACGATAATTTCTTTTATTTCTGCTCCCGATGCAATCACTCCTTTTTTGTAGGCTTCATAAAGAGCAAAATTGAAACTCTCAGTATCTGGGTGCCCTTGAATAAGTAATATTTTTTTCATAAATAAAAAGCTGATATAAAAGCATTAATACTTAATAATAAGCACAATGGAGAGTAGTATTTTGTATCTAAATTGGCAAATTTTGTGTTTTTTATTTTCTTAAAAAAACCTACATAACGAAAATCGCCAATGGCACGAAGTAGGAATATTCCTGCAATGATTTTCAAGCCATAAGTATTAATCCAAGCTGGAATAGGCAAACTTAACATTTGCACTTTTTCAAGATGAAGCAATGCCATTGCAAGAATACCAAAAGCTACTATAAGCGTTGCAAAAATATCGGGATTCAATGCTTTTTTGCCATCTTTATTCGTTGGAATGGCAGCATCTGCTCCCCAACACCCACCAAAAGCCCAAAAAAAATGTATGCCCGAAATGGCGAGTAAAATGAGTGTGTTTGTTAGTGGAAATATCATATTCGTTTTGTTTTTTTACCACAGAGAGAACAGAGGTTTACCGCAGAGGCAACAGAGCTTATTCTCGAAATATTTAATAATAATAGAGCGAACGGAGGTTTTTATTCTTTGAAATAATATTTATTGTAAACTCTTTTTATGCCGTCAGTTAGTTTAGAAACATTAAAATTGATTAGCAAACCTGTCTGACAATTAGCAATTTTTAAATTAGTTAAGGTTTGAGCTAAATGAACATCATTAAGAAATTCAACTGCCTTTAATTCTACAATAATTTGATTTTACACGAATAAATCAACTTGATACCCACATTCCAATTTTATTTTTTGATAAACTAATGGCATAGCTTTTTCCTTTTCTACATTTAAGCCTGCCTCAGTCAATTCATAATAAAGACATTCTTTATAAGCACTTTCTAAAAGTCCAAGGCCAAGATTTCGATGAACTTGAATCGCCTTTCCAATAACAGCCTCTGTAATCTGATTTATCTCCATTTTATCTCTGTTTTTCTTTTTTCTCTCTGTTTCTTCTGTGGTTTATCTCTGTTGTCTCTGTGGTAAAACAAATTATTGCGAAACCGCCCCAACCTTATCTAAAGCCGCCTGCTTTACCAAAATATCATATTTAGCAAGCGATTTTCGATGAACTTGAATCGCCTTTCCAATAACAGCCTCTGTAATCTGATTTATCTCCATTTTATCTCTGTTTTTCTTTTTTCTCTCTGTTTCTTCTGTGGTTTATCTCTGTTCTCTCTGTGGTAAAACAAATTATTGCGAAACCGCCCCAACCTTATCTAAAGCCGCCTGCTTTATCAAAACATCATATTTAGCAAGCGATTCTTGTAAGCGTGCCGTAATAATTTCGTTTGATGCCCGAAGGTATTCAATCATTATTGCTTGCCCATTTCGGTAACGACTTTCTACTATTTTGAAATACTTTTCAGCTTTTGTAGTGCCATCTTTTGCCATTGTTAGTGACTTTTTTGCTGCTTCTAACTCAAAATATGCTTGTGAAACCTGTAATTTAATCTGCTTTTGTACTTCTTCGAGCTTTGTATCAAGAATACTTTTCTGAATTTTTGCTTGTTGAATCTTTGATTTTTTCTCGTAACCGTGGTATAAATCCCAGCTTAAACCAATCTGCCCAATGAGATATGCTTGGTTTTTGAAAGTATATCCAAAGCCCTGAAAACCCATATTGCCACCGACAAAAACCTGCGGACGAATGGCATTCATTTCCTGCAATTTGATAGCTGTTTCACTAAGTTTTATGTTGGTACGTAGTTGCGAAAGTTCCTGACGATGAGCCAAGGCATCTTCTTTTATTTGAGCTAAAGTGGAACGCCACCCGCCCGTCGTTGGAATGGCATAATTCACCAAATTTGTATCTGCAACGATTTCGGTATAAAAATCACGGTTCATCACATAATTCAAGAAAGCTTGCACTGATTGTCGATTTTTGTCGAGAACCGCAACTTGTTGGTCGAGTTTGCTTACTTCATATTCAGCCGAATAGATTATATCTTTGGTGGCTACATTATTGCTGACAAGTTTTTCGTTGAGTTTCACAAAATCTGTCAATAGCTTTCTTGAGGCATCAAAAATCTTTTGGGCTTCAAGCGTTTGCATATATTGCAGATAGGCAGTTGTGATGCTATAACAAATTTCATTTTCTAAAACTCGCTTCTTTGCTTCTTGTGCCGAAAGTAAATCTCTCTGCATCAATAAGTTATATCGAATATCCGTATTGAAAATTGGGTACTGAAAACTCAGCTTTGTATCATGAAAATTATTGGGAGCGAGTTGCTGATTGACGTTTTCGACTTGCGGGAAATTATTAGTTTTTGTTAATTGATTCAAGGTAGAATAAACTGGATTTAACAAATCACCAATCGGAAAAGCTAATTTTCGTCCACCCGCAGCAAATGAATAAATTGGATTAAAAGTAACTTTGGGCATAAAATTCGCCTTTGCTTGTGTAATATTTTCGTCTGATTTCAAGATTTCGAGGCGTTCTTGTTTCAGAGCCAAATTCTGTTTCAAGCCTTCCTGAATATACGATTCAAGGACTGGCGATAATATCCTGCTAGTTTGTGCAAATGCTCCAAACGAAGCAAAAAATAAGTAAGTAAATAGCTTTTTCATATAATAAGTAAACGCCGTTTTATTTGATACAACTACTTAGTAAAATTGACATATTATCAATGAATCTTTCTTAATCATACCTTTATTTAAAAAAACAGTTTGTTATTTTCTGAACACTGTTAAGTAATGGTCACAAAAAATAAGGCCGAACCAATGGTCAGACCTCACTCAATTACATTTTTAAACCAGTAGTTACTAAGTTAGAAGTACATTTGGCAACAATTTTATGTTCATTGTTTCTGACTTCACATTCCATGTTGATAACCGTTTTTCCGGCTCTAATCACCTTTGATTTTACATAAATAACCTCACCAACTTTGGTAGGTAAAAGATAATCAACGCTTAGATTAATTGTTGAATAAAAATTTTCACGTCCGAGCGAAAAAACGGTCATTCCCATGACGTCATCCATCATTGATGCAGCTACCCCTCCATGTAGAATTTTCCCTGGATTTGTCATTTGTTCACGCACCACAAACTCAACTGTAAGTGAGCCTTCTTCTACCGCAATCAATTTACCATTGAGCCAACGACCTAAGGCCGAAGGGCTCATTTCTGAGGAATTTTTACCAATATTTGAAATAAAATAATCTAAAACTTGATTTGTCATCATTACTTTTTATAAGTTTTTAATATTTCTATAAACTGTCCATAAGCATCTTCCATAAGTTTGATTCTTTTAACTACTGGAAAAATCATTGTTCGTCGACGTAAATGTAGCGTAGCCAAACCGTGAACTAAACTCCACATCATAACTGAAATTGTTTCGTTTTCTGCCTCTTCAAAATATCCCGCTTTCATGCAATCGCCTACCACAAGCTTGAGTGTTTCAAAAGCCCTCTCACCATCGCACCAAATTTCTTCTCGACACTCTAATGATTCCATTGGGGCGGTCATTACAAACATCAAATCGTAAAGTTCTGGGTTTTCAAAAGCGTATTTTAAGTAATATTTTCCTAATGAAATTAACCTTTCAAACGGGTCAGTTTCACCCATAATTCCTGCCTGCATGGCCTGCATCAGCACACTGAACGCCTCTACATGAAGGGCAAAAAGAATTTCGTTTTTGTCTTTAAAATACAGGTAAATCGTTCCTGCACTGTATTCAATAACTTCAGCAATATTCCTAATGCTTGTTTTTTCAAATCCCTGCTCTAAAAAAAGCGAACGAGCGGCATCTAGGATTTGTCGCTTCATTTCTACTTTTTCTCTTTCTTTTCTATCAATTACGCCCATTTGTAAATTAATTATTCACTTAACATTACATATATAATGAACAGTGTTCAGAAAAGCAAACGTTTTTTAATTTTATACAAAAAAGTGTGGCACATTTCTTTCAAATCTAAATTACTCACTTTTTAAAATTTCCCCTCCTTAGAAAAGGAGGGGTGGCAAAATTCTGACGAAGTCGAATTTTGACGGGGTGGTTAAATGGTGTAAAAGTTCTTTCAAAACCAAAAGTTACGTAAAAACCCACCCCGTCCGACTACGTCAGGACACTCCTTCTTGAAAAAAGGAGGGAAATTTAGTATTTCAAGACGTGAGTAGTTTAAATTTCAATAATATTAAAACTATAATCAATCGGGTCGAAGGCTTCGGTGAGTTTTTTTATGAAATCTTTATCGTTGATGTAAAAATTCAAGAAATTTTCTTTACGCTCCTGTAATCCACCATCGGGGAAGAGTTTTTGTTTCAATGCCAAAAGTTGCGTTACCGATGTTTCTTGGTTGCGTTCTTCGGCTTTTTTAATACGTTTTTCGAGATTTTCGAGTGAACTTATGATTTTTGATTTTTCGGCCTCAACTGCACCTTTCATTGTTTGATCAATTGCCAGCGATTTCTTTAAGATGCGTTCAAAAACTTCACTTACATCATCAATTTCAAAAGCCAAACTCAACGAATTTTCAGAGTTTCGCTCTACATAACTTCTACGAAGGCTTACTTCGTCTGCAAAAAGTTCTTCGACCGTAATTCCGAGCTTATCAAGTCGTTTTTGACTTGCTTGATTGATTAACAAAGCAAAGTTTCTAGGCATCAATAAAGGAAATTGCTCGCCATAATGGTCGAAAATACCTTTCAGTTGTAGCCAATAAGGCACTTCGGAAGGCCCACCAATATATGCCAAATTTGGCAAGATTGTTTCTTGATAAAGTGGCCGTAAAACGACATTTGGACTGAAATTTTGTGGCTGATTATCAAGTATTTGCAGAATTTCTGATTCAGAAAAAGACAACTCAGAATTCAGAACTTTATAAACATTATCTTCCTTAATTATTCGTTCTCGAAGCCCATCTTGCAAATAAAAGAAATTAATTTCACGAGGTGTGATTTGGGTATGATAACCCATTTCATTAAGCTCATTAGAGGTTTTTGTAACAATTTCGTTTGCAGAGTTATTCAACAAATCATCTTTGATAATGTCGCTAAAAGCACCTTTTAGGGCAGCATCATCGGCATCTATAGAAATTAAACCTTCGCTACCAAAAAGTTGATACATATATTGTCGCGTGGCATTGGAGAGTGTTGTATTTTTCAAATAAGCCTCTTCAAATATTGATGGTTTTTCAGAAAGTTCATCAATAATTGTTTGTAATTCGGCAGGATTCATGCGTCCAACTGCTCCTTTTTGCTCAGTTTCCCATTGATGAGTTTTTCCAAAAAGATTAAATGAAGCAATTTCGGCAAAATCGTGGTCTTCGCTCGCCATCCAGTAAACTGGCACAAAATTAAATGCAGGAAATTCGGCTTTTAATTTTTTTGCTAAATTAATAATCGTAACGATTTTAAAAATAACATAAAGCGGACCAGTAAATATATTGAGTTGATGCCCAGTCGTAACGGTGAAGGTATTCGGATCTAAAAGCGTATCAAGATTTGGTTTATCTTCTAAAGATTGGTATTGTTTTTCGAGTACCGATACTAGTGTTTTACGTTTTTCATCCGAAAACTTTCTAGATTCAATTACTTTACTAAATCCTTTAATATCAGGATATTGATTGTAGAACTTTTCTAGTTTTTCTTTTTTTGAGATATAATCTAAAAACAGTTTCGGAAATGCTCCGACCGAATTTAAAGCAATTTGTTGAGAGGGCATATTGTGTTTTTTATCTTTGCTCTAAAGAGAACACTAAAAAATGCGTGTGGGTTTCAAGGGAATTAAGAATTAAAAATTAAAAATTAAAAATAGATGGTATATTACATTAATAATCAACGAATTACAGATAAATACGAACTCATTCTTAATTCTACATTCTTAATTCTACATTAAAATCTACTCATACATTCCATCAATTACGGCTTTGTATTTGGCAGTAATATACTTACGTTTGGGTTTTAGAGTTGGGGTTATTTCACCACCTTCGACCGTCCATGGGGTTGCCAAAAGCGTAAATTTCTTTACTTGTTCATAAGCAGCAAATTCTTTGTTGAAACGAGTAATTTCGCTGAAAATCAACTTTAAAATTTGCTGATTTTTAATCATTTCAGCATCAGAAGTATATTCAATTCCTTGCGATTTGCACCATTCTCGAATCACCATAAACTCAGGAATAATCAATGCCGCAGGGAATTTCTGAATTTCGCCAACAACCACCATTTGCTCGATATAAACCGACTCTTTCATCTTGTTTTCAAGCACTTGTGGTGCAACATATTTCCCACCCGAAGTCTTGAATATTTCTTTTTTACGGTCGGTAATCTTCAAATACCTTCCTTCTTCAAATTTGCCAATATCGCCAGTATGTAGCCAACCTTCATGGTCAATTACCTCTTTTGTGAGTTCGGGTTTGTTGTAGTAGCCCAACATTACGTTTGGCCCTTTTACCAAAATCTCTCCATCTTCGGCAATTTTTACATTTATTCCATCAATAATCGAACCTACTGTACCAATTCGTAAATCCAGTGGCATAATGCGATTGGTAGCAATTACTGGTGAGGTTTCGGTCATTCCGTAGCCTTCCGAAACTGGAATACCTGCCGCCCAGAAAACTCTCGCTAAACGCGGCTGCAAAGAGGCTGCTCCCGAACAAATCATTCGAATATTTCCGCCCAAAGCTTCTTGCCATTTACTAAAAACAAGTTTTTTTGCCCATTTTAACTGGAAATTATACCAAGCACTAAATTCTTGATTCGGGTCATATTTCAAGCCCAAATCTAAAGCCCAAAAGAAAATTCTTCGTTTTATGCCGCTCAGTTCGTAGCCTTTTGCCACAATTTTGTTATAAACTTTTTCGAGTAAACGTGGTACGGTCGTAAAAATATGAGGTTGAACATCTCGCAAATCTTCAGCTATTGTTGCCATATTTTGAGCGTAATAAATTGATAAACCTTTGCTCAAGTAGACATACAAAACCATGCGTTCGTAAACATGATTGAGTGGTAAAAAACTTAATGCTCTGCAGGTTTCATCAATTGGAAAATTATCTCTACAAGAAACAAAATTACTAATCAGATTTCGGTGCGAAAGCATCACACCTTTTGGATTTCCGGTTGTACCTGAAGTATAAATAATTGTCAGTAAATCTTCGGTTTTAATGTTTGATTTGATATTCTCTAATTTCTCAATGTCCTGATTGTCAGCCTTTTCTAAAATTTCTTTCCAGTGATTATTACCTACAATTTTATCGAAAGAATAAATTTCTTGTACGCTCTGGGCATCTTTGGCCGCATCTTGTGCTTTTCGTAATAAGTCATCATCACCAACAAAAACCAATTTTATACTGGCATCATTGAAGATATACTTATAATCTTCAACCGTTATATTGGGATAAAGCGGCACGCCAATTGCACCGACTTGCTGAACTGCAAAATCAACGATATTCCATTCGGGACGACTTTCGGAAATAACCGCAATTTTATCACCTTTTTCGACACCAATTTTTAAAAAACCCAAACTCAATTGAGTAACAGAATCAATAAAATCTTTTGCCGAAATGCATTGCCATTCGCCATTGATTTTGGAAGCGAAAACATCAGATTTATTGTATTTTGCCAGCGATTGGTCTAATAAATCAAAAACTCGAGTGAGGGGCTGTTGTGGCATTTTATTTTTGATATAAATCGGACGGCGACCGCATCCTGTTCGCTTTAATGTTATGTTAAAATTAATCAAATTTCATTTACTCGCAAACGACAGAATGAAAATCGGAACGCCGACCCGCCTGCCCAACAATCCTAAAACTTATTTTCATCAACATCTTTTATAAACTGAATAAGGTTTGGAAAATATGTTTTTTGGTCGTCCCAAAAAGACAGATGGCTACCATCGGGACAATACAAATAACGCCCTTTTTTTACTGATTTACTAATGTATTCCATTGCCTTTGGGTCCATTGTATCATATTTTGCACCGATTGCCAACGTTGGCACTTTTATATTGGGTAAACTTGCTTTTCTGTCCCAAGTCAATAAACGTCCACCTACTTTAAACTCACTTGGGCCTTGCATGAGTACATAAATATGCTCGTTTACATGCTTAAAAGTACGATTTACAGGCTCAGGCCATTCGGGTAAGCGGCAAATGTGCTGATTATAGTATTCGCGAATAACCAAATCGACATAAACTGGATTTTTGAAATCGCCAGCGGCTTCAAAAGCATTGAGTGAATCGACCAATGATTTACGCATTTGGCTTCGAAGCACTTCATTATATTTGGCATAATCAGGAATACTCGGCATCATGTTACTGATTATTAAGCCTTTCAAGTTTTCTTGGTATTTTAAGGCGTATTCCATTGCCAAGATACCACCCCAAGAGTTTCCGAGTAGATAAAAATTATTTTTATCTAAGCCCAAAGCCTTGCGAACCTGCTCGACTTCCTCAACAAAACGTGGGGTTGTCCAAAGTGAGTCATTTTTGGGTTGATCAGAGTAATATGAACCGAGTTGGTCATATTCGTACATTTCAAAGCCCTCTTTTGGAAAAAAACTCTCGAAGCACTCCATGTATTCGTGGGTCATGGCTGGGCCTCCGTGTAGGAGTAAGATTTTGATTCGTGGATTATTACCAAATTTTTTCGTCCAAACTTTAAATTTTCCTGCTAAAGTTTCTATTTCTACCATCTTTACACCACCCGTTTGGATTTCGTCCGAAACCAATGACGCAGATTTAGTATTTTCTGTAGATATTTTTTTATCACAACCCGTAAAGAGGACAACAGTCGCCAAAAACAATAAAACATTTTTCATAAGGTCAGTTTGATTAGATTTATACAAATATATTCATAAAAGATACTTTTTTGATGGTAAGGGTTGAAAGTTTTAAATTTTGTGTCTTAAAAATTGTGAATCCGAACTTTGGGAAGGTAATTTGTTTTAAAATTATTTTGATGAATAAATCATGAAAAAAATACTTGTTATTGGTTCAACTGGTTTACTCGGAAAACCTGTTACAGAGGCATTAATTGCTGCAGGTTTTGATGTCAAAATTTTGGTTCGTGATAAAAAATTAGCCGAAAAACTTTTCCCGAAAGTAAGCATCATCAAAGGGGACTTACGCAATAAAGTTGATGTTGAAAAAGCCATGCACAACCAAGATGCAGTTTTTTTGAGTTTGTCAGTGAAACAAACCGAAAAAGAAAACGAATTTCATGCCGAAAGTGAAGGTCTTGATTTAGTGATTGAAGTAGCGAAAAGTCTGAAAATCAAGCGAATAGCTTATCTTGCTTCGTTAGTACATTTGTATCAAGGCATGAATAATTTTGATTGGTGGGTGTTTAGAATCAAACAAGAAGCGGTGCAAAAAATCAAAAATTCGGGCATTACTAATACGATTTTTTATCCTTCTACTTTCATGGAAAGTATTTTTTACCAGTCGAAACAAGGTAGTATGATTGCTTTGGGCGGAAAATCGGAATATCCGATGTATTATGTGGCAGCCAAAGATTATGCCCAACAGGTAGCCAAATCGTTTGAGGTGTTGCAGGATTCTGAAAGTCGAGATTTTGTAATTCAAGGTTTGGAGGCTTTTACGCAAGAAGCCGCCGCCAAAACATTCATTCAGTATTATAAAAAAGAGAAGCTTCGCACGATGTGGGCCCCGATGTTTGTAATGAAACTGATGGGAGTTTTCATTCAAAAGTTCAACTATGGCTTTCATATCGTAAAGGCTCTCAATAAATATCCAGAAAAGTTTGAGGCTCAACCAACTTGGGAATTACTGGGAAAACCACAAATTATGCTCAAAGATTTTGCTGAAAGTTTGTAGTTTACCATCGCATTATTTTCAAAGTCTTTTTCTGGGTTAAATCTTCGATTCGGAGCAGAATATCAGGCGTAAGTGTATTAAGCGAAATAGTTTTGGTTGTCTGATTTTCAGCCAAAACAAAAGTATCTTGAAAAACAATTTGCTTTGTATTTTGCTGTATAAAACTTATTCGTAAGACACTATTAATGAGGGAGTTACTAAATTTTAGTTCAACATCAACTTTGTTGGATGGGGAAATTTTAATCGAAATTAAATCAGTGTTTGGCTCAATGGCCGAGATTGAAAATTCATTCTGTGCAATTGTATTTGCTCTCGAAAAATTGGCGTAGCCATAACCTAACTGAATAGTTGGAGAAGCAAATTGATGCCCTGATTTACGGATACAACGAGTCACTTCTTGAGCAGTTAGATGCGGATTTGCTTGCCAAAAACCAGCCACTAAACCAGCTACCAAAGGAGCCGAAAACGAAGTTCCGTCACTCGTTGCGGCAAATCCAGAAGTATTACAAATAGCAGTACCACTACCCACCGCAACTACATCGGGTTTCGTTCGCCCATCAGCCGAATTTCCTCTCGAACTAAATGAGGCATAATTACCTGTTCGTGTAACTGCTCCAATTGCCAACACCGAATCAGCATCGGATGGAGCCGTGATTATTTGCCAAGATGGGTCATTTCCCGAATTTCCTGCCGAAACAACAACCACAATTCCTCGTTCGCTTGCTAAATCTGCTGCTCGTGTGCTGAGGGCGGTTTTGCCATTCATCATAGCTGGCGTATAGTTATAGGCCGAGTTATCAAATGTACTATAACCCAACGACGAACTAATAATATCTACTCCCAAACTATCTGCCATTTCAGCTGCAAAAAGCCAATTTGCCTCCTCTAAAGGTGTTTCTGAGAAAATATCTTCTGTACGAAACAAAGCAACGGATGCACCAAATGCAGGGCTAATCATTTGATTATCAATATAACCAGCCATTGTACTCAATACAGCAGTGCCGTGTCCACCTTGTGAATAAACAGTATTATCATTATCCACAAAATCATAGACTTTTACGATTTTATTTTGCTGAATAAGATGCTGCAAACAAGCACTCGTATTGACATTCAGAAAGCCATCATCGAGCAAAGCCACCAACATTCCTTCACCATGAAAACCTTGGTTGTGCATCATGTCAGCTCCCAGTAATTGTATTTGGGCAGCAGCATATCCATAATTCAAGCTTTCAGTTTTTTCTACTGAAAATTTATCTTTAGCTGATGTTTGACGAGCCTGTTTAAGAGGCCGATTAAACTCGATTCCTTTGACCGATGGCAAGGCAAGAATAGTATTTTTCTGCGATTCGGTGGCTTCAACTAAAACCGCATTCATCCATCGAGACTTATAAATAACAGTCACACCAGTTTGTTGAATGCTCGAAATATAAGTAGGGTTAGGCGGCAAATCAGAGGTTTTTATTGTAATTGCTTGCTTAAATCGTCGGTCAATGGCTTTTTGAGAAAGATAAACTAATGGAGAATTTACCGAATATGGCGAACCTTCTTTGTCTTTCAGCAAGACCAAGTATTTATATTTTGTTTGGGCGAAAGCCTCAAAAATACACCCAAAAATAAAATATACTATCAATAAAAATCCTAACTTCATGGCTTCAAATAGTTATTCATGCTACTTCTTAATAATTAGTTTTTTCACATTTTCATTACTAAGATCAATTTTCTTAAAATTTTTAGTTTTAATAAAGAGGTCATTCTGAATATAACTCAAGCAAGTCATGGCACTATTATCGTTAATATCAGCCTTTACATTACCAAAATAAGAATTATCTTCTAAACGATAATTGCTTGGTTGCTCGGCATGAAGCTCTAAATTCTCGATATGAGTTCCATAAAAACGCACCCAACTACTACACTATCAACTTTTAGCTGCTCAATGCTAAAATACGAAAAAGTAGTCTGACTGGCTTCGCCTCTATGATATTTTATATCAGGAGCATAAATATAAATTTGCTTAAAAACTGGCTTTTCTTTGGTCGATTTGGGAGTTTTCTTTGCATGAATAATCAAAGCATTACCTCTATAAGTCATATCTACATATTTTAAATATGATTCATGAAATTTGATAGAATGCTTTTCACTCGGTTCAAAATAAATTTGTACAGGACCTAAATCGGTTTCAATAACTATATTTTTGAAGGCCTGCGAAGCAATTGTTTTATAATGCGTTGGCTGTATAAGCGTATCGTATTCAGCTATACCTTCAACCTTTCTGGTTTTAAAAGTAAAACTATTGATAAAATACCAACCAAAGCCACCAATAGCAGCCCAGCCAATGATTGAAATAATTATGAGAATTGTGCGGTGTTTTTTGTCCATTATTATAATTATGTTGTATGTTTTAATAAATTTACAACTCCACCGTCTCTCCCTGAAAAGCCACTTTAAATCCTTTTTGTGTAACTTCTTTATTTTCTAAAGATTTGGGGTTCATTATTGGGTTTGTATGATTAAAGTGAATAAAATGCACTTTAGCTCTTTCAGTGGCTGGAAGATTTTTTAATAAATCCATCGTTTCGGTTACAAATGGGTGTGGCACTTCGCCCATAGGACGATTTATTTCTCCATCTTTATAAAAAGTACCATCTAAAAAAGCATAATCAACCGATTTTATCATTCCTTCTAGACTTCGATTCCACTTTTGCCACTTATCAATATCTGGAATAAAAATAATACTCTTATTTGATGTAAATATTTTATAACCAACCGTTTCCGAAAATTCATCACGGTGCGGAACTTTGAATGCCCGCACGCTGATACGTTCGTTTAAAACAATGGCCGAATCTTCCTTAATCGGCTGTAAATCAATGTTTTGCAAAGCAACTAACTGACTCCATGGACCATTTTGCTCAATAAATTTTTTCATTTTAGGCATAACATAAACCTTCACTTGGTTTGCTCCCATTGCTTCTCTGCCTAAATACATAATACCTGTATAATGTCCAATATGAGCGTGAGTCAAAAAAACACCCAAGCTTTTAGGTGTTGGATTATTGAGCAAATATAATTGTTGAGTAAAATCTGGCGTAGCATCAAATATCCATTGTTGCTTTGAAATTGGGTCAACAACCGCAATACATGAAACAAACTGACGTGTAGCTTTTCCTTCAAAAACAGCCTTACAACATTCTTTTTGGCAATTTGCCTGTGGATATCCACCATCTTGTGCAATACCCAGTACATGCAAGTATGGATTTTGAGCCACTACTTTGCCAAAAACTAAAAATAACAAAAGCAGAAAATATTTCATAAATTGTCAAATAAAAATGCCAAATTACAAGTAAAAATAACTATTCTTACTAAGATTCTTTCTTAATTGCAATATTTATTAAATATTTGACATTTAAAATTGCTAAACCGCTCTTATAATAACGAAAAATGACTCCTATTAGCAAAAAAACTTTTATCAAAAAAGTTAAAGATATTACCATTAGCAGCACAATTGCTCTCACAATTATGGGAAATAGTGTTGCTCTTAAAAGTTGCGGCAGCAATAGCTCAAACGAAGATGACTATGAGTATGAAGAAGTTTATACGAAAGGTGTAAAAACGTATATTTCAGAAACCTCAAAAGGAATTTTCAAAATTACCAACGAAAAAGAAGTATCCATTGATAGTTCGGTAGCAATCGTAAGCTACCTTAATGGAAAAAAAGATAGCCTGTCGCCCAAAGTTGTACAGGGTTTAATTGACAGCGAAGTAAAATCTAACCCCAATACAATCGGACAAAGTACTAATTTATCAAATGCTCTTTTGTTTGGCGGAATGGGTTATTTATTGGCTAAAACTATGAGCCCAAACTATGCCACTTATCGCCCAGATTTGAATGGCATTAAAAGCAATAATTCATCTTCAAAATCTGATACTGCTCGTCATCGTCGTAATCATTTTTATGGAGGTTCAATGATGGCATATTATGCTACTGCAAGTGCATTTAGCAGGTCAAGCCAAATTCACCAAAATATAGGTAATTCACGCACTACGATGGCACGTCCATCGGGTGGTCGCAGCGGATTTTTCCACGGTTCAAGCCACAGTAGCCATAGTTCGTAATAAAATTTGTTGTGTATTTTTAAACTTATCGTATTCTGAAGCGACGATTGCTTTATTTTGGTTTCAAATTTGACACAAAAAAGTTTTTGCACAATAATTTAAGCCGAGAAGCCACAGATATGTAATTTATTTATAATCAGTTATTTAATCTCTTTTAGGGTTGTCGATTTTATTTGTTTCATCACTTACCGTGGCGTGTCAAAGTTTATAATTTTCTTAAACTTTGATTAAATGAATAAAATCCAAGAAATCAATAATTAGCCATAAAAACAAACATCGGCAAGGTTCTAAACCTTGCCGATGTTTATTTTAAAAAGAATCGGAGTGCCGAATCATCGGTTACCCGAAATATCGGACTGCCGAAGAATATCAAACTTATTTGATTTCAACTTCAGCACCAGCTTCCACTAAAGATTTTTTCAAACCTTCAGCTTCGTCTTTAGCTACACCTTCTTTCAATGCTTTTGGAGCACCATCAACTAAATCTTTAGCTTCTTTCAGGCCAAGACCAGTTAAGTCTTTAACTAACTTAACAACCTGTAATTTGTTTGGACCAGCAGCCTTCAAAATTACATCAAAAGCTGTTTTCTCAACAGGAGCTTCAGCAGCTTCACCAGCAGGACCAGCAACTACAACTGCAGCAGCAGCAGCAGGCTCGATACCATACTCATCTTTCAAAATTGTTGCTAATTCGTTTACTTCTTTTACAGTTAAATTTACTAACTGTTCTGCGAATGCTTTTAAATCTGCCATTTTTGTATAAAATTTAGCCCCCATGCCCCCAGAGGGGGGATAAAAGGGAATGTTTTAAAATTTAATATAAATAAAAATGCCGTACCTATAATCCCTCCACTGGGGGTTAGGGGGCTGATTAGGCTGCTTCTCTCTCTGAAAGAGTTTGAAGGATACCAGCCAATTTTTTGCCACCACTTTGTAAGCCAGAAATAACATTTTTGGCAGGTGACTGCAACAAACCGACGATTTCGCCAACCAATTCTTGCTTTGATTTCAACGTTAACAACGTATCCAATTGGTCGTGTCCTATGAAAATGCTTGAATCAATTGATGCACCTTTTAGTTTGATGCTATTTTTGTTTGCTTTAAGGAAATCCTTAATAAGTTTCGCAGCTACTTTGCCCGACTCTAGGTGGAACATTACGCCTGAGAAACCTGTCAATACTTCTGCATCGAATGATGAATAGTCAGTATCTGTACTTTCAAGAGCCTTTCTAATCAAAGTATTTTTGATTACACGGTACTCAATACCACGCTCAAAACAAAGACGGCGTAATTCGTTAGTTTTGCCAACGTTCAAGCCACTTGCATCGGTGATGTAGAAGTAAGGTGTAGTCGCAAACTTCGCTGAAAGCTCTTCGATTATTGCTCCTTTGTCTTCTTTTGTCATGATTACACTCCATTAATGGTTGTTTTGTCGATTTGGATTCCAGGTCCCATTGTGCTTGCAAGTGAAATAGTTTTCACATACGTACCTTTTGCTGACGAAGGTTTCAATTTCAACAAAGTTTGAATCAATTCGGTGGCATTTTCTGCCAATTTCTCAGGCGAGAATGAAACTTTACCAATAGAAGCGTGAATGATACCAGTTTTATCAACTTTAAAGTCGATTTTACCAGCTTTCACTTCTTTTACCGCAGTTGCAACATCCAAAGTAACTGTACCAGACTTAGGGTTTGGCATCAATCCACGAGGTCCAAGGATTTTACCTAATTTACCTAATTTCGCCATTACAGTTGGCATTGTGATGATTACATCAATATCAGTCCAACCTTGCTCAATTTTTTTGATGTACTCGTCCAAACCTACGTAGTCAGCACCCGCTGCTGTAGCATCTGCTTCTTTGTCTGGTGAACATAATACCAAAACACGAACAGTTTTACCTGTACCGTGAGGTAATGCAACCACACCACGAACCATTTGATCAGCTTTACGAGGGTCAACTCCAAGGCGAACGTGTAAGTCCACCGATGAGTCGAATTTTGTGTAAGCAACTTCTTTCAAAACACCAGCCGCTTCTGTGAGCGAATAGACTTTGTCAGCGTCAAACTTAGCATTCGCCTCTTTTCTTTTTTTTGTTAATTTTGCCATTGGCTTAATTTGGTTTTAGCGTCAGAATCTAATTTTGAATGATTGAATGTTTCAATGATAGAATGAATTCAAGCATTTCAAAAAACATCTAACTCCCAGTGAATAAAAAATTTTCGCCGAAGCGAGACTTTCTGAAAATGAATTTGAAATGTAGAATAAGAATAAAAACATTCTCAATTCTTAATTCTCAATTCTTAATTAGAAAGGAGCGTTGCCTGTGATGGTGATACCCATGTTTTGAGCAGTACCGGCAATCATCTTCATTGCTGAATGTACAGTAAAGCAATTTAAGTCAGGCATTTTGGTTTCGGCAATAGTTTGCACTTGTTCCCATGTAACTGTTCCAATTTTCTTACGATTTGGTTCAGCCGAGCCTGTCTTTACTTTAGATGCTTCCAACAACATGATAGCAGCGGGAGGAGTTTTGAGAGCAAACTCAAACGATTTGTCAGTAAAGTAAGTAATTACTACTGGCACAACCATACCCATTTTGTCTTGAGTACGAGCGTTGAATTGCTTACAAAATTCCATGATGTTCAAGCCTTTTGAACCTAACGCCGGACCAATTGGTGGTGCTGGATTTGCTTGACCGCCTTTTACCTGAAGTTTCACATAACCTGCGATGTCTTTCGCCATTGTCTTTCAGATTTAAAAGAATGTTGTATTAAATAAGAATCTGGTTTCAACGAAAAGGGTAACATTCTCTCACGTTTTGACCATTTAAAAAAACTCGTTAATAGTCAGGGGAAGCGACGGCACGAATGACGTCAAGACTAATAGCAGAATTTCGACCGAAAAAGACAAATATTTGCACATCTATCGAAAATCGGAGTGCAAAGGTAGAAGTTTGCTTTGAAATATGCAAAGCTTTGATGGAAAATGTTTTAGCTAAAAAATAAGGTTTTTAAATCGTTTATCAATTAACCTCTTTTGAAGAAATTAGATGTTATAATTTCTTTTGACAAAAAGCTTTCAGTTTTAAATTATTTTCTCATATTTGGCGTTATTATTGAAGTATTCGTGAAAAAATCACAAAATTAAAGAAAATGCTACTCGAATTTAGTGTAAGTAACTTTCGTTCTGTTAAAGATATGCAGACGCTCAGTTTTCTGGCGACTACAATCAACGAGCATGAAAAAACCAATACTTTTCAAGCTACTGATAAAATACGTTTGCTTAAATCAACCTGTATTTATGGTGCTAATGATAGTGGCAAAAGCAATTTGGTTAAGGCAATGTGGACAATGATAAGTTTTACTCAAGTTTCTTTTGAGTATAGAAAAAAACTGGATGAATATATTAAACCTTTTAAATTAAATACAGAAACAAGAAATGAGGGGTCGTTTTTTCAAATTATGTTTATCATTGATGGAAAAACTTATCGGTATGGTTTTGTTTATTTGAAAGGAAAAATTACATCAGAATGGCTTTTCGGAACTGCCAACAAAAATGAAGTGGAGTTTTTCACGAGAGACGGTAAAAATATCTTTATCAATAAGGAGAGGTTTAAGGAAGGCAACGGATTAGAATCAAAGACAAGGGAAGATAATCTTTTTTTGAATGTGGTTTTTGAGTTTAATGGTAGAATTGCTGAAATCATTAAAAAATATTTTGCTAAAATAATGATTGTTCCACATTCTGACAGATTTTTAGAAGAAATAGCATTATTAGAATATTCTTACAATGTTGTTCAAAACAATACAAAAAAACATAAATTTCTGGAAATTCTAAAAATGGCAGACTCGGACATTTATGATGTAAGCTTAGTAGAAAAGAATGAAGGCAATATGAGTCATATTATTTCTCAAAGGAAATTGTTTGATAATAAAGGAGAAGAAGTCGGTTTAGAAAACTTTGTTTTTAATGAAGTAGAGTCAGAAGGAACGAAGAAAATGTTTAATTACGCTGGTATTTTCGTGAATTTATTGGAATCTGGTGGCACAATCGTTATCGACGAATTTGATGCAAGATTTCATACTTCTCTTACAAAAGCGATTGTGAAGTTATTTAATTCCGAAAAAAACAAATCAGCTCAATTATGTTTTGTTACACACGACACAAATTTATTAGACAATGATTTGCTTCGTCGTGACCAAATTTATTTTGCCGAAAAAAATCAGAGGGGTGAGACTTCAATTTATTCGCTCAACGAAATCAAAGGCGTAAGAAATGATTCCTCGCTCGAAAAAGATTATATTAAAGGCAAATACGGTGCAATTCCTTTTATCAGAAATTTAAACAGTATTTTTGAATAATGGGGAAAAGCATAAATTACATACAACCAAACGATGCCGGGAAAGCTTGGAACAAAAAGCAAAGTTCTGCTCGACCAGCACGAAATTTTGCTATCCGAAGCACTTTTTTGATTTACTGTGAAGGCATAAATACTGAACCTGAGTATTTCAATTCATTTCCGATTATGCCCGAAGCAAATGCAATAGGCTTATCAAGGTCGGGACTTTCTTTAGTCGAAAAAGTGATTGAATTATTGGAAAAACAGAAAGAAAAAGACCACGACCAGCAAGTTTGGGTAGTTTTTGATAGAGACATTAGGTATTCGGATGGAAAAAAAGGTGATGCAGATTTCAATAAAGCAATAAAACTTGCCCATGAAAAAGGCATCAAGTGTGCCTACTCAAATGATTGTTTTGAACTTTGGTTTATTCTTCACCGTGAATATCAACAATCGGCACTTAACAGAACACAATATTATGAAAAGCTCTCAAAATGGCTGAATATCAACTACACAAAAGATGGCAAAGGAAAAGATTTTGCCAAAAATTTATATCAAATATTTGAACCTCAACTTGATAAAGCCATTAAAAATGCAGAAAAATTACATAAATCTCATGGCGATAACGACTATCACCAGCAAAACCCTTGCACAACGGTCTATCAATTGGTAGAAGAATTGAGAAAAAATCTACGAAAATAGAAATCTTAGCTTTGACTCCGCTCAGGCAACATTTCGCTTGGGCAACAATTCTGATTTCTCACGAAACTTTTTGCAATGAAAATAAATTCGTCGTCTTCAAGAGTTTTGTCTGTCCGCCTAAGCTTAACAAAATATTTTTCAAAAACTTGCTTTATAAATTTAGAAATAAATACATTTGCAGTGTACTATTCATCTAATACACAATGATTAAAATTCAAAATTTTTCTTTTGGTTATAATCGAAAGAAAATGCTTTACGAAAACCTCAGTATGAGCCTCGAAGCTGGCAGTATTTACGGTCTTTTGGGCAAAAATGGTGCAGGAAAATCTACGCTATTGTGCAATATGATGGGCTTGCTGTTTCCTGTTTCAGGTAAAATTGAAGTCGTACAGCATAATCCACAGAAACGACAGCCTTCGTTTTTACAGAATGTTTATTTTATTCCCGAAGAAGTTGCCTTTCCTTCTATTTCTAATCACACTTACTTGGAACTTTACGCTCCGTTTTACCCAAAGTTTAATGAGCATCAGTTTTATGAGTATTTGAAAGAATTTGAGGTGCCGAACGACCAAAAACTCAATAAAATGTCGTTTGGACAACAGAAAAAAGCAATCATTGCTTTTGGTTTGGCTTGCAACACGCAGGTATTTATAATGGACGAACCAACGAATGGTTTGGATATTCCTTCAAAAAGTCAGTTTAGGAAATTGGTTGCGGCAGCACTGACCGAAGAGCGTCTATTTATTATTTCTACGCACCAAGTACGTGATTTAGATAACCTGATTGACCAAATTATCATTATTGATGAAAGTGAAGTTTTGCTCAAAGCATCTATCAT
This sequence comes from Emticicia agri, assembly GCA_945860265.1. Lineage (GTDB taxonomy): Bacteria > Bacteroidota > Bacteroidia > Cytophagales > Spirosomataceae > Emticicia > Emticicia agri_A. The sequence goes on along the minus strand of CAMAQF010000045.1, from coordinate 8,760 downwards.
GAGTATTAATGAGAAACTATGTTTCAAAACGGTTGCAGAACTCGACGAAAACGTACTTTATGCCGAAGATTCGCTCAAAGGAAAAACGGTTGTGGCAGTAAACGTTATGGTAGAAGACAGCAGAATAAACATCGAACATTTGTTCAATGCCGTTATTGCTAACCCGAAACGAATAAAGGATATTTTCAAAAAACAACTGATTACTAAACCATTACAAACAATACAGAAAATGAATAATACTTTTAATTTTCGTCGATTTGGTCTTTTACTCCGAAAAACAATTTATGAAAAAGGATTAGTTTTGGGTGGTACTTTTATACTTGTGACTGTACTAATTGTGCTTTCTTATAGCTCCACAAGCCAAAACAGAGTAAGCTCACTACCACAAAGCATGGGTTTTGTCATTGGATTATTTAGCGTAACGGCTTGGGTGAATATTTTACTCAATAACTTTTCAAAAAAATCAGTTGCGGCTTCTTATCTGACATTGCCTTGCTCACATATCGAGAAATGGCTTTCGGTTTTTGTGATTACAGTTTTTATGTATTTACCTTTATTTTTGGTGGTTTTTAAGGTAATTGACACATTATTTCTTAATCACTACCGAGAGTTGGCAATTAGTAAATTTCACTATTCCACCAAACAATTAGAAACTGATTTGCCATATTTGACATACAATTTTATCGAAAAAGATAACTTAAATCGAATGCCTTTTGGGTTTTTTCTACCACCTTTTTTCGGCTTAGGTGGAGTGGCGGTAGTTGGTAGTTTATATTTTAATCAAAAATCCTATATTAAAACAGCTTTAGTATTTTTGGGTTTAGCTTTTGCATTAAGCCTTGGTTCAGATATGTTATTTAGGGCTATCATTGGCGAGGAAAGCAGTACTAGCATTTTGAGTTTTACTAAAGCGGTCATCACAACCGAAAACACAAGATTCTTCACGGTCAATGCAAGCGAGTCGATTCAGCAAATAGTTAAATACTTTATGATGATTTTTATTCCTATGGCATTGTGGTTGATTGGCTTAGTTCGGTTTAGCGATAAGGAGTTATAATAAACTGGTTTTCAATTATTTAGGACATGGATTTTAGAGGTAAACAAGCAATATATTTGCAGATTGGGGAATATATTTTTGAGCAAATTTTGCTTAAACAATATCCGATGGGCGAGAAAATTCCATCAATCAGAGATTTGGCGGTGGCTTTGGAGGTAAATCCGAATACGGTTCAGCGAACTTATGATTTTTTGCAACAAAAAGAAATTATACAAATCAAAAGAGGGATTGGTTATTTTGTGTCTAATGATGCAGAAGATAAGATTTTATTGTTTCGGAGAGAGCAATTTATCGAAACCGAGTTGCCTAATGTCTTTCGGAATTTGCATTTACTAAAGATTAATTTTGAAGATTTAAAAGCTCAATATCAGCAGTATATTCAAGAAAATTTTAATACAAAAATCTAATAATCAACAAATTATGAACATAAAACTCAGCACTAAATTACTGTTAGGTCTTTCAGGAATATTGATAATAATGATGATGATTAGTGCATTTTCGGTAAAATCAGAATTTGCAAAAATTAATCTAAAAGACCCTTATTGGGATTTTGAAAAAATCTCAAATAAGCAGTTTAAACATATAAAAGTCATTGGTCAAAAAGATGCGACTGGCAAAGTAAATATCATCGAAAATAAAAGTTTTGCGGTAAATGTCTCAAAAAAATGGTCAGATGATGTCAAGGTTAGTTTTGAAGGTGATACTCTGATTGTAAGATTTTTGTTGAATCCTGCTAAAATACGAATGGAAGAATACCCAAATTATGAAAATATCGTAACAATTCTTTGTCCAGATTTGAGTTCTATCAAGGGAGAATTAGCTAATATTAAAATTGATAGTTTGAACCAAGATAAGCTAAAAATTGAAGCCCATAAAATCACATCTATTGACATCAGAAAGCTTAATAGTCAATACCTTAGCATCAATTTGGATAAAAATTCTGATTGCGAATTCCGAACCGATATACTTTATAAAATAGAAAACTTAGAAGCAAATGTGGCATCGAGTGCCGTTTTGAAAATGCGTCAAGTATATCCCAACAATTTTGTGCTTAATACTTCAGATAATTCAATTATAGAAATGAATGGAACGGCTTTGAAGGCGATAAAAAAGTTATAATCTGTCATAACTGAAAGTATTTCTTAAATCTAAATCTGTTGCTTACCTTTGAGCGAAAGAATTCATGGATTTAATTTAAAAAAATGTCGAATCAAGAACGTATTGAGCTATTGGAAGCCTATAAAATCAAAGAAAGGTTTATTTTGGATGATTGGGAAGACCGAGAACTGGAGATGCCTATTCCAGAAATAGTTCAGTTGATGAGATTGGAAGTACTAAAATTTGCCAATTTTCTGATTAGTCAGTTAAAAATTGATGTGAGTAATTTTCAGACCCAAACTCAACTTTATTTCAATGCGTGGGATAATGAATTTTTCGACCACGACCAAACCGAATTTATTGTAGAAATGGAATACGAAGCCATGCGAATAGCGGGCGTTGATGGCGATAAGATGGTGATTTGACTTTTACTTATACAATTATTTGCCTAAGTAAAAGCCTAATCTTTTTTTATTTTCACTTAAAAATCTCATTCAGCAAACCAGCCAATCTTACGCCGCCTTTCAAAAGCTGTTGATTAAGTATTTCTACGTTTTCAAAATCATAGCGGTAGCTTAATCGTGGCTCTTGGGTTTTTATTCCTGCATATAATTTGTCAGCCAACTGATACGACTCAAAAAACCATTCAGTCATGGGTTGTTTTTGCCACTCACGGCGTTCTTGCTTACTTAGATGATTGATATTTGCCGAATATTCGGTATAGCTAAGGTTTTGAAATTCAATCAATTTACTATCCCAAAGTGCATGAAGGTTTGTGGCATCAGCAAACCAAAAAGCCTTTATTCTATTTCCGCCCAAATCTTCAAAACGACCTACGTGCATTGGTTGGTGAATATCCCCCGTTATATGAACAAGTAGACGCAGATAAAAACGTTTTTGTTCGAGACTAGTTTTTGGGTTTTTCAATTCACCAATCAAAAAATTGAGTTTTGTGTAAGCATCAGTTTTGGTATCTTCCTGCAATAAATTGGTAAATTCTGCGTTATTCAGACCTGTTTTGACGTTAATATAGTGCCACGAATCTAAATATTTGAATGACGTATCGGACTTGATAAAATCAGCCCAATTACTCGAAATAGCGACTGATTCTGAACCCAAAATTTTATAAATATTTCGTTTTGCCTTACCTGAAAGATAAGAATTGGCAATTTGCCCGACAACTCGATGCCCCGTTGAACCCCAAGAAAAACCTTGTAGAGAAATTGCGAGCAAAAGAAGTAGTATAGATATTTTTTTAAGCATTATGGTAATCGTTTGGAAAATTGGTTTTCAGTTACTGGAAAACTGGGGAACTGCGGAGCCGCAAGGGCGGCCCCGCAGTTCCCCAGTAAGCAATTCCCCAATATCTATAAAATTATTTTTTCTTAACCTTCATCGCAACTGGATCCCAGTTAATGATCTTTTTGTCGAAATAACTCAAATTACAAGCCAAAGCTGGAGCAGCTGCACGGAAACCGAAAACAGGGTCTTGGGCAGTTTCTTGACTTCCTTTACGTACATTATCAAAGAAGTTTTTGAAGTGTTGTGCATGAGGGTCGTCTTCTTTTGGAGTCTCATATTTTATTTCTTCTACTTGCGGAGCTACGCGGTCAGACTCTGCATATTTAGCATCGTATTCTTTCTTGTATTCAACTTGCATATCGTTCGAAAAGGTAGCGTAGCTTTCGCCTGCACCATAACCTGGAGCTTTTGGCAATTTACGCTTCGTGAGCGTCAAGCCTTGTGCATTCCATAGAATTTCGCCTTCGGTTCCTACGATACGAGTTACATTTTTAATTGCTCCCGCATTGGCAAAGTTTACTCGCAACACCGCTTGAAACTTCGTGTGTTTTTCGGTATCAGGATAGTCAAGTACGGTTACCATTACATCAGGCACGTCACGGCCATCTTTCCAGTAGCTCAATTCGCCCGAAGCAAAGATTCTTTCTGGCCCGATTGCTCCCGTTGCGTAGTGCATACCAGTAATCAAATGTACAAATAAATCGCCTGCTACACCTGTTCCATAATCACGGTAATTTCTCCAACGGAAAAAACGAGTTGCATCAAATGGGCGTTTCGGGGCATCACCCAAGAAGGTATCCCAATCAATCGTTTTGGCTGACGCATCGGGCGGTATTGAGTAAGTCCACGCACCCAAAGCATTATATCGGTCATAAGTAGCTTCTATAAAATTCAAATCTCCTATAGCTCCCGTGCTCATCAATCTGCGAGCTTCGGCATAAGCCGCACCACTACTTGGCTGGCTTCCAACTTGCACAGTTTTGCCAGTTTTTCTCCAAGTATCAATCAAAGCATGACCTTCGTCTAGGTGCTGCACCATTGGTTTTTGACAATAAACGTTTTTGCCTGCCTTCATGGCTGCAATGCTGATATGGTCGTGCCAGTGATCGGGAGTTGCCACAATTACGGCATCAATATCTTTGCGGTCCAAGATATCACGATAATCACGAGTTGTGAAAAGGTCTTTATTGAAAGCTTCTTTGGCATGAAGTAAGCGACCATCGTATAAATCTGCTGCTGCTACAAACTCAACATCGGGATTTCGAAGAGCCGCACGAGTATCGCCATGTCCTTGAATTCCAAAGCCAATTGTTGCAAAACGAAGCTTATCGTTAGGACTGATTTTTTTTAAATCCTTAATGATATTGAAAGGTTTGGCAAAAGTATCGGTTGCCAACAAAACCGATGCGGCTCCAACGCCTTTAATAAATTTTCTACGAGATGATTGCATGATGAATTGATGATAGATTTTAGGTAATACCACAAATAGGAATATTACAGGGTGAATATTTTTGACGAGATGAAATTAGTGCAAAAAAAGACTTTTGTAAATATTTTGAGCGATTTTATTTTAAAAAATTATAAACAAACGAAACTTTCGACAAGAATCAAGTATCTATCGACCATACTCATACCTAATCCGTGTAAGCACAGGAGAGTATCGAATAGTAGATTTGTTTATTTTGATATATAATTAAGGCAGAGACAAATAGCCGAAAAATGACCTACCACTCAGTTACGACAAAGTACCCAACTTTACTGATTTCGGTGTAGGCTCTTATCTAATATCTGGGGCTTAGGTTTAATAAAATGAAATAATTTTTTAAATTTACCGCGGTGAACACAGATTACCATACAAAAACCTACTTGCAACTACCTGTTCTCCATGCCTTCGTGGTAAAGAAAAACAATAAAATATGCTCAATAAAACACTAACAATAATTCTACTCGCAAGTACACTTGCTGCTGCCCAACCAAAATGGAAGCCTATAACACAGCAATCAAAACCTTGGTCTAGATGGTGGTGGGAAGGCAATGCCGTGAATCCAAAAGACCTAAGCTACAATATGGAAGCCTATAAAAAAGTAGGTTTAGGAGGTCTGGAAATCACACCAATTTATGGAGTAAAAGGCTACGAATCGCAGTTTATAGATTTTCTTTCGCCCAAATGGGTCGATATGTTTAAGCATACACTCAAAGAAGGCACTCGCATCGGCATGGGCATCGACTTGGCAAATGCTTCTGGTTGGCCTTTTGGTGGTCGTTGGGTTAGGCCCGAAGATGCTTGTAAAGCAGTTTTTCATAAAACATATAATCTAAAAGAGGGCGAAACGCTGAATGAAAACATCAATTTTGTGCAAAAACCAATTTTAAGGTATGTTTTACCGAAGAAAACCGAACTTAAAGATTTAAAATATCCCATTTCAAAAAATGACAATTTGCAAGAATTGGCAATCGACCAAGTACGTTTCGAACAAGCATTGCCTTTGCAAACTTTAATGGCTTATTCAGATAAGAATGAAGTGCTAAATCTGACCGAAAATATAAACAAAGAAGGCAAACTAAATTGGCAAGCTCCCGCAGGAAACTGGACACTCTACGCAATTTTTCAAGGATTTCATGGCAAAATGGTTGAGCGTGCAGGCCCAGGTGGCGAGGGCGATGTAATTGACCATTTTTCGGCAAAAGCTATTAAAAATTATCTTTCAGCATTCGATAAGGCATTTGCTAAAAGTGATGTTTCAAGCATGCGAGCTTTTTTCAATGATTCCTACGAAGTTGATGACGCCCGTGGTCAAGCTGATTGGACAGAAGCTCTTTTAGATGAATTTAAAACTCGCCGAGGTTATGACCTTCGTAATCATTTACCTAATCTTTTTAGCAAAGAAAATACAGATCTCAATCAACGAATTTTGTTTGATTATAGAACCACAATTGGCGATTTGATTCTTGAAAAATACACTTCTGAATGGACAAATTGGGCCCATGCAAGAGGAAAAATCGTAAGAAATCAAGCCCACGGTTCACCAGCAAATACTTTAGATTTATACAGCGTTGTTGACATTCCAGAAATAGAAGGGACAGATTTATTGAGAATAAAATTTGCATCGTCGGCAGCTAATGTTACGGGTAAAAAACTCACTTCTTCGGAATCGGCTACTTGGGAAAACGAACACTTTATTTCAAATTTATCTGATATAAAACGTGCTTTAGACCTTTTCATGGTCGGTGGTGTAAATCACATTTTTTATCACGGCACAAATTATTCGCCCAAAGAAGCGGCTTTTCCAGGTTGGTTGTTTTATGCTGCCGTACATTTCACAGCTCATAATCCTTTTTGGAAAGATTTTGGTAAATTGAATAATTACGTGGCTCGTTGCCAAACTTTCTTGCAAGATAGCAAAGGCAATAACGATGTGCTGTTCTACTTTCCCATTACCGACCGACTAACCGAACCTTCGCCCAAAGGCTTATTGGAACATTTTGATGGTGTAACGCCCGAATTTAACGGCACAGATTTTAAAGAATTAGGTCAAAAACTCCTCGACCGAGGCTATGGTTTTGATTTTATTTCAGACAAACAAATCAGAAATTTAAGTACCAAAAACCAAGCAATCCTAACTGGCGGAATAAGCTACAAAACCATCTTATTGGCTGAAAGTGAGCAAATTCCTCTCGAAACTTTAGAGAAATTGGTGGCTTTGGCAAAACAAGGTGCAAATATTATTTTCCATAAAAAACTCCCTACTGATGTACCGGGTTTGGGTAATTTAGACGAACGAAGAAGTAAGTTTAAATCTTTATTGGCTGAATTGAATTTTGTAAAAAACACCGCAGGTTTCAGTCAAGCTAAAATCGGTCAAGGCTCATTTTTAGTAGGAGAAAACTTAGACGAATTGATGATTTTTGCACAAATTTACCGAGAAACTATGATTGATAAGGGATTGCAATTTGTCAGAAAAACGCATGCAAAAGGCAATTTTTATTTCGTAAACAATAAGACAACAAAAGCGTTTGATGGTTGGGTAAAACTTTCGGCTAATGCACAATCGGCCGCTTTGTATAACCCTATGAGCGAAACTCTGGGCATGGCAAAATACAAGGCAAAAACTAAGGAAATTTATCTGCAATTGGAAGCGGGCGAATCATGCATTATTGAAACATACAAAACACCAGTTTCGGGTGCGAGTTATGCGTATTTTAAGCCAAAGGCTGAAACATTAGAAATAACAGGAACTTGGAAAATCAGTTTCTTGGAAGGTGGCCCAGAATTACCAAAAACGTTAGAAACAAAATCGCTCGGTTCGTGGACAAAACTGGAAGGAGATGCCTATAAAAATTTCTCTGGAACAGCTTCTTATTCTATCGACTTTGCAAAACCAAATACCTCATCAGCAGGCTATTGGCTCGATTTAGGCAAAGTTGCCGAAAGTGCAACCGTTACAGTCAATGGTCAATTTTTAGGAACTTTAATTGGCCCAACTTACAAAGTTTTTGTACCAATTTCATTACTAAAAACACAGAATACTTTAGTAATAAATGTTTCAAACTCAATGGCAAACCGAGTAATTGCGATTGAAAAACAAGGCGAAGTTTGGCAGAAATTTTATAACATCAACGTATCAGCAAGGTTACGACCAAATTTGGGAAAAGATGGCTATTTTACGACCCTAAATTGGCAACCAAGAGATTCAGGCTTGCTTGAAAAAGTAATTTTGACGGCAGTTGAAGACTTTTAAGCATTGCTCAATTTCAACATTTATCTACAACTTCAATTCGTTTATCTTTAAATTTTCCTAATTTTGACACAACATAGAAAGGAAATGCCATGAAAATACTCGTAATTGAAGATGAAGCTAAAACCCTGCAGCTCATCAAACAAGGGCTTGAAGAACAACAGTGGGAAGTTGATGTGGCTTACGATGGCTTGATTGGCCTTCAACTCGCCACTCGCAATAATTATACGCTCGTTATTTCGGATATTATTTTGCCCGGAATCAGCGGTTTAGAGCTTTGTCGTGAGCTTCGTTCCAAAGGTGTAGTTTCTCCAATTATATTACTGACAGCTTTAAGTACAACCGATGATAAAATAATTGGTCTTGATGCTGGTGCAGATGATTATTTAGCAAAACCTTTCGAGTTTCGTGAATTAATGGCACGGATTCGTGCATTAACTCGTCGAAATATTGGCTCGATTCAGACCGAAAACCTACTTAAAATAGCCGACCTAGAAATAGATTTAGATGCCAAAACCGTGACTCGAAACGGCAAAGAAATAACACTAACAGCAAAAGAGTTTTTAT
>CAMAQF010000044.1 GCA_945860265.1 Emticicia agri | reverse complement strand
TCAATCAAATGGCTAACTGCTTTGTTTTCAAAATCATATTTGGTTAAAAACGATGCTCCACTCTCTGTTTTAAGAGGTTTTTCGAGAAATGAATGGGAGATATTGCTGGAAAAAGCAGGCATCAAAAACTACAAAATAAAATGGAAATGGGCATTTAGATGGTTAATTTTGGTAGAAAAATAAACCAAAAGCCAAACTCTCTTTAACTTCATAATCGACAAATTGAAAATTTGTCCTTCATTTTTTATAACTTATTTCGGTTTCAGATGTTTATAATTTTATAATAAATTACGATCTCATCAAAAAAATGTACGTCACACTCACCATTGTTCGTTATCCGAAATATTTAATTCCTTTGGCATTCATTTCAATGGCGATTTTACATATTCCCTTGTTTTTTACAAAAGGGATAACGTTTTGGAAATTATTGGGTTGTGGTAAAAATGGCACTTTTGATATTCATCCAGACTACCGGCAATGGGGCTTGATGGCGGTTTGGAAAGATAAAAATGATGCTGAAAAATTTCAAAAAAAATCATTTGTTTGGTCTTGGTGGCGATTTATGACTAACGAACAATGGACAATTGGCTGTATTCCTTACGAATCTCACGGAAAATGGGATGGAAAAGAGCCTTTCGGACAACCTTCACCAGACCGCACTTACAAAGGTTCGATTGCGGTACTCACTCGTGCAACCATTCGTGTTTCAAAATTATCTGGTTTTTGGAAAAACGTTCCGAGTGTCGCGGCATCAATGGTTCATGCCCAAGGGTTTCTAACATCGGTTGGCATCGGCGAAATGCCTTTTGTTAGACAAGCAACATTCTCAGTTTGGGAAAGTTTGGAAGATTTGAAGAAATTTGCGTATAGACAAAGAGAACATGCTGAAGTTATCAAAAAAACTCATTCAGAAGGATGGTACTCAGAAGAGCTTTTTGCGAGATTTATTCCAGTAGAAACCTTCGGAACTATTAAAGGTATCAATCCATTTATTATCTGAAGACACTCCGCTATTGAATATAATTAATACCAAACATTAGTTTTTTTTAAAATACTGATTATGCACTGACTATCAACAAAATAATTAAATATTTCATTGTTATTCATTTGTAATTCTCGGTCTATTTTTTAAATTTTACCGAATAATCACCTCCACAAATACGTTATCTAATAGACTCCGCTACTACAGGGCATAATTTTTAATTAAAACTATTGAGTAATTGAATACATGAAAAGATTTTAACTATGTCCTGTATCAAATTTATTTTATTATTGTTAGGCACTTTTTGCCTAATTAATCTTTCTTTCGGGCAACAAACCGATATGCCCGAGCAATGTACTAAACCTGGAAATGGTATTTCGCCTGGAGGAGACTTTGATTTGAGACCAAAGTATAGTTGTCTTAGCAGTACGGTTGTGCGTGTAGAAAATGCCAAAACTCCAAATGGAACAAATGTTATTGGCGGAAACTACATTTTTAATTTAACTGATGGGAGAGATATTACAAAAAATTATTCGCCCAAATTAGATACTACTGTTACTACGCCTGGCATTTATTGGGTAATGCAATTCGCAAATGAAGGGGGACAACGTTATTTTTCTTGCAAATCATTTGAAGCAATAAAACCTGAACAGCCCGATGTAAAAGTAGGTTCGTGCGGTAATAATGTGATGACAGTAAAATTCTTAAACACGCCAAAAAACAAGGCTCACTCAGGCTATGAGATTTTTTGGGGTGATGGGACCCAAACAACAATAATGGAAACGGATCTCAAAACTAGAGGGTTTCCAATTGATAAAACACATACTTACCTAACTCCCCCGACCTCCAAACCTAAAATCGTCGCCAATTATATAAGAGGAACTTCAAACTTTAATGGGTGTGAAACTTCAATTAATTTTGAGTTTGAAATCAATAATGCTCCTAGAATCAGTGAATTGGAAGGCTTAACCGGTGGAACAAGTAATAAAATTACAATGATGAATGGATCTGATGACAAGCCATATTCTCTCGAACAAAAGCTAAAAGCAGGAAATTGGAATCCTACTAGCAAAACAATGACCCGCAAATCAGGCGAAAAATTCGCAACCGAAACCATTATCCGATTAAATGCCACCAATGAATATTGCTTTAGACTAAAATCATTTGATGATTGCACTAATCCTATTATCTCAAACGAAGTATGTACAATCATTCCTAAAGCAACTATTGTTGGTTTAAACGACGTACAACTTGATTGGAATTCACCAGACCCTGCAGTACTCAAATATTCAATTCCGTATGGTGAGTCTCCAAGTGGGGCCAATTCTAATCAGCCAGTAAACCCAATATCAACCACATTCACGTTCAAATCTCTTGACTGTAAAAAAAAATTTAATTTTTCAATTAATGCCACTATTGGAAATACTCCTGACCAAACAATCATAAAGTCGCCTGTTATTTTGGTTGACCCTAAAACCTCGCTATTGCTACCTCCAATAACAGTTGGAATTGTATCAGTCGAGAATGATAATCTTCTAGTATTCCGTGCCCCACAACTCAATCCTATACCACCGATAAAATACAGGTTTTATCGTTCTGAAGGAGGAGTTGGAAATTTTATACCAGTATCAGAATCTACGGATTACTCTTATGAAGATAAAAGTGCAGAAACTACAAAACAGCAATACTGTTATAAAGTGGAATATGAGAATAATTGTGGCAATATCTCAGAGCAATCTCCTGCATTCTGTAGTGTTTTTTTAACATCAACTCAAGAAAATACGCTTAATTGGATACCTCCAATTATACAATCAAATAACCCAAACCCAATAGAGTATTATATAGAGAGTATTGACCAAAATAATAATACAAAAAATGTCAATGTAACCACAAGTACATCTCAAAATGTTAAAAAGCAAATTGAAAGCTTATTAGATTTAACAAATACTATTGGAGAAGCTAAGTTTGTAATTAGAGCCAAACAGAAAATAAATATAAATAGCTCACCAATTATACTTCCTTATGAGGTTTCATCAAATGAATATATTTTTACAGCACCGGCTCAAATCCATATCCCTACTGCTTTCTCCCCAAATGAAGATGGCAAGAATGATATTTTTACCGCCAAAGGCAGGTATTTTGTTGAGTTTAATTTAGAAATTTATGACCGCTGGGGCAATGTTATCTTTGAAAGTCAAGATTTGAATACTGGCTGGAATGGAACAGCTAACGATGGCGTAACGCCAGCATCAGCAGGCAACTACGGTTTTAAAATATATGGTTTAGACACAGCAGGCAATAAATTTGAAAAAGTTGGCTCTGTTAAACTTGTTAAATGATTTTCTATTAATATTTAAGGGTGTTATTTTAACCAAGGGCAGTTCTTATCCAACTGCCTTTTTTTGTATATTTGCCTTACATTTTAAATGAATACGAATATGAACATGGGAGACCTTTTTGGGATGGCAGGAAAAATGAAAGAAATGCAAGCCCGAATGCAAGAAGCACAGGAGAATTTAACAAAAATAACCGAAGTAGGTGAAGCGGGAGCAGGAATGGTAAAAGCAAAGGCAAATGGCAAAAAACAACTCATAAGCATAGAAATCGACGAAGATTTAATGAAACCCTCTGACCGTGAAATCTTACAAGATTTGATTGTTGCGGCTACTAATAAAGCTTTAGAAAAAGTAGAAGTTAAGGCCAAAGAAGAACTGCAAAAATCGACTGAAGGATTGATGCCAAATATTCCAGGAATGGATTTTGATAAACTCTTTAAATAGTAAACAGTCCACAGCTGTTAAGAATCAATATAAATGTCAAAATTTTTCAAGTTCAAAAACAAAATACTATGACCAAAGTTGCCGTAGTAATTTTAAACTATAATGGACAAAAGTTTTTAGAGACCTTCCTACCATCAGTAATAAATCATAATGATGGGTACGAAATTTTTATTGCTGATAATGCTTCCACTGATGGCTCTGTAAATTTTCTTAGAAGTAAATTTGCTGATATTACAATAATTCAGCTTGCCAACAATGATGGTTTTGCGGGAGGATATAACAATGCACTAAAAGAAATTGAGGCGGAATATTATGTGCTACTCAACTCTGATGTGGAGGTTACACCGAATTGGACGAAATCTATCATTGATTTAATGGATATAGATAAATCAATGTCTGCTTGCCAACCAAAAATATTGAGTTATCACCAAAAAACTCACTTTGAGTACGCTGGAGCAGCAGGTGGCTATATTGATTGGTTGGGTTATCCATTTTGTCGAGGTAGAGTTTTTGAAAGCTATGAGGAAGATAAAGGGCAGTATGACGACATAAAAGAAGTTTTTTGGGCCACTGGTGCCTGTATGTTTCTACGATCAGAAATTTTTCACAAATTAAATGGGTTCGATGCTCATTTCTTCGCTCACATGGAAGAAATTGACCTATGTTGGCGTATGAAAAATCAAGGTTATCGAATCATTTATTCATCAGCTTCAACAGTCTATCATGTTGGTGGTGGCACTTTGCACAAATCCAACCCACGTAAGACATTTCTGAACTACCGAAATGGTTTGGCTATGCTTTTTAAAAACTTACCAAGGGAAAAACTGGTATCAACAATTCTGCTAAGACTAATGCTGGATGGTATTTCGGGAATCAAATTATTGGCAGATGGCTCATTTGACGACTTCTTAGCTATTGTTAAAGCACATTTTGCATTTTATGTGATGATTCCAAAGTTGGAGAGAAAAACACCAAAACAGGTAAATCATATTTATCAAAAAAGCATCGTTTGGGAATATTTTGTAAAGAAACAAAAACCAAAAATATGAAAGTTATTGGCATAACCGGGGGAATAGGCTCCGGAAAAAGCATTGTCTGCAAAGTTTTTGAACTGATTGGTACGCCTGTTTATTATGCCGATATACGAGCAAATTGGCTTACCAATAATGATTTGCAGCTAAAAAAAGAGATAAAAGAATTATTTGGCCGACAAGCCTACGACGAAAACGGAATGTATAATAAAAAATGGATAGCGAATCAAGTATTTGAAAATCCTCAATTACTTCAAATGATTAATATGTTAATTCATCCGAGGGTTTTTGATGATACGCAACAATGGCTCAGACAGCACCAAAATCAGTCCTATGTTTTACGTGAAGCAGCCATCAGTAATGCAGCGGGAAAAGGCAATGATTTAAACAAAATAATTGTGGTTAGTTGCCCTTTAGAAATTAGAATAAAACGTATTAAACAACGTGACCCTCAGCGAAGCATAGAACAAATACATTCAATTATTGCTCAACAGAAATCAGATGATGAATTTTTAAATATTACTGACTATCAAATCATTAACGATGATAGTGAACTTATTTTACCTCAAATTTTAATCCTCCACCAAAAGTTATCAAACGGCCCTATAAGCTAAATGTTGCGTTTTTAAAAAATCTATTTCTTCATCAACATCAGTTAAAGTTGGTAAAAGTGAAAAACTTAAACTCATTTTTTTACAAGCTTCAATTGCCTCTTGCCCTACCCTTTCGTGGCTCCATTCTTTATTACAAAACATTTTCTTTAAAACCTCTTGACTATCTTTTCCGATTAAATCAAAGTTAAAACCAATCAAATAATACCCACCATCAAAAGCGGGACCTATAACTACCTCATTTTTAGATAGTTGCCGATAAGCCTCAGTAATTATACTTTGATTTAACTCTAAGCAATCGCAGCCAATTATCAAGACTTTAGCGTGTTTTTTCTGATAAGTTTCAAGAAATGCCGAGGCCATTTTAAGGCCTAAATCAGGTCCAACAAATTGTTTTAACTTATGGTAATCAGTATTTCCCCATATATCGTTTTCATCAATAAAATCAGAATAAAATAGATACTTGTCAATATCTGTCAATTCGGTAGTTATAGCATTGGTATGTCGCATCAAAAGATGATAAATTTCTAAGGCTCGGACATCGCCAACAGTTACGGCTAAACGTGTTTTTACTTTACCCAGTTGTGGATTTTTTATAAAAATAATTACGGCATCCATTTATAAAAGATTTTGATTTTCATAAGTTCATTTACCACTTGTTTTGCTTTTTTATTATTAATAATTGTGCTACGAAAATTGTTTATTGTCCTATTTATTCTGAATTTTGTCTATCAAATTTAGGTAGTTTAACATAAAGAAGCTTACAAAATTGAAACTTAAAAAAAAATTATTTTTATCAAAAATTCATACGTGAAAAAAATCATTTACACCGAAAAAGCACCCGCCCCGATTGGCCCTTATAGCCAAGCTGTTCTAGCAGGAAATACTCTTTATGTTTCTGGTCAAATTGCTCTCGAATTGTCAACATCAGGCGACTTAAAAGCCGAAACTCAAAAAGTGATGGAAAACATCGGCAATATTTTATCAGAAGCGGGAATGAGCTACGAAAATATTGTTAAATCAACCATATATTTGAAAAATATGGAAGACTTTACACTTGTGAATGAAGTGTATGGAAGCTACTTTACATTAATGCCTCCCGCTCGTGAAACTGTGCAAGTTGCCAAGTTACCAAAAGATGTAAACGTTGAAATATCAGTTATTGCCGTCCAGTAATGTGCTTTAAACATAAGCACAGAGGCATTTTATTTACTACCACCTAATTAATAATGCAATTAAATTTATTCTAAAGAAATAAATTTTGCCGTAAAATAAATTTCGTGTGTAGTAATTGCGCAATAATGAATAAAAACATTTATATTTGCAAAAAATCAAATTTTACCTCCCAATATTAATTATTAAAACTGATTGTTTAGCTATGAAAAAAAATTATTTACTATCCTTTTTTTTGTTGCTTACTACGGCATTTTGGCACGTACAAGCACAAAACGCACCTACAGGCCTTTCAGGTGGAGCAGTTGGTGGAACTTTCACAAAAATCAACCTTACATGGGATGATAATTCACTCGATGAAGGTGAATTTGAAATAGCATTTTCACCTGTTCCGACAGGTTACCAAACAACATGGACAGGTACTTCGAATTACAGTGGACGTGGCACATACCAACTAACCAATTTACAAGCAAATACCACTTACTATATTTGGGTAAGAGCCATTAAAAACAATAGTCCCGTGGGTCCATCATTTGCTGCTCGTGCTTGTGACGGAACAGTAGTAAATATTCCAGATATCGCAGCCCCAACTGGTAAAAGTGTTTCTTGTTGGAGTAATGGTATTATTATATCAACTAATGATTACATACCAGCGGGAGTTACTGGTGCTCTTGTAGAAAGACCATATACACCACGCAAAAGCATACTATCTTTCGATGATAATTCCACTAACGAGAGTAATTTTATCATTGAACGCCGCATACAAGGTGGTGCTTATGTGGTGATTGCTACAATTCCAGGTATAGATGGTAAAGGACGACGTTCTTATGTTGACAATAACACTCAGCCAAATACACAATACTCTTATCGTGTAACAGCAAAAAATGGTACGGGTGTAGCTGAACCATATTCGGAAACGAATTATTTCACAGCTTTGCCAGATCCACCAACATCACCAAATAGCTTATCAATTTACGATATCGGCCTTAAAAAAATCATCATATACTGGAATAACCCAGCAAATAATAACGTAGGTGATTTTGTGATTGAACGATCTGATGATATCAAAAAAACTTGGTTCCAGCAAGGGACAAAAACTGCTAACAATCCAGGCTTTGTTGACTTTACAGACCAAGATAATTTAATTGAAGGTAAGGAATATTTCTACAGAGTATCTGCTCGTAATGCAGGTGGTACTAGTGCTCCATCAAATGTGCTATCTGTAACAACTGAAAAACTTGTTCCTCCGAATCCATCATCGAATATGGTCGCCAAAACAATTTCAACAACACAGATTGATTTGAACTGGATTAGAGGAGCTGAAAAATTCATACTAGATGGTGTAACTAACAAACGTGTCTCGCAAGAAATTTTTCGTTCGTCAATTAGCGGTGAAGCTGCTGAAAGTTTTATCAAAATTGCCACTCTTGACAACAATCAATCAACATACTCTGACAAAACTGGAATGCCCAAAACAAAATATTGGTACAAAATTTTGTCAGCAAATTACCAAGGACAATCACCTTATTCAAATGTAGCAAGTGCTACAACATTAGGACCACCGTATGCTCCTTCTAACCTTACTGCTGTTCTTGCTAGTGATGCCTTAGGAAATATTTTATTAAAAACAAGTTGGAAAGACAACTCGGATGACGAATGGGGTTTTGCAATTGAAAGATCACTTGATAGTACCTTTGCAAAAGGAATTACATCAACTACTGTGAGAGCTGACCTTGACTCTAATTCAATTACTGCTACGAGTATTCCGATTGAACAAGGTCTTACTTATTATTTTAGAGCTAATGCCTCAAACCAATATGGTACTTCTAAATATTCAGCAACAGCCAAAATTGCAGTTGCAGTAACTTCTATACCAAACGCACCTTATGACCTAAAAGGAACTGCAACTTCGGCTGAAGTTTCATTGCAATGGGGTGATGATTCGAATAATGAAGCTGCTTTCGATGTAGAACGTTCTTTAGATGGAACTACTTTCGCGAAAATTGGTTCAACAGGTCGTAATCAGGTAACTTATTCAGATAAGACAGTAAGTGAGAAAACTAAATATTATTATCGCGTAAGAGCGACAAACAGCAAAGGAAATTCTATTTATACTAATGTTTTGGTACTAACGACTCCTGCAAAAGTTTCTGCTTCAATTGATATTGTAGCGGATGAAGTATTCCAGGTTTATCCAAATCCAACGTCTGATCTTATAAAAGTTTCTGTGTCTGAAAATATGTTGAAAGATTCGGGAATGATAATAATTACTGACAAAACAAACAGAATAATTTCTAAAACTATTTTAACTCCAAATCAATTAGATTATCGCCTTGATTTGAGTAATTATTCAGAAGGAACATATACGATTAGCCTTCGTACAGCAACGCAACAAATTACAAAGCGTGTGTATAAATTCTAATTTTGACATTAATTAAATAAAAAGAGGTGTTGCAAATAGCTACACCTCTTTTTTGTTTATTAACGGTAATTAATTTGATGTCCTACTCCCACAGATTTCGCAGAAAAGAATGTAGTCCTTCAAAAATTTTAAGCGAAATTTTTGAACAATTAAAGTTCAAAATTAATTACAGTATCTTTCACAATGCTTTAAAATGTTGTCATAGTAATTAAATTCAATATCAGGTTAAACGCATTAAATCTTATTATTTTTGCGATTAGACCATTGAATATTCCCCCGTCAAGGGGTAAATGTTGGCGGACGATGCTCGGAAGTAATTCCTAAAATGTAGGTACATAATATGGACTGACGATTATATATGGAGTACCTACTGCACTCTGATTCCTTATATTTTTTTCTATGCTAACAATTTAGCCCCCTATCGAGGCAAGTTTCCCACAATTTTAATGCCTGCAAACTGAAAAATAACTAACTCAAATAGGAATTTTAATATCTATATTTATCATATTTAAAATCAAATATTAGCTTTTGGCTTCCATCTGCTTTCTTAATTATTATTCTATTTTCTTCATTAATATTTACTCGTTGGATGATTTCTGAGTTTCGGGGCAAATAAAAATTAGTCAATTGTGCATCAACAACCGAAAAAGTTGGCATCCCGATTCCTCCTCGTTTTTCAACAAAGACCGAAGGATATAATACTGTATCACCTTTGGCATATACTTTAAGTATATTTTGTGCAGAAAACTGATACGGATTTTGTTTACGAGGCTCAGAAAAGTGCATGAAATAACGTGGTGCTTTATCTTCCCAAATATTATTTATTAGCTTCGATATCATCAATAATTGAATTGTGAAGACTCCGAGTGTTAAGTACCTAATAGCAATGTTTCTATTCCATAAATCCTTAATTATTAATGCTATTAATACCAAAGAAAAGCTATACGAATATGCCACATAACGAGGCATAATTCGGAAAGTATTTCCATCTTGATAAGCAAAAGCAATGATTGCAAAGATTGGTAAAAATGACAATAAACACAGAAAAATCCTTAATTTGAACTTCTCTCTATCTTGAAGTTTCCAAGTACTATATCCAAAAACTATCAACGAAAAAATTGAAGTAGCGAGAATTGTAAAATACGTTTTTTTATAAAATACCGAAAGCGTTGGATAGCCATCGACTAGTAAAAACATAGCTGAGATTACGTGCCTTACTTGTTTTAAGATATTTTTTAGATTGGCAATATTCAAATATTCATCGGGCGTTTCAAGTGCCATTTGATTATATACTTTCACACTATTAGTCACATAATCAATGAACCATCTACCACCATCTGTTCTTAGCCATAACATTACACCTACGATTGGAATAAGGGCAGCTAAGGCAAAAGCAATATAACCACGTTTTTTTCTGAAAAATAAAATAAAATAGAGGGCATGAATCAAAAACAATGGAAAAGTTGCTAAATGGCATAGTTCGCAAGCCAAAGCACAAAAGCCATAAAGAAAATATTTCAATACTGGTTTTCTATTTGTTTCTTCTTCCTTAATTAGCTGTAAAAAAAGATGCGTAGCCAATAAAGCCAAAAACATATTAAGGCCATAATTACGTGCAACTTGAGAATAATTGATATAAAAAGGTGAAATGGATGCCAGAAATGAAGCGAGTAATGCTAAATTCTTTGAATGGAAATGCTCATTTACGAAAAAGAACAGTAAAATAACGGTGAGAAGGTTAAAAATTAAGGAGGGTATTCGCATACTTTTATCCGACACTCCAAAATCCTTCGTCCAATAATGTAAGGAATAAGTATATAATGCTCCATTACCAGTATCTAATCGTGCTATCGAATCAAAAAAATCAGGCAATGACTTTTCTGACCAAAATTCTTTAGGTGTAAAATACTTGTTGCCAGGTTTTCTAACCGAATCGTGTTGATTATTTCCTTCATAGGTTACAAACTGGCTCACAAATAATGAATACTTCTCATCACCAGCCAATCCGTGTTCACCTATTTTGTGATATCTCAAACCAAAAGCTAAAACTATGATTCCGACAAGAATAAAGTTGGCATTTTGCTTTAGAAATTGCTGTATTTGCATCAATTAGATATTTTTTAAATCTGCAATCGTCTGAATTGGATTTTCCGAACTAAACACAAAACTACCTGCAACAAGAGCATTCGCACCTGCTTCAGTGAGTTGTTTGGCATTTTTAGAAGTTACGCCTCCATCAATTTCAATCGTTACGGTAGCTGACATTTGACGTACTTTACGCACTTTTTCGTAAGTA
Source organism: Emticicia agri (assembly GCA_945860265.1). Classification (GTDB taxonomy): domain Bacteria; phylum Bacteroidota; class Bacteroidia; order Cytophagales; family Spirosomataceae; genus Emticicia; species Emticicia agri_A. Next base: position 22,621 of record CAMAQF010000044.1, on the reverse strand, counting down.
TGCTCAATAAATTTCTGTCCTCCAAAGCCAGGGTTAACTGACATGATAAGCACCATATCAATATCTTGTATAATATCTTCAAGCAAATTAACTGGAGTGTGTGGGTTAAGTGCAACTCCTGCCTTACAACCTAAATCTTTTATTTGCTGAATTGTGCGGTGTAAATGAGGACAGGCTTCATAATGAACAGTGATGATTTCAGCACCCAACTTCTTGAATGTTTCAACATATCGTTCAGGTTGAACAATCATCAAATGTACATCGAGTGGTTTTTTGGCGTGGCGTTGGATTGCCTCTAAAACTGGCATTCCAAACGAAATATTTGGCACAAAAACGCCATCCATAATATCAATATGAAACCAATCCGCTTGCGATACATTAAGCATTTCACAGTCGCGTTGGAGATTTGCAAAATCGGCTGCTAAGACAGAAGGAGCGATAATTGCTCCACTTGGAAGAGAAATCATACTTTTTAGAATATTTATATACAAAGTTAGGGCTAAGTAATGATGAATTATTAATGATGAATGATAAATTTTAAAAAGCACTATAAATCAAGGTATTACAACAAAAAAGTCTGCATAATTTAATTACACAGACTTTTTTAAAAAACTATCGACTGTAAACTTCCGACTGTTGACTTTTCTTATTTGTCACGATACAAAACCTCGTCAATCAAACCATAAGTCTTTGCTTCTTCGGCTTTCATCCAGTAGTCACGGTCAGAGTCTTGCTCGATTTGCTCGATAGATTTGCCTGTGTGATTTGCCAAAATTTCATATAATTCATGGCGTAATTTAATGATTTCTTTTATAGTAATCTCCATATCACGCGATTGCCCTTGAGCTCCACCACTTGGCTGGTGAATCATAACTCGAGCGTGTGGCAATGCCGAACGCTTCCCGGCTGCACCGCCAGCCAACAATACAGCTCCCATTGAAGCAGCCAATGACGTACAAATTGTAGCCACATCTGGACGAACATATTGCATGGTATCGTACATTCCCAATCCAGCATAAACAGACCCTCCTGGGCTATTGATGTACATCAAAACGTCTTTTTTGGCATCAACTGATTCTAAGAAAAGTAATTGTGCTACTACTACGTTTGCTACATAATCATCAACACCCGTTCCTAAGAAAATAATACGATCCATAATCAAACGAGAGAAAACGTCGATAGCGGCAAAACGCATCGGACGCTCTTCGATGATGTTTGGAGTCATGTTCTGAACATTGTGTTTCATATAATCATCAATTCCTAAACCACTCATGCCTCTATGATTCACGGCATACTTACGAAATTCTTCTCCAAAATGCATATTATTTCAATTAATAGTTATCAATTATCAGCTTTGACTGATGTTTCTTTAAATTTAAAACAGAACGTTTACTTGCAAAGTTCAAAATAAGAACTTTCTATAAACACGTTTTGTTCGATACAAAGATGTTAATTCTTTTAGAAATTTTTTTCAGAATTTCAGATATTTTCTCAGAAAAAGCCATATTAAGTAATCCACAGTCGGCAGTCAACAGTCAACAGTTTTATAAAGAACTCATAAATAGACACTTAGAGTTTATGAATACAGATGCTAAAATTAAAAAAATAGACTTGATAAGGATTTTTCGCAAGAAAACATGGCTAATATGTTGGGAATTTCAAATACGGCTTACGGCGATATTGAACGCAATAAACCGAATTGACGCTTGCGAGGGCTACCGAAATTGCTTAAGTTTTGGGTGTGGGAATTGTTGATTTATTGGATATTAAACTTCATCCTGTTGATATTTCACTTGAAAAACTCCAACTTGAAAACGAGAAACTTAAAGCCGAAGTAGAAAAATGGCAAATAGTAGCAGCTTACTGGCACGAAAAATACGAAAATCGTTTTGCAGGAAACGTGATGAAAGTAATTACAGAAGAACTTGAACGTAGAAAAATTGGATTTTAATTATATAGGATAGGTTTTCAATCTGTCATTCGTCACTTATTTCAGTACTTCTACAACATTTTTGAGATTTGTGTAAATTCAGAGCATAGTTTTGTAAAAATTATACAAAAGCTATGCAATCATTACAAAAAATCAGACGTTACGAATTTATACTCATTGCCTTCTCCACAATCATCTATGTTATTCGCCGACTTTTCCAAGTAGCAAGCAGATTTGATTCGATGGTTACGACTGCCGAACTCAATAAAGTGCCGTCAAATGTTATTTGGGGAAGCCTTAGAACTTACGACCATGTAGGTAACAACAATTTTCCGACAATTGTGGCAGCTTCGCTGTTTATGATGGCTTTGTACATTTTTCATTACATGACTTTTCCAAGATTACAAGAAAGAAAATTTGATAGTACAACTTTTTCATATCTATTTTTCATCATCATTTTATGTATTTCTAGTGTTCAGATTTTTGAATATTTGAAACTATACATTCGCTTCAAGCACGACAGTCACGAAAAGATTATTGGCTTAAAAGTTTACTCACAATACAGTAAATTACTGGTTGTCACAAATAGTATTGCTGTATTTGTCATTATATTATTTTATGAGGCTTTTTCTCAATTTTATTATTTTATCCATAAAAAACTCAAAGATGAAAAAGAAGCAAATTTTCAATATTTAGATTATTTCTTGATTGCGACCATCAGCATAACGATGATATTTATTGCTCTTTTTGGCAATATTACTTCAGGAAAAGATTTTTGGCATGGAGCAGTCAGAGATTTATCGTTTATGTCTATCTGTGCCATTACGGTTTACTTTGCCCAAGAAGCATTTTACAAGAGAGTTCTCCCCTATTTTTCATCAATAAAATCAAAAGATTTTCAGAAAGGAATAATTTCCTTTTTGTTTATCAACCTACTTGGTGCGATTAGTGGATATTTTATTCAATTGCTAAGTTGGTTGTCTTTTAGATACGTCAGTCTCGGATTTCATAGTGAGTGGATTTTCCAGCTATTTATTTTATTTGTTTTCGTTTCTACTATCATCGCATTTCTTAGAAAGGTTTTTAGCAAAGAAAAAATACAATTACAAACCCAAATCGTTTCAAAATCAGCCGAGTTATTAAACCTTCGTTCTCAAATAAATCCACATTTTTTATTTAATGCCTTGAATACACTTTATTCGGTTTCGTTGAAAGAAAATGCAGAAAAAACCTCTGATGGAATTCAAAAACTAGGCGATATGATGCGTTTTATGCTTAACGAAAACCATCAAGACCGCATACCGCTGAGCAAGGAAATTGAATATTTGTACAATTACATTGATATACAAAGGATGAGAATTGACGAAAACCACGACATTGAAATAAAGGTAAATATCCAAAATTCTGAACGAGAGATTTTTATTTCACCGATGTTACTCAATCCATTTGTAGAAAATGCCTTCAAACACGGTATAAGTTTCCGAAATCCTTCGTGGATATATATTACGCTTACGCATGATACGCAAAAACTTTATTTTAAAGTACATAATAGCCTACACCCAAAACAAGAAAATTCGCCCGAACAAGAAAATAACGGCATTGGCTTAGAGAATGTAAAAAAACGCCTTGAATTGATTTACCCCAACCGCCATACGCTTGATATTCAAGTATCTGACAACGATTATTTTGTATCTTTGATTATCGGAATTTATTAAAAAAAGGTCTACACCGAAAGTTACGCACCTCGGGTCTAACCATCAAGCAAATATGACAATAAACGCCATTGCCATCGACGATGAACCAAGAGCCTTAGAAGTGATTGAAATACACGCTCAAAAAGTACCATTTCTTGAACTAAAAGCAACCTTTACTGATGCTTTCGAGGCGATTCCATTTTTGCAGCAAAACAAAGTTGATTTAATTTTTCTCGATATAAAAATGCCTGATATTTCGGGTATTGAGTTTGTGCAAATACTACAAAAAACACCTATGATTATCTTTACTACGGCCTATTCTGAATATGCAGTAAAAGGATTTGAACTCGATGCAATTGACTACCTTTTAAAGCCATTTTCATTAGCAAGATTTACGAAGGCGTGCAATAAAGTTTTCGAAATAAAACTTTCTCGAAACGATACTGCTTCTAATTTTCTGTTTCTAAAAACTGGATACGAAGAAGAAAAAGTATTACTCGATGATCTTCTTTACGTTGAAGCCGAAGGGAATTATATGGCGTATGTTTTATCCAATAAAAAAATATTATGCCGACAAAATATTGGAGAATGTATGACTCAACTTCCAGCCAATCAATTTATTAGAATCCATCGCTCGTATATAGTGGCTGTAAATAAAATACAAAAAATTACCCGCCAGTCGGTTTGGGTGGCGGGTAATGAAATATCGGTAGGAGCTTCTTATGAAGATAAACTCAGTGAGATTCGAGAACGATTGAGGCTTTAAATCTTAACATTCAATAATCGAAGAATAGTTGATTTATTTCTCTTTTTACTTCAAATGATTCTCTAACAAAAACACGCCATTTTTACTGACAATAACGATGTCAAGCTTGCCATCTTTGTTCATATCAGCAACAGTTAAGTTCAGCCCCGAACCTGAATCGCTATCAATGATATGTTCAGTCCAATAAGGCTGCTTTTTAGAATCAAACTCAAAATACATCAAAATTGGAGCATCGGCATCGCCATTATCTCGACCATTATGAGCCAAATAACGTTTGCCAGTTATGTATTCTTTTTTCCCGTCACCATTCAAATCAGCCATTATTGATGCGTGCGTTTGGGAGGTGGTTGTGCTTATTGTGTGAGTTTTGAAATCTATTTTTCTATTTTCGTTGATTTGCTCATAATACCAAACTCCCAAAGCGTGTGCTGATGCCGCCACTACATCATTTTTACCATCGCCGTTTACGTCAAAAACTTGCATGTGAGAGCATGGTTCGCCCAAATTTGCTGGGTGAAACTCCCAATTTCCACCGTTGAGGTCTTTTGTTCCTTGATACCAGCCTTCACGAATGACCACATCTTTTATTCCATCGTGATTAATATCGCCATAGCCAATTCCATGCGAAAACATTTCTGTTCCTGCTACTTTTTCGTTTGTTAAATTAAATCTTTTCCAAGTAGTTTCTCCTTTTTTACTCGGCGATTTTAGCCATACAATTTGTTTTTTAGCCTTATCTCCACACAAAATATCCAACCTTCCATCGCCATCAATATCAACAAAATTGGGTGATTCGTTGGCTATACCCACCGAGTCGGCGATGATGTGCTTTTTCCATTCGCCAACTTGGTGTTTTTGGGGATTTTCAAACCAAAAAGCCGGTTTTCCTGGGTAATCAATAATCACTACGTCGTCCCAGCCATCAAGATTTACATCCATTCCAAAGTTAAGGAATGAATTACTGTATTCTTCACGAGGCTTAAACACTCTTGAAGGAGCCATTTCGTGACGAGTCCAGTTTGGGGCTTCAAACCAATAATAACCGGCCACAATATCAAGTTTACCATCTTTGTTCAAATCAGCCACTGCTCCGCCCTCTGATAGAAAATCTCTTGAAAGTATTGTTTTTTTGAAGTCTTGAGCAAACGTAGAAAGTGATACTACACCTATTAGGCTGCAGCAAAGACTATATTGTAGGAATATTTTGAAATATTTTTTCATATTATTTATCAATCTAAAATTTGAATTAATGTTTATGGTTAGGACTTCCGCTATCGGTAGTTGAATTATTTTCAGTTCTTTTTTTCATATATTCTAAAAACTTAGGAATCGAACTTTTTTCTGCCATTATAATTGCTCTTTTCGCATCGACATCAGCCAAAGGCTCGGCAGCATACCAAATCATCAAGGGTAAATTATGGTCGGAAATATCTTCTGTTTTTTGAGCGAGAGCTTCAACTACCTCCCATCGTTTATTAGGTTCGATTCTTTGCATAGCCGACGCCAAATAAAGCCTTACTAAAGCCGATTTATCGGTTTTAGCCATTACCCCAAACTGTTGTAAAGCATAAGAAGAAACGGTATTGTTTTCGGCCAAAAACTGAATCGCCCAGCTTCTGATGTACTCACTTTGGTGTGAAAGCAAATCAATTAATTCTTTCTCCGAAAAACCGTTGGTAACATAAAGTGTCCACAAAGCCCTCAACTTACGACTAAAATCTGGATTGGTATTCAGCATGACTTTTAGGGCATCATGTACTTGCTTATTTTCACCTCTTTCTTGCAAAATTGTTCTTGCTTGACGAACATACCATTCATTTGAATTTAACTGATAATTAACCAATTCTAAGTTAGTTGATTTACGTAAATCGACTTGTACCCATTTATCGGTTTCGTAACTAATCTTAAAAATTCGTCCCATTGTTTTGTCATGCACATCGGGATTTGAACTATGACATTGGTTTTTATCATACCAGTCAATCGCAAAAACTGACCCGCTTGGGTCGTATTTGAAATTGAGCCATTGCGACCAGCTATCATTCATGGGCATAAAATCTTTTTTGTGCTTAGCCACATAGCCTGAGCCTTCGCGGGTCAGTTCATCAACGTTCAATCTCGCACCATTAATATTATTCATAAAAATATTATTATGGTATTCTTTCGGCCAATTTTTTCCGCCCAAATAAATCATTGCTCCTGCGTGGGCGTGTCCTCCACCTGCCGCTGCGGAACGAAAATTTCCCGCATGTGGTCCACGGTTTCCCAAAAAATGGGCATGGTCGGCAATGGTTTTAATATCATCATAAATATATGGATTAAAATGCTTGCCACCCTGACGTACATAACGACCACCTTGAATCATGTTGTATAAATGCGGAATCACACAGGCCGTAATAAAAGCGTGGCCATAATCATTAAAATCCAAGCCCCACGGATTACTTGTTCCTTCGGCAAATAACTCGAAAATGTGCTTTGTTGGGTGATATCGCCAAATACCCGCATTGAGTTTAGTGCGTTGGTCGTCGGGTGTTCCAGGTTTACCAACTTTTGAATGTGTAAATACCCCATGCGTTCCATAAAGCCACCCATCTGGACCCCATCGTAGGCTATTTAGAGTTTCGTGGGTATCTTGTGTTCCCCAACCATCTAATAGTTTTTGTGGCTCACCAGTTGGCTTATCAGTATCGAAATCGGTTGGAATATACAATAAATAGGGGGCAGCACCAACCCAAACGCCACCCATGCCGACTTCTATGCCACTAACGAGGTTTAGTCCTTCAGTAAAAACTTTGCGACTATCGAGTGTTCCATCGCCGTTTGTGTCCTCAAAAATCAAGATTCTATCACGTCCTTGTCCTTCGGGAGCAGGTACTGGATAAGTATGTCCCTCAACTACCCAAAGTCTTCCTCGCCAATCAATAGTAAAAGCAATCGGGCGTATAATATCTGGTTCTGCGGCTGCCAGTGTGATCTTGAAACCTTTGGGTGGTGTCATGGCTTTTGCGGCCTCAATTCCCGAAAGCCCTGCGTTGATAACGGGGTCGATTGGTGGTAAAACAATAATATCTTTTTGAAATAATTCGTTTTGAAAATCTGGTCTCGAAGGGTAAAATAAGAAATTATCGAAATTGATATGAGCCATTTTATCGTTCGGAATGTACGGTATCTGCGAAATACCAGTTTCTTTATCTATTATTCTGATAAAGATATTTTTATTGAGATATTTTCTTAAATCAATAATTACTGGCTGAAGATTGGCTCTCCCCTGCCCAGATGACTGAAAAATAATCTTTTTGGTATCAGCCAAAACGATTTCTATACGAGTATCTTGCAGTGCCCCACCTGATACCATAAACGAGGCATAAGGTTGAGTTACGACGAATGGCACAGACGTCAGTGTTCCTGTTAGTTTATAATTAAAAGTTCCACCAGAACTAAGGAAGTTTTTGCCTTCAAAGCCAATCATCATATCTTTATCATGAATGGGCGATGGGTCCGCACTAATCAATGGACTTGTAAAAGCATCGCCAGTAGCAATCCAATCACGCAAATCTCCCGATTCAAAGTTAAGATTGAGGGGTTTGCCGTTTTTCGTAGGCAATTTACCCACTACAATTTTTTCAATTATTTCTCCTTCTACTACTTCCAATTTCCCAACCATACCTGCAGCTCGATGACCAGGAACAGTACAATAGTATGTATCGCTTTTATTAGCCACAAAAGTGATACTCGACTTTGAACCTTTTTCAGAAATTGTTCCGCTTTTAATGTCCAATTTCTCTAAAGCAATATTGTGGGTCATTACCTCTCCGTTGACAATATTGATTTTTATTCTACTTCCTTTCTTTACTTTTAAAGTAGGATTTCTTGTGCCATTCTTAAAGAAATAGCCCAACATAGTGGCCTCGAGCGTAAATTCTTTATCAATTTTTGTTGTATCTTGGGCATAGACGGAAGGAAGAATAATTTGCCCCAAAAGCAGGAGTAAGAGTAAACGTGATTTGTACATAGTCTTGATTTTAAGGTTGAATAGTTTTGTCGTAATTTTTTCGATACCTGAGCGAAGTCGAAGGCAACGAAATCGTTCAGGTAACTATAATTAAGGTAATTCTTGAATATAAATATCTTTGAAGGCAACTAGAGCAGCTCCTCCTCCATGGATTTGTAGGCCGATAAGCCCAGATTGGGGAATTTTTAGGTCGAGTTCGGTATAATCGGTTGTTTGTTTTCCGTTAATGTAGATGCGAATTCGGCGATTTTCGACTCGAAGTTCATAGTCGTTCCAATCGTTTAGTTTTATATATTTCTGCGTAATTTTTGCATCTTGTCCAGCAATCGTTTTGTTTCTTCGAGATTCATCGTAGAGTGTTCCCCAATAATTTTCTCCATAATCTGCTTGATAGCCGGTCATTTCGTGAGCGGGATTTTTCAAGCGTTGGCTACGAAATTGAACGCCAGAATTGATAAAGCCTTTATTTCCTACAAGTTTTATTTTAAGTTTTAGTATAAAATTAACGTAGTTTCGAGTAGTACATATAAAATCGTTGTGTGGCACATCTTTATCTAAAAAGCCACCGACCAAAGCACCATTATCGATATGCCAGGTATTTAGAGTGTCACCTTCCCAGCCTTCAAAGGTCTTTCCATCAAAAAGTCGAACACTTTTTTGGGTAAAATTGAATGCTGAAAGCACGCAAGCAAGTAATACGAAAGTATAAGAAAATATTTTCATTTGATTTTAGAGGAATGAGGTTGAATTATACCACTAAAATAAATGAAAAAATTTGCTAAATAGCTTACTATCAGTTTTTTTTGATAATAAAATAATGCCACAAACTTTCAGTTTTATCTTTTAATGCTTTTTTCATAGACTTAAAGCCTTCTTATGTAGTTGAATTTATCATTTTATTGAAAAGTGAGATAAGAATTCCCACCACTAAAAGTTTCGGGTGTAATTCCCAGCATTGAAGCTAAATGTTGCAGCGGTACTTGATTGAAAAAGGGAACAAAAAACGCCAATCGTTTTGATTGGCGTTTTAAAAATCAAAAAATATCTCATCGAATACCCGTATCAATCGAAATATTGAGTTGGGTCATTTTACTTTTTTCGATTATGAATGGTCTCGGAAACCCTTGCTTATTGAAAAAGCTTTTTGGACTAAAATCAAGTTCAAATTCACCTATCGATATATCAGTACTTTTTAATAAACCATTTGTGCCATTATAAGTCAATGTTTTTGCCAAAACTACTTTTCCAGTTTTTGCTTCTTTCACAGTAAAAGTGTATGCTTCATATACTTTTCTAATATCATCGGTATTTTTATTACAAGGTTCAACGGGGCAAAGTGGCCCTACAGTCACTTTCAAATCAAGCGAACCAATATCGGGCGTGATTGTTTGCGATGAGCAGGCAATCAATGTTAAGAATATTGTCGATAATATTATGTAGCTTTTCATGTTTTTGCTATTGAATTCCAGTATTTACATTCAGACTAATAGTTGTAACCTTACTCTTGGAAATACTAACCATTTTTTTCAATTCGCTACCTAATTGTGTAGTTGCGGCACTTCCTTGGGGTATCAAGACTTCAACCGAATACCCCCCTGTTGGGACTTCAAAAGAAAAAGTACCTGTTCTATTCAAAACCACCTCTTTTAATACAACCTTTGGGCTGTTTACGCTATAAATTGCAACCTTATATTTTGAATAAACTTGATTCATTTGCTCATCAGTAAATCCACATGGATTTGTACCAGACGTCATTGCTGGAATATTTCCACAAAGTGGCCCAATCGTCACTTTGCCTTCCACTATCCCTGCATCGATGGGAACGTTTTCGCAACCAAATAAAAACAAAAATGCAACTAAAAATGTCATAATATTTTTCATTTTAGTAATTATTTTAAAAATTTTATTATAAACAATAATGATTCCAATAACTATAAATAGGTTGGAATCATTATTATATTTAGAAAGACTCTAATTACATCCGCCGATCAAAGCTTTAAAAATAGCTCCACTCTGAGTTTCAAACTTAGGTTCGAGCAGTACATAATTTTTTGCACTATAGGTTGTATTCGCTCCGGCCTGAATAACATTTGTCGTCTTACCATTAATATAGGTACCTGACAAAACGGTCTCAGTTCCCGACATATTACCTGTTTTAACTACATTTGTTGGGCATGATGTCAATTTAGTAGTAAAAATTCCTCGACCGTGTGTAGCAACTGCCACTGTGTTATCGGCAGAGCGGTAATATAATTGATGACAACTCACATTGGCTAAGCCAGTATTAGTTACACCCCAACCTGGATTTGCTGCTGTTATATCAGTCGATGACCAAACTCCCAATTCTGTTGCTAAAAGCACTTGTTTTCTATCTTGTGGGTTGAAAATCCCGTATCGAATAGGCACATCGGGCAAACCATAAGCTGACTCATCTTTACTTACCCAAGTTGCACCTCCATCATTAGTATAATAAACTGATTTTATACCATAATTTGATTGTGTCACTAATAACTCATTTTCGGTAGCACCAACCGAAATAGAAGAAATAGAACCAATATTAAATGTTCCTATAAGAGTTGTCGTTTGCCCTGCTTCACCGAAATTAGTAATTTTATAAATATTACCACCACTGCTAAACCGTGAAACGGCCCTTCCTGTTCCAACAAAAATAGTATGAGCAGTAAGCCCCACACGAATAAACGATGTTCCAGCAGGAACACCAGTAGAATAAAAGGTAGCAACGGGTGTTCCGTTAATACTTCTAACTTTCCAGATAGATGTCCCATTCGTATTGTCTGAATAAAATATATTATTCTGACTATCATAATCAGCAGTTGTAATAAATTGACTACTGGTTATACCTAAACTCGTCAAGGCACTTGTTGTAGTATTCATCTTTCTATAATTGCCATATTGAGCCGAAACAAGTGCAATTGTGGGGTCATCTTGGTCAACAAAAGAAGCGATTCCATCACCTCCATTTACATTAGTGCCATCACCTATTACATTTTCGGCAGAAGTTATTCTCAGCGTATTATTATCTTGCGTTCCCCCTACAATATATCCATCACCAGATATGTTCTTCATCGAAATTCCGTAAAACTGTGTAACATTATAACCAGTATTACGTTCAGAAAACGAAGGAGAAGCATCTATAGCATTACCATAATCGGCTGAATATACAACTCCACCATCATTACCAATAATCACTTCGTTATAAGTATCCCCATTTTGCCTAAACACAATAGCGTGTTGGTCAGGATGTGGAGTCCAATAGCTTTGTAGCGTCCATGTTACACCACCATCTATTGTTCTTCCTATTACGTTACCGCCCGCAATAACCAAATTAGGGTTTGTAGGATGTACCGCCAAAATCATGTCATACCACCCCTGCGAACCCAAAATTGATGTATTAGTTACATTTGCCCAATTTATGCCTGCATCCGTTGATTTCTTTATCCATGCGGGCGAATCAGCACTTGGGTTTGCATCTGCCATCGCATAAACCACTTGAGATATACCACTCGTTGAAGGAGCTAAGGCAATCTCTATTCTCTGCTGTAAATTATCGGGACTTATATCAGTCCAGCTTACCCCTCTATCTGTTGACTTATAGATTCTACCAGAAGCAGATCCTCTTCCAAAGGCTGCATAAATAACTCCATCAGTCCCAATTTCTAAATCAGATACGAAATTAGTGCCAGCCTGCGACACACTCCAATTTGCCCCACCATCAGTTGATTTTAAAACACCCGTTTGAGTTCCTGCAAAGACTTCTCCGAGGCTATTTACAACAATTTTTTGGGTATATTTAAAGTTATTGGCATAAGTTGCAATGCCTGTTGTGGAAGATATTAAATTCCAAGTAGTACCACCATTAGATGTTTTATAAATACCCGCACCTTGAAGTGCATCAGAACTCGACCATCCTTCGCCAGTACCCACATAAATAATTTGCGTATTCGAGGGGTCATAAGCAATACTACTTACCGCAATATTTGCCCAAAAATCATCAATTTTTGTCCATGAACTGATTGACGAAGTAATATCATTGTTGTACCATAATCCTCCACCAACCCCCCCCGCAAAAACTCTTTTTTTAGTAGCATCATTGGGATCAAACATCAATGCTCTCGTTCGACCACCAATATTATTTGGCCCACGTTCGTACCAATTTAAACCTACAATAGCAGTTTTTATAGTTTTATCTTGCAGTCCCTTATGTAATTTTTCACGTTCTTGAACAAGTCTTTCAAACGGAACACGACCTAAGGCGGGATCGATTGTAATATTTGTTTCATGCCTCATTCGCTCTTCAGGAAAATCTTCATTCTCAACTTGAGCAAATAAAATCTGAGGGATAGCCAGACAAATACCCATAAAGAGAAGTGTTTTCATAAATATATGTGTTTTTGGGGTTTATTTCTACCAAAGATAAGAACTCTATTGGCTTTCTAAGTAGTAGTAAATCAATTTTAATTTGCGGTTAGTACTTTCTTGATAGCACCTTTCAAACCTTTCTCAATAGCTTTATAATCTTCGATTTCTTTACCAGAATACAAATGCAATATTGAAGTTTCCTATAATTAGTTATTTATGTTGGCGATAAGCTTCTTTCATACGACTTATAAAAAACTTCCCACCTATCAGCTTAATTGAAGGGTGATGCAATATTGAATGGTTTACTTCTTACGGTGAAAAACTTGGTGAGATTAGAGTAAAATTAAGGCTTCAAACTTAATTACAACCCTGTATTTTTGCTAAAAAAACTTCGCTTGGCCCTGCACTAAATGGCGGATTAAGCGAAATGCTTTTTCCTGCATAATAATTGGTGGGAGTAGTAATATTTGCCTGACTCGTTATGGTTTCACTGGCTGAATAAGTTCCTGCAGCTTGCGAAATATTTCCGTAAACTAAAGTCAGGCTACAACTTGGAGTCTCGATTTCCCAAAAACCTCTTCCATAAGTACCAACTCTTAGTTTTCCACCAATTTTTGAAAGTTCTACTTCATTAACTGCCACTTGAGGCAAACCCGTTCCGAACAAAGTCCATGTAGGATTTGCTAAATTTCTGTAATAAACGCCAATATTCATACCAACATAGATACCTTCAGTTGTGAAATCATCTACAACAATACTTCTCCCCGAAATAGAAGGTAAGCCAGCCGAAATAGTAGTAAAAGTAGCTCCTGCATTCGTCGAAAGCAAGACAGGTTGAGAACTCGATGTTGTGGTTATCCAGACTCGGGTAGGGTCATTGTACTTTACAGCAATATCAGTAATAGTGGCTGGTGCAGTATAAGTTGACCAAGTTGTACCACCATTTGCAGTTCGGTGCAAGGTTGTTCCGAGAGAGGCATAAATATATTGGTCATTTGATGGGGCAACAGCTAATTCATTTAAATTCCCCGTTACGGGTGAAATCGCCGTCCAATTTGTACCTGAATTAATTGTTTTGTAAACAGCATTCCAGCCACCATAGGCGGTCGTTGAACTCGTTGGATGCCATGCCAAAGGGGTAATCCAGTTGCCTGCAGTTGGCCTTGATAAACCAGTATATGAACTACCTCCATTAGTGGTTCTGTAAATATTCCCATTTTGCGAAGTGCCTATCATTCGTAGATGATTAGTGGGGTCAATGATAACATCCATTCCATCGGCACCGAGCCAATCTACAAAATTCCCTCCTGATTGTCGTGCCACAGTTCCGTTATCCTGAGCTCCGCCTGCCATTACATTGGCATTGGTAATACTCGAAGCAATCCGATACAATTGTCTGATTCCAAGACCCGTAGATATGTCTGTCCAAGTGTTTTGGGCAGTATAAGATGTTTTATAAATTCCTCCATCACTTCCCGAATAAAGCGTAGTACCCACATATTCTAAGGCATGAACATCAGCGTGATTATAACCTACTGTATTTGGGTAAGACCAAACAGTTTGTTGAATAAAGGAAATTCCGCCGTTGGTGCTTCGCCAAACAATAATTCCTGCGATAGACAAATCATTTACATTTGATGGATTTACCGCAATTGCCATATCATAAGTAGCTTGTCCGCCAGCCGTTGTGCTTGTATATCCAAAATAATTAGTCCTTGCCGCCACATTTCCGATGACAGTAGTAGTAAAGGTTAGTCCCGCATCTGTACTTTTATACAATCGCCCAAACTGACTTCCACTGGCTTGTACGGCATAAACTACATTGGCATTATTTGGGCTTACGCCTAATAGCGTACGTCCTAAATCGGTAATGCCTGAAGTAATAGCGTTCCAAGTTGTACCGCCATCAGTTGAGCGATGAATTGTTGTAGCCGAAGCCGAATTTCCTGAGGAATACATTATGTTTGGGTCGTTTGGTTTAAATTCAATATCTTCGACTGAAACCCCAGACAGTCTTAGAGTCCAACTTGTGCCACCATTTGAAGATTCATGAATTCCTAAACTGGAAGTTGCATATATTTTATTGCTATTGGTTGGATGAACCATTATTTTTCTAGTTGAAATATTACTAGCAGCCATTGTTGTCCAAGTAATACCCGCATCTGTAGATTTAATAACTCCTAAACCAGTAGCTGCTGCATAGATTGTATTTGTATTAGAAGGAGCAATAGCAAGATTAAAAACATTCATGTAAGTACTGTTATTGTCGACGAGCGGAGTCCATGATGTACCTCCATTCGTAGTCTTCCAAATACCACCACCTGGCGAAGAAATATAAATAATATTTGTATCACTCGGATTTACAGCCACACTCGTAACTCGTCCTATACCCGGATTCCAGCCCGAAGTATAAGTAAAACTTTTAGGGCCGAGTTCTACCCATGCAGCCGATGATGAAAGCGGAGAAATATGAGCGGCTTTCTTGAAAGCTTCTTGCTCAACCAGAGCCGATATTCGGTAGCCTTTTTCATCTAAATGGAATTTTTGCTCAAATTTCCATCTTTCATAATGCTTTTGGTCTTTCTTTTGCTGAGTGGTATCGGTCTCGTTGGCGATAAACAAATCGGCCAAATTTTGGATCTCTGTAAAACTTAAATCATTTCGATTAATGATTTCATAAATTGTCTTCTGAGCAAAAACATTATTAAAAGTAAACAGTAAAAGAAATAGCCAATATTGCCGTCCATGTACAATTATTAACATAGTTCAATAGTATTGAATAAAAGATAATGGTTTAATTAAAATCCGTTTATTTACTTTAACGAGTTTATTTAGTTTTAGATTATAAAATTACCAATAATCCTAAATTTTAAACAATATTCTTATCAAACAATCATTAAAAAATATTTTATACATAAAATGGAACAAAAAAAGTCTGTTACTCCAAAATCAACAGCCCTATAATTAATATTCGTTCTTGTATTTCTAAGGTCGTCCAGCATTGACATTTAATTCGACAAATACTCGTTGTTGATTTGAAACCTTCACGTTTTTCTCAATATTTGTTTTTACACTTAAAGCCAGTGCATTTTTTATGGCAGACTCTAAATATACTTTATAAGGACCCTCTTCTACCTCAAATAAAAAAACTCCAGTCCGGTCCAGTTTTTTTCTTAAGGGGGTAATATGACTTTTTTCACTACTTATTAAAACAGTATAATCACCATAAATCCTATCCAATTCTTCATTGGTTAATCTGCATGGATTATCGCTATTAGGGTCTATAGTATATCCACAAAGGGGGTCAATATTTACTTTACCTTCCACAATCCCCAAAGGTCTTACACCTTCGGCAGTACATCCTATTAAAGTAAGAATGAAATACAAATATATCAATTTCATAAACTCTACCTATTTAGGTAAATAATTGGCAATTATATAAACGGTATAGCTGCTGTTTAAAACAAATATCAATATTGTTTAATTTTGAATAATTAGCTATTAATTTTAAAACTTTATTAAATGATCCTATTTTTATAATAAAGGTTGGGAAGAAATAAAAATGTGAGAGAGTTTTTAATCATTTTGTACTAAACACCTTCTTCAAAGCACTTTTCATGCCTTTTTCGATAACTTTATAATCTTCGATACCTTTTCCTATATAAATAAAAGCGATGCTATAATTTCCTATGAGCAGCTGTTTATGCAGACGATAGGCTTCTTTCATACGGCGGCGAATAAGATTGCGGTCAACGGCGTGCTTAAACTGACGCTTCGGCACTGAAAATAAAACTTGGGTAACCTTTAGATTAGCAATGGCTGAATTAGTTTCTGAATAAATTTGAGGCTGAAAAACCACACGCATCGGGTATGAAAATACTCCTTCATTGGCAGAATTTTTTCTGTCAAAAAGGCCTTCTATAACCTTCACACTACAAAGACGCTCGTCCTTTTTTAATGTTTGCTTCATGTAGTGCGATCATAAATGTTCGCCAAAAATTAATTATATGAAGTAAAACCGAATTCCCCAATAAAAAAAGCCCCCTAAAAGGCGGCTCAAATATATTTATTATCAAATAGTTTTGATAAAATTTCTATTTTAAGAGAAAATGTTATTTATGCTTTTTCTCATCAGAAACAGATAATCTCTTTCTACCTCTGGCACGACGTGCAGAAATTATTCTTCTTCCGTTAGCTGTTTCCATACGCTCACGGAATCCGTGTTTGTTACGACGCTTTCTATTTGATGGTTGGAATGTCCTTTTCATTATATTTTTATTATTTTTGTTCTTTGAATGCTAAATTCGAGAGTACAAAAGTACTACTATTTTTTAAAACCACAAAATCCTAAAGAAAAAAACTATATGAAATACAAAATATATTCAAAAAACAAAGCATCTCACTTCATTGACGTCGAATGTAGCATAGAAAAGTTTAGCTCTCAAGTAGTCGAACTACAATTGCCCACTTGGCGACCTGGACGTTATGAATTACAAAATTTTGCCAAAAATATTCAAAGTTTTGAAGTTTTTGACGAAAATAACCAAAAACTAAAAGCATCAAAAATTACGAAAGACCGCTGGAAAGTACAAACTAACGGAGCCACTCGCATTGTGGCTAAATATAATTATTATGCCAAAGTAATCAATGCAGGAAGTAGTTTTGTCGATGAAAATATTCTATACGTAAACCCAGTAAACCTTTGTATTTATGCTGAAGGCTACATCAATGAGCCTTGCACCTTAGAATTATACAAAACTGATAATCAAGAAATTGCAGGCTTGAATGACCATCAAAAACTTGATAACGAAAAAGTAAATATTCCGTTTAATGATTTCTATCATTTGGCAGATTCTCCTTTCATTGTCAGTTCAAATCTAAAACATGATTTTTACGAAGTCGGAAAAGTAAAATTTAATATTTGGTTTGAGGGGACTGGGGCGGCAAACCGCCTTTCAAGGGAATATTTGCACCAAATAAAAACCGATTTTAAGAAATTTACTGAAGAACAAATCAAACTATTTGGTGAATTTCCTGAAAAATCTTATCACTTTATTACTTGGATTTTACCAATACCTTATTATCATGGTGTTGAGCACCGCAGCTCTACAATGCAAGTTTTGGGGCCAGATAGTGAAGATTTTTGCAGCTCGCCGCCAGCAGAACTTTACATTGATTTACTCGGCTTAGCTTCACACGAACTTTTCCATGCTTGGAATATTTGTAAACTTCGCCCGGTTGAGCTACTTCCTTACGATTATACAAAAGAAAATTATTTCTCAACCTGCTTCGTTGCCGAGGGAGTAACGACTTACTACGGAGATTTGATGCTTTATCGTTCGGGGGTTTTCGATAAAAATCAATATTTTAAAGAATTGGAAGCGTATTACAAACGTCATTTCGACCAAGCTGACCATGCCTCTCAATCGCTCATTGAATCTTCATGGGATTTATGGCTCGATGGCTATACCCAAAGTATTCCTGACCGCAAAGTTTCGGTGTATCATAAAGGAGCAATCGCCGCTCAGATTTTGGATTTGCATATTCAACGAATTTCGGTCAAAACCTGCTCAATTGATAATGTAATGGCTTTGATGTGGCAACGCTTCGGAAAATCTGAATATGGCACACCATTGAAAGGCTATACATTGCAAGATTATAAAGATATTTGTGGGGAAGTGGCCAAAGAATCACTCGATTGGTATTTTGAAAAATGCATTTTTGGCACAGAATCTCTTTTTGATTTACTCAACAATTATCTGCAAGACATTGATTTACAGATAGTTAGAAACGAAGAAGGCTTAGTAAAATTGGAGATTCTTAATTAAACATTATCCACAAACATTCTCAATTGTACATTATTCATTTTCAATTAAAATAAATGTATTCATTCGACTACGACTACCGAATCCGCTACGCCGATATTGACCAAATGGGCTATATGTATTATGGAAATTACGCTAAACTTTACGAAATTGGTCGTGTTGAAGCCTTGCGTTCGTTGGGTCTACGTTACCGAGATTTAGAAGAAACAGGCATCATTATGCCAGTTTATGAAAACAAATCTCGCTTTATTTCGCCTGCCAAATATGATGATTTAGTAACAATTCGAGTGATTATCAAGGCATTACCTAAGGTAAGAATTGTATTTCACTACGAAATATATGATGAGCAACAAACGCTTTTACACACTGGTGAAACTACATTGGTTTTTGTAAAAACATTAAATAATAAAATTACGACTTGTCCAGAAGAAATTACTGATAGATTATTGCCTTTTTTTCGGTAGAGCTATTTTATAAATTGCATAAAATAAGTCATTCATATTTAGATTATCTGTGGCACATCTTTGAGATGTACCACAGATTTTATATAAATCCAGCGGATAATTCGAAGAATCATTCTATAATTTTGGATGCTTTTTATGAAAATCAGTCGCATCTTGGTAGGCTTTTGCCACTTGTAAAAGCTTTGCTTCACCAAATAATTTACCCATAAAAGTAATACTTAAAGGGCGGCCTTCCGAGCGAAAACCATTAGGCAAAACCACACATGGATGACCAGTAAGGTTGGTCATAGTCAAATTTTTACTAAATGATGGCGTAATATACACATCAAATCCTTTCAGCGTTTTATCTAATTCTTGAATCAGCAAAGTACGATGGCGATTGGCTTGTAAATATTCAACAGCAGGCACAAATCGAGCCGAACGAAAAGCATTTGGCCAAGCACTTTTACCTTGTCTAACCATTAAATCATCCTTTCCCGAGCGAGTCAAATCATCAAAAGCAGCGGCAGCTTCTACACCCAACAAAAAGCTAATTTCATTAGATGGCAAAGTTGGCAACTCAATCGGAATTAACTCTACACCAAGTTTTTTGAGAGTAACTAAAGTAAGCGAATCAGTCGTTTTATTAGGAGATTTTCTATCAAAATCACTTTTTACATAAGCAATTTTCATACCTTTTATCCCTTGCGTTCCATCATAATTAAAGGGAGCTTTCATACAAGTAAAATCCTGATTATCAACTCCTTGAATCGTATTCAAAACAATTGCACAATCTTCAACGGTGCGGCAAATCGGCCCCAATTTATCCATACTCCAGCTCAAAGCCATTGCACCTGTGCGAGGTACTCGCCCAAAGGTTGGACGCAAGCCCGTAGTTCCGCATTCAGTCGAAGGCGACACAATCGAACCGAGCGTTTCACTACCGATAGCGAAAGGCAAAAGGCCAGCCGAAACTGAAGAAGCCGAACCCGCCGATGAGCCACTCGAACCACGTTTCAAGTCCCACGGATTTAAAGTTTTCCCGCCAAACCAAACATCACCCATTGCAAGTTCACCCAAGGTCAATTTGGCACAAAGAACTGCTCCTGCTTGTTCCAAACGCTGAATAACGACAGCATCTTTATCAATCATTTGATCTTTGTAAGGAACCGAACCCCAAGATGTTTTATAACCTTTTACAGCCAATAAATCTTTTGCACCAAATGGAATTCCATGAAGAAAGCCTCGATATTTACCTAATTTCATCTCAGCATCGGCTTGTGCAGCTTGTTTTAAAGCTAAATCTTCTGTAATCGTAACCACACAATGCAGTTGACTATCGTATTTTTTTAGTCTTTCCAGAAAAAACTTTGTCAATTCAACAGAAGTAATCTGCTTGGTTTTAAGTAATTCACCCAATTCACGCACTGAATAAAAAGCCAAATCCTCACGATTTGCAGGCAATTTGACAGCCGAAATTTTTGAAGCCTTAAAAGGAAAAAAGATTTTTTCAAACTCAAAACCCAAAGGAAGCGGATTGAAATACAAAGCCGGTGAAACGCTATTATCAAGCGGCACTTTTCGCATGGCTTCAAAATCTTTTTGATTATCTCGCAAATCATTAAGCATAGAATCAGCTTCGGCATCGGTAAAATCAAGTCCTAAGATTTTTTCTGCTTGATTGATTACTTCAACTGTTAAAGGCGGATTTTCGACAACTTTTGTGATGAATGCTCCCAAACCAAGCGAAAATAAACATGCTACGGGTAAAATTAGTTTTTTCATTATGGTGATTATTGTTTTTTTACAATTTAGGCAAAAGCGGAGTTTAAGAAAAGAATTTTTAGATTTTATTATCAGAACTAATTTCTGAGTATATTTGATTTTCAGTTTATCAACAAAATTTCAATCAATGAAAAAAATATTTCTATCATTTATTATGATTGCAGCTCTAACAGCTCCTCCATCGGGTGCGGGTGGGTCTTGTCTTTCTGCTCAAACACCCAATAGCGTTAAAAAACACATTGATTACTTAGCATCTGATAAACTCGAAGGCCGTGGAACTGGCACAGAAGGAGGTAAAGCCGCAGCAAAATATATAGAAAAACAATTCAAAAAAATCGGACTAAAACCTTACGGCGATAAAGGAACTTATCTGCAAGAATTTCCTGCTAAAAAAGGTTTACCACCCAATATTAGTTACGTACAAGCTACCAATGTAGTCGGATTTTTGGATAATGGCTCAGATAAAACCATCGTAATTGGAGCCCATTACGACCACCTCGGCAAAGGCGAACAAGGTAGTTCGCTGGAAGCAAATTCGCTTGGAAACATTCATAATGGGGCAGACGATAATGCTTCGGGAACGGCTGGTCTGATAGAAATCGCAAAGTTTTATGCAAAAAACAAAATTAAAGAAAAACATAATTTCTTATTTATTGGTTTTTCTGGGGAAGAGTTGGGCTTAATCGGTTCAAAATATTATGCTGATAATGCTACAATCGATTTAAAATCAGTCAATTGTATGGTAAATATGGACATGATTGGTCGTTATCGTGATGATAAAGGCTTAACGATTGGCGGTTGGGGAACGAGTAGCTTTTGGGGGAAGAATATTCCACAATTGGCTATTAATCAAGGAGTTAAATACAATGTTGATTCAGCAGGAGTAGGTCCATCTGACCACACTTCATTTTATCTCAAAAACCTTCCTGTCTTATTTTTCTTTACAGGAGCTCACCAAGAGTACCACAAACCAAGCGATGATGCAAACTTGATTAATGCGGAAGGAGAAGTAAAGGTTTTAGGCTTAGCAAAAAGCATTATTGAGAAAATAGAAGTAGCTCCGAAGCTTGATTTTATACAAGTAGCAAACAATCCACACGCTGGAAATGCACGAAGTAATTTTAAGGTTACTATGGGTATAATTCCTGACTATGCTTATGATAAAGGTGGGGTTAGAATTGACGGAGTAAGCAAAGGTCGCCCAGCCGAAATAGCAGGAATCCAAGCGGGTGACGTAATTATGAAACTCGGAGAAAACTTAACTACCGATGTGCAAGAATACATGAAAGCACTTGGTAAATTTGAAAAAGGACAAACAATTGATGCCGAAGTAAAACGTGGGGCACAAAAAATGATTTTAAAGATTACTTTTTAATCCTTGCAGAATTGACAAATTTGCGGTGCGAAGATTTGCAGATTTGTCAATTCGATTAAAACACCAACTCCAGGCCCAATTTATCTCTCAATTCTAACAAAGCAGGGTTTTTATTTGCCAAATATTCAAATTTTTCTTGTGCAGTATAAGGTCGGCGTTCAGAAGTAGATTCCACAATTTCAGAGGCAATTTGTATCGAAGCATTTCTCAAACTTTGACGTAGAAAAGTAGCCAAATCTTGCTTCAATTGTACCAACGTTTCCATCTGAATCTGATTATCCAATTGCAACTTTAAGGTTGTACCTTCCAACACAAACTCACGCTTGAGCATTACTTTCAAAGTCTCATTATCTCGCTCATTAGCAAATGCAACCAAGGCTTGTTGAGCAGCCTCGTACGTGAATGAATCGTTAT
>CAMAQF010000043.1 GCA_945860265.1 Emticicia agri | reverse complement strand
ACCAGTTGCCGCAACGGCAGCAATAAAATAAAGAAGCGAGTTTTTATTCATCTGAAGATTTAACAGGTTATGAAGTATTATGATTGCAAATAAACTAAACTTTAGTGAAAAATGACTAAATTTCGAACTAATTTATAAGACAACTGTTTTGGCAGTTCGATGATTCGGCAGTCCGATTTCGCAGTTGTCAAAATCGCTCATAATGTTTTTAGATAAATTATATCTTTCAAACTTCAAAAATTACGAAGAAGCAAACTTTACGTTTTCGAGTCAGGTAAATTGTATTGTGGGCGAAAATGGCAGCGGTAAGACCAATTTGCTTGATGCTGTTTATTTTTTGGCTTTGAGTAAAAGTGCTATTCATAGTCAAGATGCTCTTAATATTAACCACGACGCTGATGTGATGATGATTGATGGGGTTTTTATGAAAGCTGAAAAAAAACATCAAATTACTTGTTCGATTCAGCGTGGGCAAAGAAAGGTTTTAATGCACGACAAAAAGCCTTATGAACGCCTTGCCGACCACATCGGGCAATTTCCAGTGGTTTTGATTGCCCCCGACGATACAGAATTAATAAAGAATGGGAGCGAAGGCCGTCGTCGTTTTTTTGATGGCGTACTTTCGCAGATGGATAATGATTACTTGACTGATTATCAGCATTATAATAAGCTTTTAGACCAACGGAATAGTTTACTGAAAATTTTCTTTGAGCGAAATTTCCTCGACCAAGATTTACTTGATACTTATTCTGACCCGTTGGTGAAACTCGCAATCAGGATTTTTGAACAACGTAAAAATTTTATCGAAAAATTCCTTCCAATTTTTAGAAAACACTATCAAATTTTAGGTGATGGGCGTGAAGATGTAGAAATTATATATGAGTCGGAAGTGGCAAGTGGAGATTTTGTGAAAGAATTTCGTTTGAATCGACAATCAGATGTAAAAGCTCAACGCACCACGAAAGGTATTCATAAAGATGATTATGTTTTTGAAATCGACCGTTATCCAGTCAAAAAATTTGGTTCGCAGGGGCAACAAAAATCGTTTGTAATGGCTCTCAGATTGGCACAGTTTGAGATGTTTGAGGAGTTGAGAGAAGTAAAACCTATTTTACTGTTGGATGATATTTTTGATAAACTTGACGACCGCAGGATTCAAAAATTAATAGAAAGTATTGATAATCAGACTTTCGGGCAGGTTTTTATTTCAGATGCCCGTCCCGAACGAACCGAAAAGATTCTAGAAAATGTAAAAGCCGAGATAAATTATATTCGGATAAAGTAGGGGTAAGGCGAACAGAATGCCGACGTCGCTCGATTCGCCCCACAAATCATTTCATCTTCACAATCGTAACGCCCTGCCCGCCACGGTCGGCGTGTTCGTCAGAAGTACTTGAAACTTGCTTATATCCTCTTAAATGTTGTCGAATGAGGGTGCGTAAAATACCATCGCCTTTGCCATGCACAATTCTTAATTCGGGATAGCCAAGCATAATTGCATCGTTCATCAATGTATCAACTTCGCCGAGGGCCTCTTCGCTGCGTTTTCCTCTCAAATCAACATTAAAACTAAAGTTGACCATTTTTTCGTTCATATCAATGCCCGAAACTTTGGCTTTTGGACTTTCTTTTGTGGCTTCTTTGTACTCTTTTTTACTCATTTTCTCCAACCGACTGATTTTGATATTGGTTTTTAGTTCACCAATAGCCACTTCAATATCTTTTCCTTTGATTGCCAAAACTTGCCCAATTGTTGGCTGTCCTTTAATTTTGACGTAATCGTTCACTCCAATGTCTCCGCTGCCCGCTTCCCATTCATCGCCTGGAGGAGCTTTTGTTTCTTCTACTTTTTGAAGTTTCAGTTCTTTTTCTTCAAAAATTTGCAATGCTTGACGAAGCAATTTTGTGGCATCTTTTTCGGCTTTTCCTTCTTTTATTTCACGAATCGTATTTTCTATTTTGCGATTAGCTTCTTTGAGCAACTCTTTGGCTTGAGTTTTGGCTTCATTCAGAATCTTCTTTTTCTCAATCTCCAAAAAGCTTTTTAAACCAGTATATTGTTCAAGAGTAGTGGTGAGTTTCTGATTTTTCTCAATAAATTCTTTGTTTTTTTCTGAGAAAACCTTTCGCTCAATTTCTAATTCTTTAATCAATTTCTCAAAGTCAATTTGTTGCGTACCCAATTTTCGCTTTGCATTCTCAACTATTTGTTTTGATAAACCAATTTTTTGAGCAACTTCCAAAGCAAATGAACTGCCAGGTTTCCCGATTTCGAGGGCATAAAGTGGCTCTAAAAGTTCGGCATCAAATTTCATCGCACCGTTTACCGTACCATCGTGTTTATCGGCAAAAACTTTAAGATTCGTATAGTGTGTGTTGATTACGCCATGAGCGTTTGATTTCAGTAATTGCTCTAAAATCGACTCAGCAATTGCTCCACCTAAAGTTGGTTCTGTACCAGTACCAAACTCATCGATGAGAAATAAAGTAAATTTGCTCGCAAAATTGACAAAATGCTTCATGTTCGTAAGATGCGAACTATAAGTACTTAGGTCATTTTCGATGCTTTGTTCATCACCAATATCGATAAAAATATTCTTAAAAACGCCAACTTTTGAATCGGGAGAAACAGGAACAAGCAAGCCACATTGAGCCATGTACTGCACTAAACCGATGGTTTTGAGCATGACCGATTTTCCGCCAGCATTAGGGCCAGAAACTAGTACAATCCGGTTATCTTTATCTAGTTTTATAGTAAGTGGAACAACGTTTTTGCCTTGTTTTTTGAACGATAAATGCAAAAGCGGGTGTTTGGCTCTATACCATTCAAGGTCTTGATTTTCGACCAAAAATGGGGCGGTTCCATCAATTTCTAAAGCAAATTTGGCTTTTGCACCAATAAAATCTATGATTCCGAGAAAAAGATATGCCTTACGCAAAGCAGGTACGTGAGGGCGAATGAAATCTGTCAAACGCTCTAAAATCTTCACGATTTCTCTACGTTCACGGGCTTCCAATTCTCTGATTTCATTGTTGGCTTCCAATACTTCAGCTGGTTCTATGAATGCCATTTGTCCAGTTGCAGATTCGTCATGCACAAAGCCTTTGAGTTTGCGTTTATGTTCCGACAAAATCGGAATCACCATGCGACCATCACGTACAGTTAAAGACATTTCATCCCCAATCCAACCACTATTTCGGACAGTTTTAAGAATGCGTTCCAGCGTTTTACGCAAATCGCTTGCTTCCGAAATCAAACGACGGCGAATATCCATCAATTCAGGTGAAGCGTTGTCACGTACTTTTCCTCGTTCATCAATGATTTTATCAATTTGAGAAATCACTGTTGCCCAGCCATCTACACTACTTTTCCCATCTGCCAAAACTGGCAATGAATTGGTAACGAGCGTTTTAAGTTCAGAATATGTGGGTTGCTTTCCAGTATTATCTTCTTTAAATTTAAAGAAATGAATGATTTGCTGAATTGTGCGTAGCGAGAGTTTTATTTCATAAAACTGGTCTTCGCTCACAAAAGCACCTTCGATGGCGGCTCTTGAAAGGGCTTCGCTGACATCAATATAATTTTGTTGCGGAAAATCAGACTCGGTTTGTAGAATCAACTTAAACTCGGCCGCTTGGCGATGCAAACGGTCGATTATCTTGAAATCATCAGAAAAACGAATTTTTTCGACAAAAGCTCTCCCGAGCGAACTTACACACTGCTCAGAGATATGTTCACGGATTTTATCGAAACCTAACTTTTGTTCTATATTTTGGGGGTAAAGCATGAAAATTTGTGGTAAATCAAGTATTTGTAAGCCAATAAGTAGATTAACAGTTTTAGGCTACTTTTGTCTGTATTAAAATACAAATTTACCACAAATTTTGTTCGTTTGTGGTATTTGAAGAAGTTAGCGTGCAGGATTTAGGTTTATTTTTTTACCACGGAGTAAAAAATGAGTTTGAACACGGACTTTCACAGAGATTTTTGCATACTCCGTGTAACTCCGTGCTAAACTTTCTGAAACTCCGTGGTTAATTTAACTTGTTCTTTACTCAAAGATTGATTGTAACCTAAACTCGCTCCAACATAATCGGATAGGTTTTACGAGAAGCCCATTGTGGTACATAAATATTGTCGTTGCTATCTATACACACATCGTGCGGATGCAAGAAAACCTTGAATGGGTCTTGCTTGCGTTGTTCTTGGAGTTGGTTGTTTTGATAAATCGGCTCGCTTCCGCCTGGGGTTGAAACAACTCGGTCATTTTTATCTAAAATCGTAATATAACCAGAATTCGGATAAGAATCTGAGGTTGAACGGAATGCCGCACCATAAAGATTTTCTCCTTTGATTACGGGACGACAAATATATGTTCCTGGCAAAGCAATCGTTGAAATGTACTTACCGTCAAGGGTGTAGCGTTTCCAGCAATTTTCGATTCTTGAAGTTACAATCAGTGTAGGGTTTTGTTTATTCCGAGTATCAACCACTACTCCGTGATTACACTTAAATTTATCAACACCATCGCCACCACCGCCCCAATGACGAATATATTTCCCCTTTGAATCATATTGCATGACATAATTTAAACCATAACCATCAGTTACAAAAATGTCTCCATTGGATGGATTTACAGCACTTTCGGTTGGTTTAAACTGAGCAGGGTGTTCATAAACGCCAGTTTCTTTTGGATATTCTATCTTGAAAATCTCTTTACCTTTCAAATCAGTCTTAATAACTTGATGGCGGTCGGTATCGCAAATCAACAAAAATTGTTCGCCACCTTCATTCACGAGCGTAAGTCCATGACCTCCAATATAGGTAGTTCCCCAAGTTTCGAGCAATTTTCCTGATTTGTCATAAATCAAAATATTATTTTTTGTTTCGTTTCCAAGCATAATTAGGCGTCCTTTGGCATCTTCGACCATTTCGTGGCAGTCGTTCACAGGGTTTTTTCCTGCATCCAACATCCCCCAGCCAACTTTTACTCGGTATTTATGCGTGTTATGTCCGATGATGATTTCATCGTTTTTACCAAAACTGACTTCGGGAAAAGCTGCAATGGCGGTCGTTATTCCTGTAATTTTTAAGAAATTTCGACGAGTTAAAAATTCATTCATTAGTTTTTTATGAGGTTGAATAAAATGGGTAATATTACACGGTTGCTTCGTTAATTTTAGTAGTTGGATTCATGATGTAGGTAAGAAGTTTGTTTTCCTTCTGCAATTCTACGATTCTATAGCCTCGGTAGTTTGTTCCCCAATTTCCACCAATGTGAGAATCAAACATATAAGGAACTCCTTCATGGGTTTTTACATTTTCTTGGTCGTGGTCATGTCCGTTGAAAATCGCACGAACATTTTTATGTTGCTTCAATAACTCTTGAAACTCTTTGCTATCTACGGCATTATCAGTCCATTTTACTGGCGTGATATGGATGAAAATGAAGATATTTTTTTTCTTTTTATGCTCTTCGAGTTTTGATTTAAACCAATCAATATTTGGAGGAAGGTACTTTCCTTCAACATTTGAAGTTGTTCCGAACAAAAATGCGTTATTTCCTAAGACATAATCATAGTTTACTGGCACGCCCCATACCATCTCCCATTGCTCGGGCGTGGCGTGGTCGTGGTTGCCTTGTGTAACGAAGTAAGGCATTTCGAGGTCATCGAAGTGGCTTTTTGCTGTTGATAAGAAATTGATATCATCGTGAATAATGTCGCCATTGAATACGCAAAAATCAAATTTTTGCTCACGGTGTTGGGCATTTACATTTTTGATGAAAGTTTCGAAATAAGCTTTATAGTCGGTTTTGGGTTGTCCAAAATGACCATCAGAGGCTACTACAAAACGAAGTTTTGATTTCTTGGAATTTAGGTTTTCGGCAAATGCAGGGATAATACTGCCATCAGCCAGAAGAAATGTAGCAAATGATATTTGCTTGATAAAGTCTTTGCGATTCATAGTCAGAATAAATGAATAGTTTTAAGGAATGAATTTGCATCATTTATTTGATTCCAACAAAAAACTGAGCCATTATTTAATGAAATTTACTATTAAATAATTAATTTCTGATTGGGATGAACAGTTTTTCAGAACTCATCTTGGAGTTTTATGTATAAATGTTCAAATTTTTGATGTAATTGATCGTAAAGTTCTGCTTTTGTGGAATCGGGCAAAAATATTTTTAATCCACTTTTTTTAGAAGTTTTTGCCTCCAAGCCTAATGCTTTCAAAGCTAAAAGTACTGCTCCCCAAGCCGAGGCTTCAACATTATTAGTAACAATTACTTTTTTTTGAAAAACATCAGCTACGAGTTGTAACCAAAAATCACTTTTGGCAAAGCCACCGCTGGCACAGATTTCGTCAACTGGAAACTTCTCCATCAATATTTTTCCGATCGAATAAAGATTCATAATCAGACCTTCCATTACGGCACGAGTCAGATGTGCTTGTGTATGATTGATGCTTAGTCCGAAAAAAACACCTTTAGCGTTGGCATTCCAAACGGGAGCTCTTTCTCCTAAAATGTAAGGTAAAAACAATAGATTTTCTGCTCCTGAGGGTGTATTTTGAGCTTTATCTATTAATTCTTCAATCGATGCGTTTGTTTGAAGAATTTGCTCTTTCAACCACTGTATCACTATTGCACCATTATTTGTTGCTCCGCCAATAACGTGCTGGGTGGAGCTTAGCAAATAATTGAAAGTTCGCATTTGTGGGTCGGTGTAGTATTCGTCAACACAAATTCTAAGGGCTCCACTTGTGCCCATCGTGAAAGCTATTTTATTTTTGCCAATTGCTCCTGTGCCAAGATTGGCCAAAGGGCCGTCGGCTCCACCGATAAAGTATTTTTTATCCTGTTTTGTTCTTGAAAATGTCGTGGAGACTATTTTGGGTAATTTTTCTTCCGTAATTCCGACCAAATCTAGGGCTTTGGTATCCCAACATAAATTTTGTATATTCATCATCCCTGTGGCTGAGGCAAGTGATTCATCTATTTCGTAATATCCAAAGATTTTGTACCAAATGTATTCTTTAATGCCAATAAATTTATGGGCTTTTTCAAAGATTTGGGGTTCGTTTTCTTTCAACCACAATATTTTACAGAGAAATGAAAAAGGATGAATAGGAGTACCTGTGCGGTGATAGATTTCGTTGCCTTCATCGCTTGCTTTTAGCTTATTTCCAATCTCGATGGCACGATTATCTGCCCAAACTATTAGGTTTGTCAAAGGTTTTCCTGAAATATCCACTACCATAATGCTATGCATAGCCGCTGACATACTCAGCGTTTCGAGCAATGAGCGTTTACCCAGAAAAGTCAAACATTCTGTAACGGCCTCGTAGATTTCGTCGGGATTTTGCTCACTCCAGTTAGGCTGATGATGAAACATTTCATAAGAAATGCTTTTTTGTGTTAGAACTTTTCCTGAAATATCAAAAACAACTGCTTTTATGCTGGTAGTGCCTATGTCAAGTCCTGTAAAATACAATTGAAATACATTTTTGAATGAATGAATGAGAGAATGAATCAATTTTGAATGATAGTAATGATAGAGTAGGACTAAGGGTTTTAAATAATGCAATAAAAAGATTCTATCATTTATTCGCTCAAAACTGACTCATTCTTTTCAACTGCGTGTCCGCCAAATTCATTTCTTAGTGCCGCAACTACTTTTCCTGAAAATGTATCGGTCTGTTGTGAGCGATAACGCATCATGAGCGAGAGTGCAATTACTGGCGTGGGAACTCCCATTTCGAGAGCCGTTTCAAGTGTCCATTTTCCTTCGCCCGACGAGTGCATGATTCCTTTTATTGCGTCGAGTTTTGCATCTTTTTTGAAGGCATTTTCGGTCAATTCCATCAACCAGCCACGAACTACTGAGCCGTTGTTGAAAAGCCTTGCAACTGCCTCAAAATCAAGGTCATAATTCGATTTCTCGAAAA
The DNA here is from genome assembly GCA_945860265.1 of Emticicia agri. Taxonomy (GTDB): domain Bacteria; phylum Bacteroidota; class Bacteroidia; order Cytophagales; family Spirosomataceae; genus Emticicia; species Emticicia agri_A. Next base: position 26,532 of record CAMAQF010000043.1, on the reverse strand, counting down.
GCTCAAAACCTTCGGCAATGGCTTGCATCATACCATATTCGATGCCATTATGTACCATTTTTACAAAATGTCCACTACCAGATTCGCCAGTGTATAGATAACCATTTTCGATAGAAATATCTTTGAAAACTTTTTCTACGTACTCAAAAGTTGATTTATTGCCTCCAATCATGGTGCAAGCTCCGTTCAAAGCACCGCTTGTTCCGCCGCTTGTTCCGCAATCGAGAAACTCAATTTGTTTAGCTTTTAGCGTGTTGTATCTTCTTACAGAATCTTTGAAATTTGAGTTTCCACCGTCAATAATAATATCGTTTGGTTTTAAGTATTCGGTTAATTCTTCGATTACACCATCTACGATTTCGCCTGAAGGTACCATCAGCCAGACAACTTTCCTGCCTTTAAGTTTGCTACAAAGGCTTTCTAAAGAATAAGCTCCCAAAATCCCGCCTTCTTCACCTATCTTATCAACGGAAGCTTCATTTACATCTTGTGCGATAACTTCATAATTATTATTTTTCAAATTTAGAGCTAAATTATAGCCCATTTTACCAAGACCTACTATTCCGATTTGCATACCCTTAACCCATGAAGGGCAGTTTAATGTTTACTTTCTCCGCTTTTTAGTTAAAAAAGTGGAGAAAGTTGTTTATTATATTTTCTTGAACAAAATTACCTACAAATTTATTGCTCTTTAATGAATTAAGGGTAGTTTTTTATTTATCCCACCAGACTTTTGTATCTAAATCATCAGCACCCATTCTTGAAATGGCTTCTTTGACATTGGTACTATTGACGGATATTTCTGAATTTGGATAAGTTAAGCGGCGAATAAATGTGCCTTTTATTCCTTTTCCAGGAAATGGGTTTGGTTTAAGTACAGGAAAACCGCTTCTACGGAAATTGGCAAATGCTTCTGGGCCGTTCATAAATGATGCTACCCAATATTGTGTATTTATTTGTTCCAAAGCAGTAGCTGTTACCAATGGATTTGCTTTTAAATAAGTATCAATTGCTGCTACTGCTACTGCACTATTGGCATCTACAGTGGCCAATTGCTCCATGTGTGCTTTTATACCAGCATTAAAATAATCGGCAACTGCACCCGTTGTCCAGCCTCTTTGAGCGGCTTCTGCCAAAAGCAATTGCGTTTGAGCAGAAGTTACAAAAAACATTGGTGCAGTATTTTTTGCTAATCGTGTTCTATCAACTTGCGTGTAGTCGTAAAAACTTTTCAAGCCAGCAGCTTTGAAAGGGCCACTGATAGAGTTATTGTCATAGCCAAATGGCATTCCGATTTGTACGGTAGGGTCGGTTGAGGCTCTGGCTGCTGTTTGTTCAGGTCCTGAAGCTGCACCTACATAACGTACCGCAATAGATTTTACACGAGGGTCATTAGTTTTTTGAAGATAATCAAGAAAAGGAGCTCCCATATAAAAATTTGCTGCTTCGGTCGAGTTCAACATTTGTCCAATACCATTTGTATAATTGGCATCATGCTTAATAAAAGCATTATCGGCATTTGATGTTATTAAACCACCGGCAATTGCTTTTGCTACAACTTGTTGTGCTTGTGCGGCATCAACTTTGCTTAAACGCATACCAGCTCTTAGGAGTATCGAATTACCAAATTTTTTCCATTTAGCTACGTCACCACCATAAAGTACATCGGCAGTTTCTATGGTTTTTGTTACGTCTAATGCCGTTGTTGCTTCACCTAACTCTTTAATAATTCCTGCATAAACAGCCTGTTGAGTATCATACTTTGGCGAAATAACTTGTGAAATATATCCTGCACCAGCTTCGGAGTAAGGAATATCGCCATAAGTATCGGTCAAAATCATAAAAGAATAGGCTTGTAAAATTCTAGCCATTTGATAAAGGTTGGCTCTGGCAGCATTTGCTTTGGTAGCATTGATAACCTCAACAGTATTTCTGATTACAGAACGATAGTAGCGTTGCCAAGTTGGAGAGGTGGCATCACGGTTATCTTGGTTGAAGTTTGCACCTGTCAATACTCCTGAGTTTGGTGAAACCATTTGTTGTACAATACCCATTTCATATTGCACTATTTGTGCTGGCACAGAAGCATTTATTGCTGCATTGTTTAGGATAAAAACTGGGTTTACAGACGTTGCCGCAGTTTTATTAATATTGAGTTCGTCGAATCCTTTGTCGCAGCTACTAACAAAACAAATCAATGTTAATGAGAAGATATATATTATTGCTTTTTTCATTTTATTTTCAAAATTTATTGTTTAAACGCATGAAATCATTCACACTTAAAATTTAACATTCAAATTGAAACCCATGCTTCGGGTAGTAGGTAAACCCGTTGATTCCATGCCCACGAGGTTATCAGAAGTATAACCAAATGATTCAGGGTCAATGTTTTCAACCCATTTTTTGAGCATCAAAACATTATTTGCCACGGCACTCAATTTGACTGCTTTTACAGGGAAGTTTTTAGGCAAAAACTTAGTAAAGTCATATCCAAAGGTAATTTGGCGTAGTTTCCAGAAACCACCATTATAAACAACTGGTTCGATGATTTGTAATGATCTTACTACCGACCAATAGTCTTGCACCGGTGCTTTCACTGTATTTGTTTCTCCTTTTTCATTGACACCAACTCCCAGAACACCACCTTCACGCCCTACCAAAGTTGCCTTATTAAGACCATGACGATAAGCATTAAAGTTTGTTCCCGAAAGCATCATATTGCCCAATTTGAAATCAATCAAGAAAGAAAGATTGATCCCCTTATAATTTAAAGCATTGTTGATACCGCCAACCCATTTTGGCAATGCACTACCATAAGAAATCAAGTCTGGAGTACGAATTGGAATGCCATTTGCACCAAAAATCTGCTGTCCATTCGCATCTCTCTTGAATCCAAAGCCATAAATTTGGCCCATTTCTTGACCAACTACCTGACGAAGTTCACCATTGAAAACGTGTGTTCCTACGGTAATTCTTTCACCTGGGGTATCAGTTAATAAACTTAAAACTTTTGTAATATTATATGAGCCGTTGAAAGATAAATCCCATTGAAAATCTTTGCTTCTGATAGGCACAAGGTTTATTAAAAATTCAACTCCATTATTTTGGCTTTTACCACTATTAATCAAGGTCGTTTGGAAGCCCGAGGCATCTGAGATTTGAGCGGCAACGATTTGGTCGTTTGTGATTTTTTGATAAATTGCTGCATCAATTCCAACACGACTATTGAACATTTTCAATTCGATACCGATTTCTTTTTCGTCAATACGCATAGGTTTTAGATTGGCATTAGGCAATGTAGTTGTGCCTGACGAACCTCCAACTGGTTGCAAAAACCCCGAAGGAGTCGGAAAAAGGTTACTATTAATACCATAAAATAGGTTATTGGCATAAGGCGAAACATCTGTATCACTACCCACTTGGGCGTAAGCAACTCTAACTTTACCAAAATTCAACCAACTTGGAGCAGATTTCATTGCCTGAGAAAACACAAAACTTCCCGAAATTGAAGGATATAAAATACTACGATTGGCTGGTGAAAGTGTAGAGAACCAGTCGTTTCTTACAGTTGTGTTTAAGTATAAGAAATTTTTAAATGAAAAATCAGCCGAACCATAAACTGAATTTACAGACCTTTCAGACAAACTGTATTGCGGGTCTTTTACACGACCATTTTGAACAGTATAAAGACCACGTACTACAAAATCTTGTACCTGAACACTGTTATTATCAAATCTTCGGTACATCTGATTACCTCCAGCGGTTACATCAATACCAAAATCACCAAATTTTTGTGTAGCCGAAATCAAAATATCGTTATTGGTTTCTCTAAACCTTCTTGATTCTTGTGTATAAGTTCCATTAACAAAACCCGCAGGAGCACCTGCCAATGAAGCTTGGCCCGTTGGGAAGTTGTTAAAATCTTGGTCGCGAGACCAATAATCTTGACCCATACGAGCTTGAACCAACAACCAAGGCAAAATCTTATATTTTGCTGCAATGTTTCCAAAGATTCGGTCTCTACGAATATTCTGGAATTGCTCAGATAATGTAAAATAAGGGTTTGTACGATTCTGAAATCTTGAATAAATAAACTCATTACCAGCAGCATTAAATTTCTTCGCTTCCAAGAGGTCGAAAGGCATTGAGTTTGCCATGTTATAAACCGCCGTCGGAATCGAGTTATCTTGGTTAGCAATATTTGGCGGATTTTTGTTATATTCTTTTGAATAATTGATATTGCTCGTAATGCTTAGTTTTGAAGATAAATCATAAGATAAACCTAAATTTACTGTTTTTCTATTAAATTTATTGTTAGAAACAATCCCTTGATTATCCATATTGGCAAGTGAAAGGTTAAAACCACCCTTTTCGTTTGCGGATGACAAAGAAATAGTATTCGTTAAGTTTGAACCTGGCTTAAAGAATTTACTAACTCGATTGTAAACAGGAATATAAGGCACAGTTACGTTATCAAACAATACTTGTGTCATACCTGGTTGGAATTTTTCACCGAATGACCATTGTCCTGAAGTAGGATTTGGCGTTGTTGGTCGAACACCATTTTCACCTTGCCCATACTCATATTGATAATCAGTAAAATCCAAGGGGGTTTCGGTCGTAAAGTTTGTGTTATATGTAATACCTATTCCTTTGCCTTCACCTTTGGTTTTGGTTGTAATCATGATTACACCATCTTTGGCACGTGAACCGTAAAGAGCGGCAGCTGTTGCACCTTTAAGGACAGTCATACTTTCAATATCATCAGGATTGATACTTGAAAGACCATCACCACCATCGGATGTATTTCCACCACCTCTTACACCAATAGAGTTATCGGCAGCGGCATTACCTGGGTTTGTGCCAAAATTAGTATTGTCTATGGGTACTCCATTTACTACAATTAAGGGGCCATTTTGACCAGAAACAGACGATTGACCACGAATACGAATTTTTGAACTACCCGCAGGCCCAGTTCCCATGGATGAGATATTTACACCTGCGATTTTTCCTTGTAAAGCATTCACAAAATTTGGAGAGCGATTGACGGTCAATTGCTCAGCGTTGACCGTTGTGGTAGCATAACCTAGTTTTTTAGATTCTTTCTTGATACCTAAAGCTGTTACGACTACTTCTTCCAGATTTTGGGTGTCTTCATCAAGCGAAATATTTATAATTGATTGATTACCAACTTTTATTTCTTGATTTTTGAACCCAATAAAGCTAAAAATTAAAGTAGCCTCAGACGAAGCATTGACACTAAAAGTGCCATCGGCCGTAGTATTTGTACCAGTATTTGTACCCTTTACCTGCACCGATACCCCAGGAAGGATAGTTCCGTCTTTGGCAGAGGATACTTTTCCAGAAATTTTCTGTGCATAAATCGTTGCTGATAAAGACATTAGCAGCATAATTAGTAGGATTTGTTTTCTCATGAGTTAAATGATAAGTTTATTTAAAGATGGCAAATCTCTGAAACAAATGTTGCAAAAACTTCCAAATCTTTACGGCGGTGAATATTATAATAATTTCTTGAAAAAATTATAATATTTTTACAAAAAATAAAGGTTTTTTATAACAATTTCTCCATGGTATTCGCTCTTTTTTCAAGGAAGCTACCGACATTAGGGAGAAAAATTAAATTTTAATGACCATTTTTTCATTAAATAAAGGTAAATCGCCAGAGATTCTGCTATTTCCGCATTTGATTGAGTTTTTTCGAAAGAAAATTCAACAAGTGCAACCAAACTCTATGCCTTTAAAAGAAAGTCATGGTTTAAAAATAATGTTTATTTTAGAAGGCAAATTTGAGTGGAGTATTGATAATCAATCAGTTACAGTTTATCCTAATGACGCAGTTTTAGTTTTTCCGAAACAAAACTTTGGAGGATTGAAAGAAATGTGGGATGTTGGCGTATTGGTTTCCCTTACTATCAATCCTCGTTTTTTTTCAGAAGATGGAGAATTGATTTTAGGAGAATGGAGTAGCATTTCGGAAACCGAACAACGGCTCATTGGCAAGCTTTTTTCGTTAAATAAAAAACCAATTATACAAAATTTTAAACAATTGGGTGAAGTATTGCAAAAAATTGAGAATGAGCTATTTATAAATGAATTAGGATTCAAAACTCGAATCAATCATTTGCTCGACGAACTATTAATTATAATCGCACGACAACTAAGTAAGCAAGACAATCAACGACGAGATTTTCCTCAGTCTTTTCAGAAACTTGATCAGATTTTGCGTGAAAACCTTGCACATCCTTGGACGGTAGAAGAAATGGCAGTTATAATGGGACTCGGAACAACTGCTTTTACCGAAAAAGTAAAATCTTATTCAGGATTTTCACCTCTAAACTATTTGATAAATTTAAGAATTTCAGAAGCCATTCGTTTGCTAAAATCATCAACTATAAGTTTGACCGATATTGCCCTCGACACTGGCTTCTATTCATCACAACATTTTTCAACAACATTTAAAAAATTAACTGGTTATACACCAGGACATTTTAGGAGAACGCCTTAAAATTATTTTGAATGAATGAATGATAGAAAGAGTAAATAGTTTTTTATCCACTCATTCTGTCACTCATTCTAACATTCACTTTTTGTGTATATGGAAACAATCATTACAATCGATATCGAGACAACAGTAGTACGGATTATTGCTTTTGACCTAACAGGTAAGCAAGTAGCTGCCCGAAAAGGCACATATCCAACTTTTCATGCACAGCCAGACATCAGTGAGCAAGACCCAGAACAGGTTTTTATTACGGTGCTTTTTGTGCTAAAAGGCTTGCTCAATGACCCGGTCTTTATAAAAAAAAATAAAGTACTGTCAATTGTATTTAGTTCATCAATGCATAGTGTCTTGGCTGTTGATAGAAATGGTGTGCCTTTGGGGAATGCCATTATTTGGGCAGATAATAGGGCAATTAAAGTGGCAAGCGAACTAAAAAACTCTGCTTTGGGCATAGAAATTTATCGGGCTACGGGTACACCAATTCACCCGATGTCGCCTTTGGCAAAAATAACTTGGATTAAAAACCATGACCCTGAGCGTTTTGAAAAAACAAGCAAATTTATTTCGCTGAAAGAGTACATTTTGTACCAATTCACAGGCGAATATTTGATTGATTATAGTTTGGCTTCGGCAACAGGGCTTTTTAATATCCATGATTTGAAATGGGAACAAAAATCTTTGAATTTTGCAGGAATTTCAAGCGAACATCTTTCTATACCAACTTCAATTTTTAATTCTGAACTGAGACTTCGCCCAGCTTTGGCAAAATCTCTAAGGCTTTCTGACAAAACCAAATTGATTATCGGTAGTAGTGATGGTTGTTTGGCGACACTAGGTTCGGGGGTTATTGGTGAAGGACAAGCAACGATTTCTATAAATTCTAGTGGAGCGGTGAGGGTTGCTAGAAATGAGGTTGTACAAGACGAAAAACAACGTTTTTTTAATTATATTCTTGATAAAGGCCTTTATATTTCGGGCGGGCCAACCAATAATGGTGGCGTTGCTTTCGAGTGGTTTGCTCGACAATTTGGCAATTTCAATATTGGCCTTGACTTTGAAGATAGTATCAATGAGTTATTTAAGGAAGCTGCCCAAGTATCGGCAGGAGCAAATGGACTGCTTTTTTTGCCTTATTTGTTAGGAGAGAGAGCTCCACTTTGGAACGCAAATGCCCGTGGTGTTTATTTTGGAATAAACATTACGCATGAGCAGCCTCATTTTGTGCGAGCAACCATCGAAGGAATTTTATTTGAAATTTACAGCATCGGAAAGCTTCTTCATAAGCATCGAAAAATAGATAATTTGTATGTCAATGGCACTTATGCCACGCTTCCGCTTTGGTCACAAATCATCTCGGATATGTTTGGAAAGCAAGTAAATATCAATGATAACTATGATAGTGCAAATGTCGGAGCGGCAATGCTGGCTTTGATCGAAATGGGTGTTTTTGGTTCGCTAGAAGAAGCTGCCAAAACCATACAATCATCTAAAATATATCTACCAAATCAAGTAAATCACCAGAAATATCAGAAATTTTATTCGGTTTTTGAAAGATTGAGCCATAAACTCGCAGATGAATTTGATTTAATGGCTGAACTACAACAAAATCAAGAATAATTTGTATAATTTGGAAATTTGATAATGATTTGCCAACTAGTTGATTTTTGTTGACTAATCCATTACCAAATTTTCAAATCACTTTCTTTATCTTGCAGAAAAATCAACAAACATTTAAAACTAATGAAAGTACGCCTTACTTCGCTTGACGTTTTCAGAGGCATGACCATCATGCTCATGACTATCGTAAATAATCCTGGTGACTGGGGACATATATACGCTCCACTCGAACACGCCGAATGGCATGGCTGTACGCCAACAGATTTAGTTTTTCCTTTTTTCTTGTTCATTGTTGGTATTTCAACGGTACTTTCGACGCCCGTAAAGAAGTTTGATAAATCGGTTTTAGAAAAAATTATCACCCGTGCATTAAGAATATTTCTCTTAGGGTTATCGCTCAATTTTTTCTCAAAAATCCATATTGGTTCGCTCGAAGGCATTCCTCTAATGCTAATTCGTTTAGTTTTTACGGCAATTATAACAGTTTTATTATTAGGCGAATACGACCGTAAAAAGCAACTCTACATTGCTGTCGGACTATTTGCTTTGATGATGCTATTGTGTTTTGGTGGCTTTGAAGATTTTGCTTCGGTCAGAATTCCTGGAGTTTTGCAGCGAATTGCAGTTGTATATTTAATCGTTTCAATTATTTACGCCACGACAAACACCACCGTCCAAATCATTATAGGTTTGGTTTGTTTGTTGGGTTATTGGGCTCTGATGGCTCTTGTTGATGTGCCATACGTGGGAGCGGCTAACTTTGAAAAAGGTACAAATCTTGCCGCTTGGCTTGATAATTATTTATTGCCGGGGCATCTTTGGGTAACTTCAAAAACTTGGGACCCCGAAGGCATTTTAAGTACACTTCCTGCCATCGGAACTGGTTTGGCAGGTGTTTTCACTGGAAAATTATTTACAAATGATTTTCCAAAAAACAAAAAAGTGGCATTTCTACTTTCAGCAGGAGTGATAGGTATAATGATAGGCCTACTTTGGAGCGATTTCTTCCCGATAAATAAAGCTTTATGGACAAGTTCGTACGTTTGTTATGCCGCAGGAATTGCCCTAATGGTTCTCGGAGCATTGTATTTTGTGATTGATGTACTTGAATTCGATGTTTGGACAAAACCTTTTGTGATTTTTGGCGTGAATCCGATGCTAGTTTTTTTCTTTTCGGGAATTATTCCACGAGTTTTGAATATGATTAAAATAGCACAGCCAGAAAATCTTGAAAATCCAGAAACTGGTTTGGTGGCGTGGTTATATGGCCATTGGATTATGCCATTTTTCACCGAACCTAAAAATGCGTCTTTGGCTGGTGCTTTAACTTACTTGGTGATTTGGTTTGTAATTTTGGCACTTTTCGATAGAAAGAAGAGGATATTTAAAGTTTGAATATATTAGAAGGTTTGCAGCTCGTTCGATTCAAATTTATATCGCATATATTATTTTGGATAATCGTGCTACAAAAGATCCCTGAATGCTTAAAATCAAAGAAAAATAAGTAATTTTGAAAAAAATATTAAACAAAATATTAATACAGATGTCAACAAACAGAACATTCACGATGATTAAGCCACACGCTGTGGCAGCAAATAATATTGGTGGAATTACGGCAATGATTGAAGCAGCAGGTTTCAGAATCGTGGCAATGAAAAAAACACAATTATCGGCAGCCCAAGCAGGTAAATTCTACGAAGTACATAAAGAAAGAGGTTTTTATGGCGAATTATGCGAAATGATGTCTGCAGGAGCAATTGTTCCAATGATTTTGGAGAAAGAAAACGCAGTAGCCGATTTCCGTACTTTGATTGGTGCAACAAATCCAGCAAATGCCGAAGAAGGAACAATTCGTAAAAAATATGCAGTTTCTATAGGCGAAAACGCCATTCACGGTTCAGACTCTGATGAAAACGCTGCCATTGAAGGTTCGTTTTTCTTTGGAGGTCTAGAGCAGAATTGATTTTTAGATTATTTGTACGGTGCCTGAGTATATCGGACAGCCGAATTTGTTGAAAGCCCGTACAAATAATTTTCAATTTTTATTTTAGCTAAAATTAGTCGTATCTAATCTACTCCTTCATAAATAATTCCTGCTTTTTGTCTAATTTCATCTAATAGACTTATCAGTTTTACGCTCATCGAAAGCGGTATTTTTTTGCTTTCTTTTTTTTCTTCTCGAACACACTGACTCACTTCTTCAATTTCAAAATTATATCCAAAAGTTTTGCGTGGAAAATCAAACTCTACAGGCTTTTTATCGTTTTCAAAAAGCGTTATTCGCTTTGCCTCCATAAATCGACCTTCGATGTGAATATAGCCATTTTCGCCATAAATTAAGGCTTCGGTACGGGTATTAGACTTGAGGGTACAACTCAAATTAGCCGTTGCTTCTTCTTTATAGCCCAAAATAAAGCTGGTAGTTTCGTCGATTCCAGTTTCTCCAAAATTACTAATGGCTTGTATTTCAGAAGGATAACCCAATAAAAGTAAACTTAAATAGGCAGGATAAATACCAATATCAAGCAAAGCTCCGCCACCAAGACTCGGATTTAGTAAGCGTTTTTCAGGTAAAAAAGGAGCATTAAACCCAAAGTCTGCTTGCACGTTTCTTACTTTTCCGATACGCCCTTCGGAAATTAAATCTAAAGTTTTCTGAATGGCAGGAATAAACCTAGTCCACATGGCTTCCATCAAAAAAGTATCGTTTTCACGAGCCGATTCTACCATTTTCTGTACTTGCTTTAAGTTCATCGCAAATGGTTTTTCACACAAAACAGGGACTTTATGTTTTAAGCACAAAATGGTATTTTCGGCGTGCGAGGTATGTGGCGTGGCGATGTAAATGGCATCTAAATCAGGAGTTTGGAAGATACTTTCGTAAGAATCGTAGAAATAGGAGGCTTTGTAGCGTTCAGAAAAATCTTTAGCTCGTTCGAGAGAAGAGGAAGAAGCAACAGCATGCAGTTGGGCGTTTTTTACGGTTTTCAAGTCAGTTGCAAATTTTTCTGCAATTTTTCCTACACCAATAATTCCCCAATTAATATTTTTTATCATCGTATATTTTGTTTCAATTATGAATCTAAGTTAAGGAAAAAACTTATTATCGGATAATTATTTTTTGGATGAATTTAATTTCGCTGATATCTAAAACGAGAGATAAACAACCCTTTTTAATGCCTCAGCTGCGGAAAATTATTTTTTAGAACAAGCAATAAAAATCGCATCTTAAGCTCAAAAAAATGCCCCAACCATTGCAGTCGAGGCATCTGGGTTTTTATAGAGGGGGTTTATTATTACTTTGCAGCTAATTTAACCTGTAAGTTTTGGTCAATAGCATCTAAGAATTCTTCTGTATAAAGATAGTGGTCGCCGTGAAAAACTTTGTTTCCGTGAATACAAACCGCTAAATCTTTAGTCATTTTACCCGACTCAACTGTTTCTACACAAACTTGTTCTAAAGCTTGACAGAAATCAATTAATTCTTGATTGCCATCTAATTTACCACGGAACTCTAAACCACGAGTCCAAGCGAAGATAGATGCAATCGGGTTTGTTGAAGTTGGTTTTCCAGCTTGGTGGTCACGGTAGTGACGAGTAACTGTTCCGTGAGCAGCTTCTGCTTCCATTGTTTCACCATCTGGCGTAACAAGCACCGAAGTCATCAATCCCAATGAACCAAAACCTTGGGCTACTGAGTCAGACTGAACATCACCATCGTAGTTTTTACAAGCCCAAACGAATGAACCACTCCATTTTAAAGCTGAAGCTACCATGTCGTCAATTAAACGGTGTTCGTAAACGATTCCCGCTGCTTCAAATTTAGATCTATAGTCTGCTTGGTAGATTTCTTCAAAAATATCTTTGAAACGACCATCGTATTTCTTCAAAATTGTGTTTTTTGTAGAAAGATAAAGCGGCCATTTTTTGTTTAATGCTACATTGAAACATGAGTGAGCAAAACCACGGATTGACTCATCAGTATTGTACATACCCATTGCAACTCCACCACCTTTGTAGTTAAATATTTCATATTCTTGTACAGTCCCATCCGCACCCTCAAACTTCATTGTTAATTTTCCTGCACCTTTCACAACGAAATCCGTTGCCTTGTATTGGTCACCAAAAGCGTGGCGGCCAACGATAATTGGAGAAGTCCAGTTTGAAACCAAACGAGGAACATTTTGACAAACGATTGGCTCACGGAAAACAGTGCCATCCAATATATTACGGATAGTTCCATTAGGTGATTTCCACATTTGTTTCAAATTAAATTCTATTACGCGAGCTTCGTCTGGTGTGATAGTCGCACACTTGATACCTACGCCGTATTCTTTGATAGCATTTGCTGAATCAATTGTTACTTGGTCATTTGTTTCATCACGATATTCGATTCCGAGGTCATAATATTTTATGTCCAAGTCAAGATATGGGACAATTAATTTTTCTTTGATAAATCGCCAAATTATACGAGTCATTTCGTCGCCATCTAACTCAACTACTGGATTTGCTACTTTGATTTTTGCCATCGCTTATTTATATATTTTAATCCTATAAAGACAATAATTTTTTTTTACACCCGCAAAGGTAATTGATTTGTATAAATATTTTAAGATTCTTCTGAACAAAAAAAGAACTTCCAAATGGAAGCTCTTTTCTGACTTAAACCAAAGAAAATTATGAAAATTAATAAAATCGATTGTTGAATATTATTTGTTCAATAATTCATCGAATGTAATAGCTACATAATACATTGAGCCAACGGCTGCACTGCCATAAGCCTGAATGTATGGTTTGCCACCGATATTAGTACCACCCAATTTGATGATTGATTTCATAGCCGATAATTTATAACTTATTTGAGCATCAAATGTAGTTACAGCTGGTACGATTGTATTTGTAAATGAACTAACACCAGTTGTAGTTGGTTGGTTGAAACTTGCTTCCCATACAAACTCATCTTGATGTCTTAGATTGATATTAAAACCAAACTTATCACCACTGTTCAAACGCTTACCAAAACTCACATTATAACGGTTTTTTGGAGTGTTATAACCTGCATATTGTTGTTCTGGACTTGTCGTAAAGCCTTTCAAGTTATTTTGAGCATAGTTTACACCAACATTAAATCCTTTTGTTAAAGAGTAATTACCGCTGATTGCAAATCCGTTAGCAGTGATAATTTCTTTAGAATTTGCTACACGAGAATATGCCGAACGTGTAGATGCACTACCAAGACCAGACTCAATTGGTAATCCTGGACCTGCTGCTGCTGTTGGCACAAGTATAGCAGTTCCACCAATAAAGTTGGTATATTTACTTGTATAGAAATACGAGTCAATGAATAACTTCTTAGCAATCAAGCCTTTGTAACCAATTTCATAAGATGAGATTTTTTCTGGTTTCAAAGCTGCAGCTTTGTATTTAGGCAATGCCGCTAAACCAAAAGCAGGTGCAACTTGAGTTGTTACCGCTGTAACTTGGCTTACCAAGGTTGCTTGCACATTTGATGCAATGGTTGCTTGCGTTGATGGCAATGCCATTGTTTGGGCAACCCCTGCTGCAATTGCTGCAGCAGCTTGGCTAGCAGGAATTTGTCCTGCCGCTACACCTGCATTTACTTGTGCCGTAACGCCTGCTGTAACTTGTGCTTGTACTCCTGCAGTTACACCTGCTTGAATAGCTGGTAACTGGGCTGTAACTGCCGCAGTAGCATAAGCTTGTGCTTTTGCTAATACTGCAGAGGTAATATATTTTGTCGGATTTCTTGAGAAATCTGTCAATGTTGCTAAATCTACACCATTAGCTAAGTTATATCTTGAATCAAATTCTGGCTGTGCACCAATCAAAGTACCAGATGGTGTTCTCAAGTCAATGTATTGATTTTGAGTTGTTGGAATACGATAACCAGTTTGGTATGATACTCTAAAGTTTTGTTGGCCAAATGAAGCAACTGCTGATAATCTCGGAGTAAAGAAGCCTTCAAAGTTTTGGCTTTTGTCATAACGAATCGAAGCCGATAATTTCAAGTGGTCTTTGAATAAGCTTTTCGCACCTTGAATAAACGCACCATATTCATTAATAGGAATTATACCTGTGCGACCTTCTTTTTTATCTGAAAATAAAGTTCCATTTGATTGTAAACTATACTGTCTTACGTTTGCACCAGCCAATAAATCAATAAATTTAATTTGATTTTTGAAGTTATAAACTCCTTCTGCATGGTACAAATTAGTTTTATCTAAAAAAGCACCACCGCCATCAACAATCGCTGCATCACGGAATTTATCTAGTAATTTTGAATATTCTGCTGATCCTGGTGCTGGCAATCCTTTATCAGCAACCCCTCTTGCTGTAATTCCAGCTTGTTCTTCTCCTTGGCCCGCACCACGAGCAGCAGCAAATGCTCCTACGTATTCGCCAAACCATGTTGCGTGTGGTTTCACACTATTTAGCATCGCAACTGCTGCTAAACCAGCAGTATATGATTGACCAGAACGCTCTTGAGTAGTGTATGCTCTTAAAGTAAAGTTATCGCCTCTTAGTTCAACCTTTGCTTGTGTTAGGTTAAAATTACGTAGTGAATATCTACCTGTTCCTGTATAAACAGTTGTTCCATAACCATAATTTACTTGTCCTACCAACTCAACTTTATCACTAATTCGGTAGTGAGCAGCTAAATTTGTTTTAAAGCTTTTTGTATTATAGTCAACCATATCTTTTTCTAAAAAGCCTGTTCTGCTAACGTTTACGTTTGGTATTAATCCTAAAGCTGCTGATGGCAATAATTTAGCCGCAATCAATCCGTTTGCGACAGTGGTCATGTTTGCTTGAACCTCGTCACCATAAACGTTCATACCGTCGTAATCGGTCTTTGTTCCCGCACCTCTTGAACCCGTTTGCTGTCCACCAAGATTGAGGTTAGTATAGTCTGTTGCCTGCCAATCTTTAGCTGTGATGTATGCCAAATTTACTTTAAATGCGAATTTGTTGTTTTTCGAAGCCTTTGCATAACGCATTGAGAAGTCTGTCATTGGAGTATTCACAACGTCACGGTTGCTTGCACTCATCACGCCAGCTTTTACAGTTGCACTTAAACCTTGGTATAAGAATGGGCTTTTGCTGTTCATTAAAACCAATCCATTGATTGCATTTGGTCCATAAAGAGCAGATGCTGCACCTGGTAAAACCTCAACACTTTCAACATCAAGTTCAGGCATACCTACGATATTATCAACAGGAAAGTTCAAGCCTGGAGCTTGATTGTCCATTCCGTCAATCATTTGTACTGTACGTGGATTTCCTGTAGAACCAAAACCACGCATATTGATAGATTTAAATAATAAACCTTGCGTAGTCATGTCAATGCCTTTCATATTAGCCAAAGCATCATAGAAAGAGGGTGAAGCTGTTTCACGAATCGTGCGAATATCCATTTTTTCGATAGCCGCTGCCGATTTCAAAACTGATTCTTCAACTCTTGAAGCCGAAACTACAACTTCTTGTCCTAAAACAGCTTGTTCTTTCAATGCAATATTGATTGAAGCACTGTTTCCTGAAACATTCATCTCTTGGCTTTCATATCCTACTGATGAAATAAGGAGCGTAAATGGCGGTGGAGTAGAGACACTGAACGAAAATTCCCCTTTTGTGTTGGTGATTGTTCCTACTACTTTACCTTTTACTTGAACACTAACACCGATTAGTGGTTCTTTAGTCGCAGCGTCGGAAATTGTTCCAGACACTTTTGTTTGAGCAAAGGAAAGCTGAGTTATTAAAAAGCAGCATATTCCGAGTAAACATTTTTTAACGGAAAGTTTGTACATGAGAATATTGATTAGTGGTTAACAAAACGTAATTTTGTTTCAAACTTAAAAAAGAAACTAATAATATGCAAGCATACTATTATTAGTTTGTATCAAAATGTTACAATTTTAACAAAAAATAATTATATACGATGCGAATCACGATTTTTCTATCATTTTTTTATTTTGCAAGTCTTCTTTCGGTTAAAATTTCAGCTCAAAACGCAGTCGTTTTGAAAACTCATTTTGACTTAAATAATGCACCAAAAGTGCCAGATTATTTTCAGAATGAGGCTTGGGCTGCATTGCCGACCAAAATAGATGCGGCCGATAAAACCCCTCTTAAATCGAAGCTAAGCGACAGACAAAACGATGCAAAAGCCGATGTGTTTTTTTTGCATCCAACAACTTTTACTTATCAACCAAAAAATCAATATGAATGGAACGCTGATATAAATGATTCTGAGTTAAACGAGAAAACTGATAATTCAACGATTCTAAATCAAGCTACGGCGTTTAATGCTTCAGGAAAAATATATGCACCTCGCTATCGACAAGCACATTATTATTCATTCGTGACTCCAAATGCTGATGATAAAAAACAGGCACTTGATTTGGCATATTCTGATATTAAGGCGGCGTTTGAATATTACTTGAAAAATTGGAATCAAGGACGGCCAATAATCATTGCCTCTCACAGCCAAGGAACGGTTCATGCTAAACGGCTTTTAAAAGAATTTTTTGATGGGAAACCACTTCAAAAACAATTGGTAGAAGCCTATTTAATAGGAATCGCTACTCAACCTGATACTTTTGACAAGATTAAACCAAGTAATGCCCCAGATGAAATCGGTGGATTTGTGTCATGGAATACTTATGCAAGAGATTTTACGCCTGAATATCATTCAAATGGCCTTAAAACTGCCGTTAGTACAAATCCACTTACGTGGAAAAGAGATGAGGAGTTTGCACCAAAAGAACTCAATAAAGGTGGCGTTGGATTAAAATATACTTTTGTGAAGCAAGCAGCCGACGCACAGAACAATCAAGGAATGCTTTGGATAAACAAACCTTACGTACGTGGTCGAGCGTTTTTAAAAACGAAGGTATGGCATGTAGCTGATATAAATCTTTTTTGGATGAATATCAGAGAAAATGTAGCTTTACGCTTGGAAACCTTCCTCAAACAATAAATATTAAATCAAAACATACAATTACACGCATATAAAAGATGAACAATAATAATTACGTAATTATAATGGCTGGCGGAGTTGGAACGAGATTCTGGCCTTTTAGTCGAAGTACAAATCCAAAGCAATTTCATGATGTGCTGGGTATCGGAACAACGATGATTCAGCAAACGGTTGAACGTTTTGATGGAATTTGTCCCAAAGAAAATATCTATATCGTAACTAGTAAAGAGTATTACGAAATCACCAAACAACAATTACCGTATTTTAGTGATGACCAGATTTTACTTGAGCCAAATCGTAGAAACACCGCTCCGTGTATTGCGTATGCTTGTTATAAAATTGGTGCTAAAAACCCAAATGCTAATATTGTAGTTGCTCCTGCCGACCATATTATTTTAAAAGAAGACGAGTTTCGTAAAAGAATTAACATCGCTTTGCATTTCTCGGCAAAAAATGATGTCTTGGTTACTCTCGGAATTAAGCCTACTCGCCCAGATACAGGTTATGGATATATTCAGTTTTCTGAATCAGAAGGAGACATTAAGCGTGTAGTTACTTTTACCGAAAAACCAAATCTGGAGTGGGCTCAAAAATTTGTTGAAAGTGGCGAATTTGTTTGGAACGCTGGTATTTTTATTTGGAATGTAAATGCCATCAAGAAATGTTTTGAGGAATTTTTGCCCGAAATGGCAGAGGCTTTTGAAGAAACCAAGGCCGATTTTTATACCGAAAGAGAAGCAGATGCTTTATATAAAGCCTATCCGCAATGCAAAATTATTTCGATTGATAACGGAATAATGGAGCGTGCCGAGAATGTTTTTGTGGTACTTTCAGAGATTGGTTGGTCAGATTTGGGTACTTGGAAATCTTTGTATGAAATATCAGATAAAGATGAAAACCAAAATGCCATTGACGCCAACATAATGCTTTATGATACTAAAAACAGCATCATTAAAACCCCAAAAGACCGATTAGTAGTTATTAGTGGTTTAGATGGATACATTGTGGCTGAATATGATAATGTATTGATGATTTGTAAAAAAGAAGATGAACAAAAAGTAAAAGAGTTTGTGGCTGCGGCTGGTACGAAAGGCAAAGAATTTGTATAAGTATCAACAGTTTACAGTCAAGAATAATAAACAAGTGGTTCGATTAATCGAACCCTTTTTTTTGAACCAAATTTCGCCTTCGTAGGTTTTATTTGAAAACAATTATACAGAATGAACATCAAACCTTTGCAAATAGATATCGTATCTGATGTGGCTTGTCCATGGTGTTATATCGGGAAAAAGCATTTAGAAAAGGCACTTGAAAGCTTTGATAGTCAGCCAGTTGAGATTACTTGGCATCCATACCAATTAGACCCAACGATTTCTACCGAAGGAGTTTCTCGTGATGAATATTTTGCTAAGAAATTTGGTAATATTGACCAAATCGAACAGATCTTTCAAAGAGTTTCGGGAGTAGGTGAGAAAGCAGGAATTGCATTTAATTTCGATAAAATGACAAAAGCAGTTAATACAATTCCTTTGCACAAAATGCTACACATAGCTCGTGAGGAAGGAACGCAGATTGAGTTAGAAGAACGTTTTTTCAAAGCATATTTTACCGATGGCATTGATTTTTCAGATACAGAACAACTGATTGCTTTTATGGAAAATTTTGGTTGGAATCGTGAAAAAACTGAAAGTGTTTTAGCAAATGAAGAAATAACTTACCACGTTTCGCAAGAAATCAAACATTTTCAAGGTTTGGGAGTTAGTGGTGTACCATTCTTTATCTTGAATAATAAATATGGCATCAGTGGAGCTCAACCAATAAGTGTATTTTTAGAAACACTGAATACAGTTGCAGCCGAAATGCAACCTGTTGAAGCATTTGGTGATGTTTGCGATGTGGATGGGACGGATTGTTGATATTAAGATATATTATGGGCAAATAAATGTAAAATAGTCAAGATACGGAATAAAAATGTGAGTAATAGCTTTTTAATAAATTTGTATTATTTGATGACATAATTTTATTTTTAAAAGTACCTAAGATTAGTATTTTCAGGCAAACGCTTGTTTTTGAAAAATTTATCTAGCAGAAAAAGGAATGAAATAAATCAAAATTTAGAAGAAAGTATCTTTAAAGTGCATGATTTCAAATTTCTCGCCTACGGTTATGGCAATAATGTCAAAACGAACGTTTCCGTGCCAATCATGCTCATAAATGTAGTTTTCGGCAGTTTTAATGATGAGACCGGCTTTGTTTTTCGAGATAGTTTGTTCGGGAAAACCATGAGCAATCTCAGACCTTGCCCGAACTTCTACAAAAACCAACCAGCCTTCCTTCAGTACAATGATATCTATTTCGCCTTTTCCGTGCGTATAGTTTTGATCGAGAATTTCGTAACCTTTCTTTTGCAGGAATTTTGCCGCCATTGCTTCGGCTTTATTGCCAGTATTATTATGTTCTGCCATTTTTGTAGGACAGGTTTTCAACCTGTCAATGATAAAGCGAAAAAGAAAGGTTGAAATCCTGTCAGTGGCATAGTAGATAAAAAGACAGGTTTAAAACCTGTCCTACATTACATTAATTCTGCAATTACGGTTTCGCCTCCAACTGGCTTATCGTTGATATTTACTAAGATTTTTGCATCTAATGGTAAGAAAATATCAATGCGTGAACCGAATTTGATAAAACCAAATTCCGAACCCTGTTCGACGGCTTGTCCTTCTTTTACGTACCAACAAATTCTACGAGCCAAAGCTCCAGCAATTTGGCGGAATAAAACCTCTGTGCCCTTATGGTGTTTCACGACGATTGTTGTGCGTTCGTTTTCGGTGCTTGATTTTGGATGCCAAGCAACCAAATATTTTCCAGCATGATATTTGGCATAAGTTACAATTCCAGAAATCGGATTGAAATTGATATGCACATTGAGTGGCGACATGAAAATAGAAACTTGACGTCTTGGCACTTTGAAATATTCGGTTTCTACAACCTCTTCAATCACAACCACTTTTCCATCGGCAGGAGCAATCACGTGTTTTGGATTTTTAACAGTGGTGCGAGTTGGTTTACGAAAGAATTGAACCACAATCACAAACATAAATAAACTCACGATGAGTAATAGTGTGTATAAAATATCTTGTTCGGGTAAAAAATATCTTAATGCCGCATTAGCTGACAATAGTCCAATAATTGTTATCGAAATCGTTCCTGTGCCTTCCTTATGAAGAGTCATTTTCTGAGCTGTTTAGTTTTTTATATCTGCAAATATAATCAAACAATGTTTTTACGTTATCTTCACAGCTCATATATTTATAAAGCGTGTGCAAAAGCTGTGGATAAGTTGGCGTTTCACGTGCAAAAACTCTTGATAATTATGCAAAAACTCTTTTTTTGGCGAAACTGGCCTAAAAATGAACATTTTAGTTTTGTTTTTATTCTTACGATACTTTTCACCTCAATTTTAATACTTTCGTTTTATTGGTTCAAAGGTTTAGAAAATGTCATTCATTGGGATATTTTGAGCGAGCTTGATGAAATTCCAGCTGCTTTAGATACTTTCTCAGATGGCACTCTAAAGTTTACCATCAATGGAAATGCCTATATTGTCAAAGAGCGTTATCTCGCTTCGATGATGGAAATAAATTTTTGGGCAAACAATGTCTTTGCTTTATTTTTTATGTTTGGTCTGAATTTGCTAATAAGTGCATTTTCAGGCATGAGTCGTTATTGGTTTTTAGGGGGAATGGTTTTGTTTGCAGGCATTTTGATAACTTTTCATCTCGAAATCGCCTTTAACTCCGTCAATCAATTGCCATTTTTGGTTGCTTTTGGTGCTTTTACTGGTTTGGCATTTTACTTCAATACCTTTGCTGCTCAAATCAATGTTCTGAAAAGATTCTTGTCTTTTCTTGCTTTGAGTATTGCAGCAGCAGCCTTGATTAGTTTTACGGCAAAAGCGGCAAACCCAAGTTTAGCGGTTTTTTCTTATGGATTACTTTCGGCAATTGTTTTATCGGCGATATTTATCTTATTCGTTTCTCACGAAATTTCAGCAGGTTTGGTTTGGGTTGTTTCAAATTCGGGCGTCAAAAATCGTAATCATGTTCCTTCGTTCTTGGTAATTTCGAGTATTTATTTGCTGAATGTACTTTTGATTTACCTCGAAAAATCTCATTACATCGATTGGAATATTATTTCTATTAACCCTGTAGTTCTCTTTGGAATTTCAGTGCTTTTAGGAATTTGGGGTTTCAGAGATTATTCTGAACAATCAAATTTTTTCGATTTTCGTGCTGTCGGCTCATGGTTATATTTAGGATTGGCCATTATTACGACTGCAACAATTGGCTACACATACGCAACCGCCAACGACTCGCTTATTGAAGCTTTCGAGGATTTTATCTCGTATGCTCATGTTTCGATGGGGCTATGCTTTTTCTTTTATGTATTAATAAACTTTACACAGCCACTTCAAAAAGGCTTGGAAGTGCATAAAGTGATTTATAAACCAAAATTCTATGAATTATTGCTTTTCAGAATGGCGGCGGCAATTTTGGTTTTCATGTTGATTTCGTTCAAAAACTACAATAATTATTTCCAAACTAAAGCCGGCTATTACAATGCCATTGCCGATTATTATACAGCCATAGAAGATTTTCAAGCCGCAGAAACTTTTTATAAAGAGGCACTACATTTTGATAGTCGAAATCATAAATCAAATTATACTTTGGCTTCTTTGGCTCTAAAAAATGGTGATAAAGAAAACACAGGTTTATTTCTGAAAAATGCTTTAGAAAAAAATGCCAGTCCGTTTGCGTATGCAGGATTGAGTAAGGTTTTGGAGGAAAAAGACATGTTTTTTGATGCTCTTTTCACTTTGCGTGAAGGCGTGAGCAAATTTCCAAAAAACCAACAACTTTTGACCAATATTGCGTACCTCTACGAAAAAACCAAAGTGATTGATTCAACCTTTTTTTACTTGAATTTAGCAAAAACAAATTGCATAGATTGTGATTTGGCGGAATCAAATTTATTGGCTTATCAATTAAAATATGGAGAAAAAGATTCTCTTCTTTCCGTAATGAGATCTTCCGCTCCTAAAAGTAGTCTTTACTTTACTTTGGGTGATAATCAAGTATCTAAAAATATGGGTCTTCGTGCAAATAGAGCAGCAGCCACTAAACTTTTACAAAGGCAGGCAATTACAAATATTGAGTTCACGAAAGATTCTGCCATAAACGTTAGCCAATTTGCTTTGCTTTATAATTTATCGTCATTTAATAATACCATGTTTCCGTATTCGAGCAAAGATTTGCAGAATATTCAACGGAAGGAAGTGAATAACGGTTTCTTTGAAGATTTTGAGTTTGCTATTGCTTCGCGAAACTATTTCAGTGAAAATAAACTTGAAGGACTAAAACAACTAGCGATTTTGGCCACTGATTCGACCAAACACAAACCTTTATATAATCAAGTGGCTGGAATGTGGTTTCTGCAACAAGGTGTTTATGATAAAGCTATAGAATTTCTTAGTAAAGCTGGTGATGTTTCTTCGGTAGAGGTTTTACAAAAACATAATTATCAACAAACAATCACTGACTTCCAAGAAGCAAAGGCTAAAGAAATATTTAAATTAGCTTTGGCGAAAAATCAAAATAGCAAAGATGACTTAGATAATATTTTGCAAGAATATCCGCTAAATCCTTATGTTTTGAGCAAAATCGTTGACTTTTATAACAATACGCTCAAAAAGCCTAACGACGCTTATAATTTCGTTTTCCGAGCAGCCGAATTAAACAATACTTCTGTCGAAATCTGGAAACTGTATACTCTCCAATCGCTCAAAATTGGCTTGCTCGACTACGTGGCTGATGGTTTGGCAAAAGTACAACAACTAAGTAGTACTGCCGATTATCAAGCATTTCTTTCCACCTATCAAGCTCAAAAAGCATTGATGGAAAAAACAAAGGATGGTTTTGAATAGAATAATATCTTTGTATATTGAATAGTAAAATGAGTGGAATTTATTCGCTCATTCACTCATTCGCTCATTCAACATTTTTTTCATGAAAATTATCGAAACAACCAATATTTCAAAACGCTACATCATGGGTAGCGAAATTATTGACGCCTTAAAATCAATCACAATTTCAGTCGATAAAGGTGAATATGTAGCATTTATGGGGCCTTCGGGATCGGGTAAATCTACATTGATGAATATTATAGGTTGCTTGGATTCTCCAACTGATGGAAAATACGTTTTGAATAACCACGACGTGAGTAGTATGAGTGATAATGAACTGGCCGAAATACGAAACAAAGAAATTGGCTTCGTTTTTCAGACGTTTAACTTGCTTCCACGCCAATCTGCTCTAGAAAACGTAGCCTTACCATTGATTTATGCGGGTTATACAAAATCTCAACGCACCGAAAAAGCAATGTTGACACTAAAAAATGTAGGTCTTGACAATAGAGCCCATCATAAACCTAACGAACTTTCTGGTGGTCAACGCCAACGTGTAGCTATTGCCCGTGCTTTGGTCAATGACCCAAGTATTCTATTGGCTGATGAGCCAACAGGAAATTTAGATACGAAAACTTCTTACGAAATCATGGAGTTGTTTGACCAGCTTTATTCAAAAGGAAATACCATCGTGATGGTTACGCACGAAGAAGATATTGCTAAATATTCACACCGCATCATTCGTTTGCGTGATGGTTTATTGGAATCAGATACAGTAAATCCTGAACCAACCAATCCACGAGAAATGGCCAAACTTTATGCCCAAAAGGTGAAAAAGTAGAATTATGCTCGAACAAATTAAACTTTTACTTCCCAGAGATTTTTAAAATAAATAAGCAAGTAAATTTATTTTACCGTTTAATAAAAAAGTGTAGGATTGTTTTTATAAAAACTAACATATTTCAAACTAAAATACATTCTTAATCGTTTATAAACATATATCACAAATCTAATCTTGTATGAAAAAAGTAGTGTCATTTTTATCATTAATGCTGTTAATCAGCACATTATCATTTGCACAAAGCCCAGCAGTTTCTGCTGAAAGTGCTTACGTAAAAGTAACTTACGGTCAACCATCTAAAAAAGGTCGTGTAGTTTTTGGCGGACTAGAGAAATTTGGAACCGTTTGGCGTACAGGTGCAAATGGAGCAACTGAAATCACTTTCAAAAAAGATGTAAAATTTGGTGGTAAGTCTGTGAAAGCAGGTACTTATTCTTTATTCTCGAAATTAGGCGAGAAAGAATGGACTATCATATTGAATAGCGAATTAAAACAATGGGGAGCTTACGGATACGACAAAATCAAAGATAAAAACGTAGCTGAAGTTACAGTTCCTGTAAAAACATTAAAAGACGTAGTAGAGAAGTTAATAATCACTACTGACGACAAGACTTTAACCATTTCTTGGGATACGACGAGTGTTGCAGTTCCTATGGAATTTTAGGGTTTAGGTAAGTGTAGTAGGAAAAAGCCGAGGTTTTGCCTCGGCTTTTTTTATTGTTCGTTCCTCCCTTCGGCTACTCCCAAGTAACGGAGAGAGTTACTTTTTTCCAACAAACCTCTCAAAAAACTCATAAATGCGTAGCATACGATCGATTCTTTGACGAACATTGCCTGTGCGTGAAAGCTCGTGCGTGCCTCCTGGCATCCTTACGTATTCTACTTCTTTGCCCATAATTTTCATCGATTTGTACATCATTTCGCTTTGAATGATGCCCGTGCGAAGGTCGTTTTCTCCGTGTTTGATGAGCAAAGGTGTACGAATTTTATCAACGAATGTATAAGGTGAATTAGTTTCTAATACTTTTTCTTGCGTATCGTTCCAAGGATAATTGAAATAATTAGGAATCAAACGCCATGCGTTTCCTTCGCCTAAGAATGTTGTAAGATCATAAACGCCACGTTGGGCAAAAGCTGCTTTGAAACGGTGGTCATGTGCCACAATCCAAGCTGTCAGATAACCTGCATACGAGCCACCTGTAATTACTTGGCGAGAAGTATCAACCCACGAAGCTTTGGCGGCGTCAGTAGCAGTAGTGAGCACGTCTTCAGCTGGGCCGGTTCCCCAATCTTTGATGTTGGCACGCAAGAAATCTAAACCATAACCACCCGAACCACGCGGATTGGCATAAACCACGCCATAGCCTTGTGAACAAAAATACTGATGCTCATGCCACATCGAAAACTCACCCGGACCCCACATGGCGGTTGGTCCTCCATGCATATTCAATAGAAGTGGATATTTCTTGCCTGCCTCAAAATTCGACGGTTTCATTATCCAATATTCAATTTTTTGACCTTTTGAATTAGTATAAGTTCGTTTTTCTGGAAAACTCAATGCTTTATTATTTACCCAATCGTTTACCGAAGTCAATTTTACAGGATTTTTCATCTGTAAATCGGCTACATAAAGTTCGTTCGGGTTGGCCACTTCAGTTTTTGAATAAAGGATTTTATCGACCGATAAATCAAAACCTAAAATGCCTGACTCAAATTCTGTTATTTGTTCAACTTTCTTAGATTGAACGTCAACTCTATAAATAGGTTGTCCGCCGTTCGACTGTGCCGTAAAATAGACATATTTCATATCTTTCGACCATGTGAGTCCACCAATCGAGCGGTCGAATTTAATCAATTGAGGATTTGTACCATCTGCTTTCGCAATATACAAATCACCAATATTTACGCCTTGAGAGTTAGTTTTTGTATAAACGATATTTTTTCCATCAGGCGACCAAGTTACACTGCTAAACGATTTTCCTTTTTCACCCAAAATAACTTTGAGATTTGTTCCATCGGCATTGACCACTAAAATTCTATTATCTTGTTCACGGTCTGGGTGTAGTAATGAATCTAGGGCGGTTTGTAAGGCAATTTTTCCATCTTGTAGCCACGCTCCACTGCCATAACTTCTGAAACCAGTTGTCAGTGCTGTGGCTTTTGCACCTTCTTTAACTTCGATAGTGTAAATATGTGAAAAATTTAGCTCTGGTTGAGTAGAGGCTTCACCTTGAAAAGTAAGACGATTGATAACTTTCGCTTTTTTGTCGTCCACATCTTTCTCTAAATAAGCCCTGATTTCGTCGATTGTTCCATCAGGATTTGGTTTTACGCCTTTAACGGACTTTAAGAACTCATTTTTTGCAAAACCAGGTTTTTCTAGCGACCAAGCAGGAACACCTTTTGATGGGTTTAGCACAGAATCTTTTAGGAGTTCGCTCAGCGAAAGACCGACACTAAATGAAATTTTTGAGCCATCTTTCGACCAATTTGGGTTTGAAGCACCATATTTTGAATCGCTTAGCTGAAAAGCTTCGCCACCATCAAGAGGCATAACAAAAATTTGAGATTTGCCTTTTATGTTTCGAGCA
>CAMAQF010000042.1 GCA_945860265.1 Emticicia agri | reverse complement strand
TACTCGTTCGCCATCAACCGAAATTCGGAGGTCTTCAATCACTTGGCGTTGTTTTTTCAAAATCAAAATCACATCAATTGCAGTACATCCTCCCAAACCCATCAAAAGCATTTCCATTGGTCTTGCACCTAAATTATGTCCGCCAATATCAACATTGGCATCCATGTGATTTATTGTGTTTGATTCCCCGAAAGCTTCAAAATGGAAGGCATCGTCTACTCTAATTAATTCAACTTTCATAGTATGTTGTTTATCTGATAACGTATTTAAAGTAAAAGAAAGTTTCTCGAAACAAGAAATCTATTCTCAAGAATCTTTCGAAGTGAATTTTAATAATGGGTTTTATAATTTAATTTTAATGTTCAAATTTTGCCCAAAGGAACGGCCAATCAGGCCTGTTCTACAAGATACTTTATTTATGGTGTTTTGTCATTCTAAAAAGGATTAATAAGAAAAGTGATAAGTTTAAGTTAAAAACCGACTATAGATAAAAAACCTATTTTTGACGATTTTAATGTTTTTTTTCAATAATATACTAAAAATTAAACGTATAAATGTCTATTTGTGAAAAATATTATTGTATTTTTCTAATATTATAATTTACTATAAAAAGAAAGTGTGCCAAATATTATTTGGCAATATATTGTTTATGCAAAATATTAAAGAAAATACTTGACATGTATCCGATTATTATTTTATATTTGCATTATAAACAGCTAAATAATGAGAAATAACATAGACAAAGAAACTTATATGTGGTCATTTAAGGTATTTACATTACTTGGAATCCTACTTTTGTTAGTTAATGTTTTCTTATATTTTTCATTAGAACCGATGCACGCAATGGCATTTAAGTTTGCTAGTTTTACTTTTTGTTTGATGTTGGCTGTTGTTGTATGGATGCGTTTAGAATACCTAAAAGCATTTCAAGAAGCTACTTACAAAGCTCGTCGCGTACCAATGTGGGCTTCTATTTTTGTTTTTGTTTTTACAGCTTTTTCAAGATTTTTCTAGTTCATTGTTTCTAATTTAATTCTATAAAATTTGAAAGAGTAAGATAACTTGGGTTATTTTGCTCTTTTTTTATGCAGTTTTGTCAGTTTTTTCTGTCCTTAAATACCTTAATTTCTGCCTTTTTGTCGTTTGTTATTTAATGTTTTGATCTTTTTTAGTCATTATTTCCGAAAAATATAAATCAGCATACTTTTTGTCGATAGTTTTGTACAAAGCAATTTATAAAAACTGGTGATGACAAGTTGGAAACTTGTGCTACTAAAACAACATAAAAACATGAATTTTAATCAATACACCATAAAAGCCCAAGAGGTGATTCAAAAGGCTTCTGAAATTGCCCTTGCCAAGGGGCAACAGGCCATCGAAACGGGGCATATTCTGAAAGCAATTTTAGTTGAAGATGCAAATACTTCAACTTTTCTTTTGAACAAAGTAGGTACAAAACAAGAAACAATTCAAGCAAAACTCGAATCAATTATTGCAACTTACCCAAAAGTTTCGGGCGGAACTGCTCAAGTTTATCTGAGTAATGATGCCAACCAAGCTTTAAGTAAAACTGCCAACCTAATAAAAGAATTTGGTGATGAATTTGTGAGTATAGAGTTATTGCTTTTAAGTTTGGCCGCAGGGAAAGACTTTGTTGCGAGTTTGTTGAAAGAGAATAATTTGAATGAAAAAAGCTTAAAAATAGCCATAAAACAATTAAGAGGAAATAATACTGTGAAGGATCAAAACGCCGAAAATAAATACCAAGCCCTTTCTCGATATAGTAAAAATCTTAACGATTTGGCACGAAAAGGCAAAATTGACCCAGTTATTGGTCGTGATGAGGAAATTCGTAGAGTTTTGCAGATTCTCTCACGCCGTACAAAAAATAATCCGATTTTATTGGGTGAGCCTGGGGTAGGAAAAACCGCAATCGTTGAAGGTTTAGCTCAAAGAATTGTATCAGGTGATGTGCCTGAAAACTTAAAATCAAAAACTATTGTATCACTTGATATGGGTTTGTTGATTGCTGGAGCAAAATATAAAGGTGAGTTTGAAGAGCGTCTGAAAGCCGTAATCAAAGAAGTTACTGATTCAGATGGAGAAATTGTTTTATTTATCGATGAAATTCACACACTTGTAGGGGCGGGTGCTGGCGGAGAAGGTGCGATGGATGCTGCAAATTTATTGAAACCTGCTCTTTCTCGAGGAGAATTGCACACAATTGGAGCAACAACGCTCAATGAATACCAAAAATACATTGAGAAAGATAAGGCTCTCGAACGTCGTTTTCAAACCGTTGTAGTTGATGAACCAAACGTGCAAGATGCGATTTCTATCTTACGTGGTATCAAAGATAAATACGAATTGCATCACGGTGTAAGAATCCAAGATGATGCGGTGATTGCTGCTGTTGAGTTATCGGATAGATATATTTCGGATAGATTTTTGCCTGATAAAGCCATTGATCTAATGGATGAGGCGGCATCAAAACTTCGCCTCGAAATGGATTCGATGCCCGAAGAATTGGATGAGTTGAATCGTAAAATTATGCAGCTCGAAATTGAGCGAGAAGCGATTCGCCGTGAGAATAATCGTGAAAAAGAGTCAGTTTTAAACAAAGATATCGCTGATTTGAGTGAAAAACGTGACGATTTAAAAGCAAAATGGGAAAACGAAAAGGGTTCGTTGAATGAACTTCGCTCACTAAAAGAGCAAGTAGAACAACTAAAACTTGAAGCTGACCAAGCCGAGCGTGCAGGCGATTATGGAAAAGTTGCTGAGATTCGTTACGGAAAATTGATTGAAACGAATAAAAAACTTGATGAAATTCAGGTAAAGAATGAACAAGAACCAGCCAATTTATTAAAAGAAGAAGTTACTGCCGAAAATATAGCTGAAATCGTGGCTCGTTGGACGGGCGTACCTGTAACTAAAATGTTGCAAAGTGAGCGAGAAAAATTATTGCACTTGGAAGATGAACTTCGCCGTCGTGTAGCAGGACAGGAGGAAGCTATTGAGTTGGTTGCTGATGCGGTGCGTCGCTCTCGTGCAGGTATGCAAGACCCCAAAAAACCGATTGGTAGCTTTTTATTTTTAGGAAGTACAGGTGTTGGTAAAACCGAATTGGCAAAGGCTTTGGCCGAATATTTATTCAATGATGATTCGGCAATGATTCGAATCGACATGAGTGAGTATCAAGAACGCCACGCTGTAAGTCGTTTGGTTGGTTCGCCTCCTGGGTACGTTGGCTATGAAGAAGGTGGACAGCTAACCGAAGCCGTTAGACGTAAACCATACAGCGTTATTTTGTTGGATGAAATCGAAAAAGCTCACCCTGATGTGTGGAATATTTTATTGCAAGTGCTTGACGAAGGACGTTTGACTGATAATAAAGGTCGAACCGCCAATTTCAAGAATACCATTGTAATAATGACCTCGAATATCGGTAGTCATTTCATCCAAGATAAATACCTTGAATCGAAAGGTGATGACAAGGCTTGGCATTTATTCTACAAAGAAGAAGCCAAAAACGATGTCATGAATTTGCTTAAGTCGTCTGTTAGACCAGAGTTTTTGAATCGTATCGACGAAATCGTAATGTTCGATCCATTGACCAAAATCAATATCCGTCGAATTGTGCAGATTCAATTTAAACAAATCCAAGCTCGTTTAGCCGAACAAGGTATCACGCTCGAAGCGACAGATGTGGTTTTGGATAAATTGGGTGAAGAAGGCTATGATATAACATTCGGAGCAAGACCACTTAAACGTGTGCTTCAACGCAGAGTTTTGAATGAGTTATCAAAAGAGATTTTATCTGGAAAAGTGCAGAAAGAGTCGGTTGTGATGATGGAACTCGGTTCAGAAGATGAGATTATATTTGAAAATATAGCTTCAGTCGAAGAAGTCTTTTAAATTAGGGCTTAGTAGTGTGAAACTCCTGCGAGATAATATTCTTGCAGGAGTTTTTTGTGTTTATGGGTAAAATATGTTTATTTCTTCACCTATTTCCATAAAGAAATATTCATTTTCGCTTAAATTTTCAATCGTCGGTAAGCAATGTAATATAGTTTCAGTTAGAGTTTTATTAGATATGTTACCTAAGATTATTCTTATCAATTTTTTAGGCTTTTTCTTGAGTAAAAAAGTAGCTCTAAAATCTTCATCTTTGGTTATAACTATGTTATTATTTTCGTCTGCATATTCACAAATAGCAGAATCTTCAGTAAACCATTTGTTGAGTATAGAATTTACATGGATTGCTTGATGTCCGTACTGTTCTAAAAACTTACAGACTTTGTACGAAATGTGTACATCACACAAAAATTTCATGTCATGCAGCAATTTTCAAAGTATGACCAGAAACCAGCATTTTAGCATATTGTAAACTTGCCAAAATATCTTCTTTTTCAAGCTCATGGTGGTCTTCCAAAATTTCGCCAAAACTCATTCCAGAACCTAATAAATCTATAATAATTTCAACTGTCCAACGCATTCCCCTAATGCAGGGTTTACCATGACATATATTTGGGTCGATTGTTATTCTTTCTAAAATACTCATTTTCAGTGTAATTGGTTTAACAAATATAAGATTATTTACTTCAAAACATCTGTATAAACAGGAAATAACTCTTCATTAGTCATGCCTGCTTTTGTGCGATTATCGTAAAGGATTTTTATATAATTATTGTCAATATCAGTAAAAGCCGTTGGATTATATTCTAAATCAATCGTATCCCACATGATTGAGCGTTTGGTTGGTACATGCGAAAATCCAATCGCATGACCGATTTCGTGGCGTGTTATTAAGCGTTGGTCGAGTGTTGGAAAAACACTTGTTACCCAAATTACAACTTTTTCAAGTTCATTTTTAGAACTTGAAATAAAGGCAGTTCCACCCACCTGCAATTCTCCTTGTAAACTCAATTTATATTTTGATTCAAACTCAGTATCACGCCCAGAAAAAATCTTGATATTGGCTCTCGATTCGTCGGAAGTTTTGATAAACTTCGTTGATTGACTAATTTGATTTATTTGAGTAAAAACACTATCTGAAATCGGCAGAAGATTATTTGTGCCAGTTCCTTCGGCATCGAACCAATAATAAACCTCATTTTTAGACCATTTTTGTATTTTACCTCGGCTTCCGCCGAGCCCTACACTTTTGAAAGTATTAAATACAAACTGCCCATCAGTAGTACTTGGTTGCCAAGTCGTATCGACGGGAATTGGTGTTTCGGTTTTGCTACAAGACAAAACAAAAACTAAACTGATAGTGATAAGAATTCGTGAATACATAACATTGCTTGTGTTGAAAGTAAACGTTAAAATTCAAAAAATAGATATATCATATAAAAAATCAATCTTCTTCACCTAGAATTCTCTCCCAAAGTTTACCATAATCGAACTCATCTTTAGGCCACATATCCGAGTTTAAAGATTTTGAAACTTTAGTAGTTCCATTTTGTAAAACTACTCGTTTATTTATCACTTTCTCTAAATTTTCTCGCACTTTTATGCCCGCACGTCCGTAATGGTTTTCGGTAAATGAATTTTCTAAGCGTTCAAAAATTTTCTTTTGGTTAAAATCTAAAGCTTGGTCAGCACCGATAATCATAAAGCCATCAATTTCGTAGATATACGGAAAAACTTCAGCAAAACCATTTCTGATACGGCTAGTAGCTCCCCAGGTAATCGCCAAACCACCTTTTTTAAGCCTTGATTTTAATAATTTGAAATATTCAATCGAATATAGATTTCCCGAATAAGAAGATTTCGGACGTAAAGCATCTGCCTCCAAAATATCATAAAGTTTTGGGTTTTGGTGTAAAAAGTATCGACCATCTTGTAGAATAACATTGACTCTTTTATCATTCATGATATAGAAAGCTGTACTATCTTTTGTTCGCCTAACGTATTCCTTTATGGCTTCTGGTTGGTTCATAATTACTTCAAAACAATCCAACGATTTAGTTTCTGCACGACCACCTGCATTATAAAGCGTACAGGCAGAACCAAGTCCAACTATACCTATATCTTTTGGGTTTGGGTGAATCAATGCAGGAACGGCCCCAAGCGTGAAGTGAGTAATATCTCTATTAAACGGGAACATACTTTGCCCCAAACCATTCACATATACATAAGATTCTTCACCCAGTGTTTTGATAAATGAAAGTGCTGTTTCATCTTCTTTTACGATAAACTTTTTCTCGTCTGCCATACCACTAAGTTTCATCCAAAGTTTTTCATTGTTTGGAAGTAACACTATTACTAAAATCAAAGACACACCCATCGAAATTCTTGATACTATGCTGTTGAATTTATTACGCTGCAACGCTATAACATAGACTAAACCAATCATACTTACCAACTTAATAGTCAGAGATGTTCCGAGATGATTAAAACCAATAAGTGTCACAAACCAGGCTCCAATTGTTGAGCCAACGATATTTACAAATTGTAACCAACCCACTTTTCTGCCAACTTCATCAAATTTATCTTGAATAATCAACTGTGAAAGTGTAAAACTAAAACCCATGATAAAAGTTGGTATGGCCATCAGAAAAAATGGTATGAAAAACATCGTCGAAATGACTATTTTTGGAGCAAACGAAGTTTCGTAGCTTTGAAAATACTCAAACAAAAACGATAGTGACGATACATCAGAAACCGCCCATTGCAGCACTAAAATTGCTCCGATTGAATAAAGATAAAGAACATATTGGCTATTCAAAAATAGCTTTAAACGATTGTTTTGAAATCTTTTTGCCATTTTTACTCCAGCGTATGTGCCAATAGCCATCATTGCCAAATAGATTGTCAGAATAATGGAAAACGTAAGGGCAATTGATTTCATCATGGTTTCTATCATTCTGAACCAGATAATTTCATAGCAGATTGCCATGAATCCTGAAGACGTATATTGAAGAATCCAATAGGTGAAATTTGAATTCCAAGTAAATGATTTTTGTACGTTTTCCTTTGCTTGTTGTAGAGAGTTTTCATCACCAGAGTTTTGAGTTTGGTAATAATAAATAACTCCTGCCGTAATGGCACACAGAAAGTTAAAAGCAGCTCCCAAACGAACAGCATTTTCAAAACCGATGACACGAATCAGAATGAAAGTTGTAATAAATGTTCCTGCCGCTGCTCCGAGTGTATTGGTAAAGTATAATAAACTAATGTAACTAGCCTGATTTTCAGCATTTTTTTGCTCAAATGCCTTTGAAAGTAGGGGTAAAGAAAGCCCCATCAAAAATGTCGGAAAGAGCAAAATCAAAAATAAGGTAAAATAAGTCTGAAATGGCGAGCCACCGGCTAGAGCATTTGACTGATACAGCCAGTCGTAAGTAATTGATTTACTGACCAATGCAAAAATACCAATGCCCAATTCGGCCAATACAAAAAATAAGATTGGTTTATTTTTACCAGCTCGATCAGCAATTTGTCCACCTGCCAAATAGCCAAGCCCCAAACCAGCCATGAACGCTGACACAATCAAACTGATACTTACCGAACTGATTCCTGTGTAAAATACCAGCCATCTTTGCCAAATTACTTGATAAATTAGGGCTGCAAAGCCAGAAAAAAAGAAAATAAATAATAACGAAAAAGAACGATATTTCTGGGAGTTAGCTGATTTCTGCATAAAAAAGGGAAAGCTTTTGTGAAGAGTTTTTATAAATAGGCATTTTAATTATTTTTCCATTTAATGTTACAACCCATACTCGGAAACTGGACTTCTGAAACTGTTTGCTTGGCTAAAATTGCATCTAAAGCCTTTCTTAAATCTTTTCCAGTAACAGGTTTTGGGTTTTCAACTCTTGGACGAGAATCGTCTAAGCGACCTCTGTAAAGTAATTTTTTTTCTCCATTAAAGATATAAAAATCAGGTGTGCAGGCTGCATCATAGGCACGAGCTACATCTTGGGTTTCATCATAGAGATATGGAAATGTAAAGCCTGATTTTTTAGCAAAAATCTTCATGGCTTCAGGACCATCTTGAGGGTACTTTTCAATATCATTGGAACTGATGGCCACAAATTTTACACCTTTGGATTCATAATCATTTGCGAGTCTAACAAGTTCATCTTTCACATGAATTACATAAGGACAATGATTACAAATAAACATTACTACCGTAGCCTTATCAGAGAATAATTCATTGACTGACTGTGTTTTATCCAACAGAGTATTTATTAAACTAAAGTCGGGTGCTATAGTCCCGATGGGTAACATATTAGATTCTGTTAAAGCCATTAAATACAGGTTTTTAAATACTAACTGCAATTTAATTAATTTTTAACTTATTAAATGGGGTAATTAGGAATTAAAATTGTCTAAGGTATATATGAAATGCAACCTTTTAGCGTTTTCAAGCATCTACTTTAAAAAAAATTATACAATTATGAAAAAACAATCAAAACTTCGTTTGTTGACTTTGGTGGGAGTGTTTGCTATGCTTTCGCTTAGTTTTTCGAGTTGTTTTTATGGCGGTTATGTTTATCGTGACCGATATTATTCAAGGCCGTCGTATGGGTATCACACATATACAAGACCCCAAATGCGTGTTTATGTTGCTCCGCCAAGAAGATATTCTTATAATAATCAAAGTAATCGTAACCGTAATTATGGTTATCAAAATCGTAGTTACCGAGGTGGAGAAAGTCGTGGCGGAGGTAGAAGCTATGGACGTAGATAAAAATAAAAATGCCTTCTCTAATTGAGAAGGCATTTTTATTTTTTACCATAAAGAACACTTTATAACACATAATTTTCACTAAGAAAACCCCTACGTGTAAATCAATGTTTCTCGGTGTACTTAGTGGTTATATAAATTTCAAAGCCAATCAAACTCATATTTTGTATTTTTATAATTTTTTAACTCCATTGTAGCACTGCCGACCGCAAAATCAACTTCTATTTTTATTGGCACACGATTTTTGTCATCCGACACCCAAATTCTAATTGCATCTTCCCCTTCAAACATATTATTTTTGGGCAAAACCGGATTAAGTTTTATGACATTGATTTTACCATATTTTGTACGAATAACTCCTTTTCCGTTATATTTTACTCTCATATTATAAATTTCATCATCAAAAAACATATTTGATGAAACCGTTTCTCCAATTTTTACTTTCGTAAAATCTATTGTTCTCAAAAAGTAATAACCCGAAACTACATCATGCACGTTATCAGGTAGTTTAAAAGTTTGACGTTCATTGTTTTGTTCTCTTACTGCAGCATTTGCAATATGGTCGAATGTAATGGTTTGCTCTTTTCTGTAATTATTTTCCTGTAAATCCATCAAGAATTTTTGGGGTAAAATAGCTAAAGTATCAAGATAAGAACGGTAGGTATTTCGGATATGGAAAAGGTCAGTAATCCCCGTTGTACGGCCAAAAATATTGACGCGATAACACGCCCGATTATTAACGGAATATATTTGTGAACTAACATCAACTGTTGCTTCTCCTACGTTCAAAAATCCATATTTGACTTTATACTCAAAATATTCACCTGCCTTAAATGCATGATTTGGAAAATAGCGATAACTATCGCTCATTACAAAAGAACTTGTAGTTAGAATTAAACCTAATAATGTTATTTTTTTAAGAAAACTCATTCTCTTTTGATTGTAAATAATGTTTTTAATTAGAAAACAATACTGCTTGGGTATTTATCTTTGAGATATGTTAAATAATTATAAAAATTATACCTAAAGTTTTTAGCAAACTCATCTTTGAATTGGCTTTGCTTACTTTGATAAGTTAAATATCCTATGAAGTACGCATTATTCGGCAAATTATTGCCATTTAAAATCCATTTTTTGCGACTGAGTAATCCTTTTTGAAATTCACCAGCTAATAAAGTATCACTTTTATTGATAATTGTACTAATCAGTTCGATTTTATGGCGTAACTTTTCTTGATTATTCATGTTTTTTTTGAAACTTTTATACAAACTATCAAGTTTTTTGGCACCTCTCAGTAAATGTTGACTGTAAGCGTCGTTATATTTTTTTGAGAAATTATAACGTTCCAATGCTTTTGAGTTTTTGCCATATTTACTTTCCAGAAAACGTATCGCTCCATAATCACCAACAAAGTCAGCGAGGTTTTCGTTGAATTCTAAATTGTTTTTTACAAAAAGTGTACCATGTGTTAATTCATGGATTATTAAAGCTGCCAAACGGCCTTCCGATTTTTCTAACATTGAGCTTAAAATTGGGTCTTTCAAATATCCAAGTGTACTCCAAGCCGAAACTTCATTTAGTTGCGTGTCAAATCCTTGCTTTTTTAGTTCGTTGAGTTCTGAGTCAGCAATTTCTTTTTCAAAATGTCCTTTGTAGCTAAAAGTACCCAAAATAGGGAAATTCCAGTTTCTTGCTTTTAATTCAAAAGGCTCGCAGGCAGTAATCACCCACAAAATTGGTTTTTTATGTTGGTCATAAAAGGTCGTATAATTATCAGAAGCGTTTAAACCCAGCGAATCAACAGCAAAACGTTTGATTTCTTCAATCAATTTAATGCGATTTTTTAATGAATCAGGAAAAGTCTTGTCTGCTAGAACTTCAGTAACGGTGCGAGTATTAAAAATGATTTTTAGCTGCCCTTTCGCTTGTCGGCAGGCGTAAACACTTGAATCCTGATTAAAAGCAATAAAAAGTGTAAAAGCCATAAATAAGCCTACTAAAGAATATTTAAGTATTTTTAAAAATCTTTGTTTCATGCTTTAATCGCAGTAGTTTGATGAATAACCTATAAAAGTAATAAAGGATTTCAATTTCTAAAAATCCTTTTTATTCACAGCTTTCATTCGGAATCAAATTGTATAGGCGACCCCAAATAAAGTTTGAGTAGCTGTAAAGGTTATTACTCGTATACTTGATATTTATTACTCATAACTTTGCACGATAAAAAACTTAGTTGTTTATTTAACCGAAAGTGAATCAGCTAAGTTTCGAAGCGGCTCTCAGTTCTAGTAGTTTTAAGATAGAGAAGAGTAAATGACATATTTATCGCTTGCATTGATGGTTTAAAAGAATTTCTAGAAACTATCATAAGTGCTTTTTCAACTACTCAAATTCAACTTTTTTTAGTTGGAAAGAGATTCTTTAAGAAATTTATATTATTTTGGTTGATAGTTTTATAAATGACGATTTTAAGTTTTGGTTTAAAAATCTAAAACTTAAAACTAGCTCAAAATTGATTTGCCACAGTTTAGAAAATACTTTCACAGGCTCAATAACTTTCGATTAGAAATTGTAGGTCGTCCTTTGCCGTAAATTCTTGAAATTTTATTTTCATTTACTTCTTATTCAATCAAGGTTACAAAGACTCTCATTTTATTGCCTTTTTAACAAATCACAAAATTTACCTATATGAAAAAACAAATACTTTTCTATTTAATTAGTATAATGCCTTTAGTAGTATTTTCACAATCAGTAGGTTCAATAGGAAGAAATATTTCATTTAGTTTGAAAGATTTTAAAAATACTTTGTCAAAATCGTCACAGACAAATGGCTTATCCCTTAAAATTACTGCCAAATTCCCCTTACCTAATGGAACATTGGACAGTTTTATTTTTGATGAAACTTTAATTTCTTCTAATAAAATAACATCGGTACAAACTTTTGATGCCATTTCAAATGATGGAAAAGTTAAAATGAAATTGACTATTATGGGCGATAAAGTTGAAGGAATTATGCACACGCCAGAAGGTTATTTTTTTATTGAGCCAATAGATATTTCAAAAGATTTATATCGTATTTATACAAACCAAGATTTACCTGCCGATAAAACTGAAATACGTTGTGGAGTTGAGGAAAAAGACTTTGAACCAGTTAAAAATGGTCGAATATTAAATGTTGCACCTTTTCCAGTAGGAACCCAATTAAGGAGATATACACTTGCTGCTGCCGCTACAGGTGAAATGACTGCATTTTATGGCTCACAGGCAAATACGCTTGCAAAAATTGTTTCAATTACCAATGCTACCAATTTGATTTATGAACTGGAGGCATCTATGACTTTTGTTTTGGCATCTAAAACAACTGATTTTTCAATTATTTTTTCATCTGCTCAGACTGACCCTTTTAGTACAATTGGTGCTAATGAATGCCAAGCAAGTTTTACAGCAATGAATACCAGTAATCTTTTGCCTTATAATGCTTATGGAATTGGGCATACATTTAATACTTTAGCAGATTTAGGTGGTGGTTCATATAGTACAATTGGTGTGGCTGGACCATATCCTTGTAATGATGCATTAAAATCACGAGCATTTACGCAATGGACTTATGATTCTCCAGTTTCGTTGATTGTAAGTATTTTTGCCCATGAAGTAGGGCATCAATTTTCTGCTCCTCATACTTATAATGCCATTGGGGGAACTTTGGGCAGCCCTACTTTTTGTTTAAATGGTTGGTCTTCTACCTCAGCAATTGAGCCAGGAAGTGGTTCAACATTAATGAGTTATAAAAATAATTGTGTCAATCCTACGAATTATACTTTGTCGGGAAGCAATGGATTGCAATATTTCAATACGAAATCCTTAGAATTTATTTTTAATGCGGTCAATGGTTCTTCTGGAACTTGTATTACTTCGACAGCCACAGGAAACACACCTCCTGTTGCCAATGCAGGGGCTGATATAACAATTCCGAAAGGAACACCTTTTTCTTTATCGGGAGCAGCGACAGATGCCAATGGTGATGCTATGACCTATACTTGGGAGCAATATGATTTGGCAACAGAAAACGACAAAGGTGCTTTTGGTAGTTCAATCACCGGAATAGGAGGATTTACAGCAGTGAATAGTACAACTGCACCTTTATTTAAAAGCGAGCAATCTAGCTCTACTACTTCTCGTACGTTTCCAAAATTGGCATATATTTTGGCCAATGCCAATAATCCTGCTGACAACGAAGGCGAAGATTTGCCACAAGTTGCCCGAACAATGAATTTTAGATTTACTGTTCGAGATAATAAAACAGGCGGTGGTGGTGTAGATTCAGATGATTTGGCTATTACGGTAAGTTCAAATGGACCTTTTATCGAAACTTTTCCAAATGGTGGAGAAAGTTTAGCAGCTTTAAGCAGTCAAACTGTTACTTGGAATGTTAATTGAACAAATGCTTTAGCTGCAAATATTTATATATTACTTTCGATAGATGGCGGGAATTCTTTTCCGTACATTTTAGCTACAAATACTCCAAATGATGGAAGCCAAGTAGTTACGTTGCCCAATGTGCCTGCTTCTACCCAAAGTAGAATCAAAATAGTAGCTAATTTGAATGAAAATGCTACTTTTTTTGATGTTTCGGATGCGAATTTTACAATTACTTCGTCATGCGAGGCTTACTCAAGTTATCTTTGCCCATCATCAGATCTTTCGGCTGCACAAGGCTCAGCGTTATTGAATTTATCGTTATCAGTTGCCCCAAAAATAAGTTCACCTTTATTATCTAAATCAATGATAATTACTGGCAGTGCCATTTCGCCAGTAATAGGTTATACTGATGGTTCGTATACAACTTGCACTCAAATTTCATCTAATTATTATACAACAGCTTTAGAGTTTCGTGTGAGTAAAACAGGCTCATATACACTGAGAAATTTAACAGGTGGTTTTTTGGTTATGGCAGTTCATAGTGCCAATAATTCCTTAGCATGTAATAATTTTCTAGTAGGAAATACTTATTTGAGTGGTGGTTCAATTTCTTCTTCTTTATCAATGACTCTTACATTGAATGAATGTACGGATTATTACCTTTACATTTGTAATTTTGCGAATCTAGCAACATATCCAGCAACATACTCAATTGGGTTTTCAGGTGCTGGTGATGTTTTTGAAAAACTCTCTACTCCTTCTGCTATAGCATACACTTATGCAGCCATTAGTAAAACAGATAATCTTGTTAAAGCGATAAATTTTACCGGCAATTTCACATCGCTTACTCCTGATAATTATATTGTTTATGGTATTTCTTATGATAACACTTTAAATTCATCAACATTTGTAGGGCAAACATTAGCAGCAATTATGAGTGGGACAAATTGCTTATATTTAAGTAATAATAATAGATTACTTACTGTAACTTGTGCTTCATTGCCGGTACTTCCAATAACTACTGCTGGCAGTCGATGTGGCACAGGAACAGTATCATTATCAGCGACAGATTGTGCAGGCACATATAACTGGTATTCTGCTTCAACAGGGGGGAGTAAGTTTAGGTACAATGTCAGCTTTTACAACACCAAGTATTTCATCAACGACTACTTATTATGTAGATTGTACAGTAAGCGGTTGTACGAGTGCATCAACAGTATCCGCCATTGCCACAATTGTAAATATACCTTCTGATCCAACAGTAGCTGGTTTAACAATTCTGTCTGGAGAAAGAGCTGAGCTAACAGCCACTGGCTGTTTGGGAACAGTAAATTGGTTTGACTCAGTAACAGGGTCAGATATTTTACTGACTGGAGCTACTTTTATAAGCTCGGCATTGACTGTAAATACTACTTATTATGCTAATTGTACGATTAGCAGTTGTACCAGTGCTACTCGGACAGCAGCCTTAGTAACAATTTCAATTTGCCCATCAATATTAACTTTGCTTAGTACAGTTGATGATATTGCAAGTGGTAATATTACTAAACTAGCTTCAGCAACAGTTATTAACTCCTCGCCTAATGCGAATATTATGGCAACCAATAAGGTAACAGGAATAGGCACAAGAGCTATTTATCAGGCAAAAAGTATTTTACTTAATCCTGGTTTTAAGGCTGATTTGGGGGTGTTTTTTAAAGCAGAAATTGGAGGTTGTAATTAGAAGATTATAGTTTGTAATTGAGATTGTTTTATGCATTCATTCCATGAGAATCATTGTAATTATTTCAAAGCTTTTGTTCTTCATTAAATGTTACAATCTGATATTGAATCCGTTTCTTTACAGACGAATGTTCCAATTAGTACGCTTTATTACTAGTAATCTAACTGAAAAAAAAAGAGAGGACTTATAAAACCGTAAGATAAAGGATTTCAATTTCTTGAAATCCTTTATATTTAGAGCCTCCATTCGGGATCAAACCGCACGGGCGACCCCGCAACTACCTACTAATTACAAGCCAGAATCAAAATGGTTTAAATGTATAAAGGATTTCAATTTCTTGAAATCCTTTATGTTGAGAGCCTCCATTCGGGATCAAACCTCACGGGCGACCCCGCAACGATCTACTAATTACAAGCCAGAATCAAAATGGTTTAAATGTATAAAGGATTTCAATTTCTTGAAATCCTTTATATTGAGAGCCTCCATTCGGGATCAAACCTCACGGGCGACCCCGC
Organism: Emticicia agri; assembly: GCA_945860265.1. Taxonomy (GTDB): domain Bacteria; phylum Bacteroidota; class Bacteroidia; order Cytophagales; family Spirosomataceae; genus Emticicia; species Emticicia agri_A. The sequence goes on along the minus strand of CAMAQF010000042.1, from coordinate 20,238 downwards.
AACGACCTACTGATTACAAGTCAGAATCAAAATGGTTTAAATGTATAAAGGATTTCAATTTCTTAAAAATCCTTTATATTGAGAGCCTCCAGTCGGGATCAAACCAACGACCTACTGATTACAAGTCAGTTGCTCTATCAGCTGAGCTATGGAGGCATTTAATGCACAAATAAAGCAAATATCATTCTACTTACTGCTATTGTGGTACAAAATTAGTGTTATATTAGATATTACGCAAGTGATTGGTGAACTTTTTTTGCATATTTTTTTCTTTAAACGATAAGTATTTGGAAGTCAGTGATTTAAAAGAGAAATATATTAAAAAAAAATAGAGGTATCAATTGATAACTCTATTTTTTGTATTGATTACTCGCCAGCGGCGATGATAATTTTTATTTTTTGTTTCAGCTCAGCTAATTCTTTTTCTGCTCCTTTAATCTTGGTTTCGTACTCGGAACGAACCGAAGTTGCATTTTTAGAACGAGCAAAGAACTCGATATTATTTTGCCATAAATGAATATCATCTTCGATAGTTTTCATTTTGCGACGAATATCATTTTCTTTTTTGTCCAAATCTTTTGAGCCGCCTCTATCGCCTTTAGTAACAACCTCAACTTCGTTTTGAAGTACCATTTTCTCTTTCTCTGCACCACTAATGCCTGTGCCACCTTTCACGAATGAATTGATGGCATCCACAAATCGACGTTGGATATTTTGCATCTCTTTGCGAGGTACAAAACCAATGGCATTGTATTGAGCTTTAAACTCAGAAAGCTTGCCAAGCTGAGAATCTCCCGCTTTCGAAAGAGCTTCAATTTCTTCGCAGATAATAATTTTTAACTTCAAGTTTTCTTCGTATTCAAATTCTACTGCATTCCCTTTGGCACGTTTTCCATTGAAAAACTCATCGCAAGCTTTTTTGAATCGCTCGTAGATTTTGTCTTTCATTTTCTCTGGAACATGTCCAATCGTTTTCCAAGTTTTTTGAAGTTCAACAACTCTATCAGTAAATGAAGCTGAAAAGTCTTCAGAAGCTGCCAAAGTTTCTACTTGTTCACAAAGAGCAGTTTTGGCTTTTAGGTTTTCTTCTCTTTGAGCTTCCAATTTAGCAAAGAAATCGCCTTTATTGCGGAAGAAGGCTTTCAAAAAGCCCCAGAAATCGCGACTAATTTCTTTGCCTTTTTCTTTAGGCATTGCACCTTTAATTGAATTCCATTGATCTTGGACTGCCATTACCTCTTTAGTTTTGGCGTTCCATTCATTAATGCTGTCGGTATTAAACTCAATATATGGTTTAAGATTTTCTAACAAACGAAGTTTCGCTGCATAGATTTCTTCTTGTAACTGATTTGTCTGTGCCGATTGCTCGCGACGCTTGTTGTGTATGATATCAAAAGCAACTTTCAGACGCTTCCAAAGATCATCTTGTGCTTCGCGAGCGGCCGGACCGATATGTTTATATTCTTCTAATAAATCATTTGCCTGACGCAAAGTTGTATTACTTAATCCACTTGTTTCTATACCTTGAGAAATCGCTTCAATTTTTCTTACGATATCAACTTTTGCGGTGAAGTTTTTCTTACGGTCAAGGTCTTTAAGCTCGTTTTGGATATTGCGAATGCTGAAATACCGATCAACCAATGCATTAAAAGCCGACCAAAATGTAGTATTGTGCGAAGAGTTTACATTTCCTGCATTTTTCCAGTCTTCTTGAATCTTCTTAAATTCCTGCCAGTTGCTTTTTGTTCCACCTTTTTCTTCTTCGTCAACAACTTCACGGAGACGTTGTAATAATTGGGTTTTACGCTCGAAATAATTTTCCTTCAAACGTTCTATTTTTTGAAAGAAACCATTTTTTGCATCTCTGATTTGGGCATTTATTGATTCGAAACGAATTACCAAATTATCGTTTTTGTATTCAAAACCTTCGTTGTTGCCATTTTCTACAATATATTTTTTTTGAGCTTCTGATTTTTCACGAGCTTTTAGGTCATCAAAAATTGGTTTAATTTCTCGCATCACGGCATCAGCATTTTTTACATCTGATAGGCTCACGCTCTCTGATTTGATTGAAGCCAAAAGCTTTTCGCCGAGCTCAACAAAATCTTTTTTGGTGAAACTACTGTAATCAGTATCTTGAGAAGTAACTTCATTTATTACTTCTTCAATCGGCTCAATGGCTGAATCTGCTTCGATTGCCAGCGGCTCATTTGCAGCAATTATATCTTGGCTTTGAGCAATTGCAATTGGTTCATCATTGGCGGGAGTTGCCTCGGCTATTGCTATTTCTTCAATGATATTTTCTACAGTTTCCGTTATTTCCGACGCCACACTTTCTACCTCTACAACGGTATCTCTTGAAACTTCCGTAGGTGCCTCAAGTGTTTCTGTTGTTGTATCCTCAACGTTATTTACTGTTTCTCCAACCGAATTTTCAGTTGCGTTTTCAATTGTGTCTTTTGGCTCGTTCATATTATCTTTGACTGTTTCCTCAATTGTTTTGTGGTCTACATTTTCTGTAGAATTTCCTACTTTTGTCGAAGGTGTTTCTTCATTAGCAGTAGCATCAGTGGCATTTTCTGTCAAATCCAATTCTTTATTGGTCATTTTTGAATGTTCTAAAAAGTTCTCATTAGATTTGCAAATGTAATAAAATTATAGAAGAATTACTGAGGGTTTCAAAAACTTCATTTCTTATATTTATGTTATATACGAAAAAAACCTTAAAAACGTTGCAAAATAATGAATAAAACAGATGTAGCTGCCCTTAGGCAAACATATTTTCGAAACGAACTGTTAGAAGAAAATGTTTTAGAGAATCCGATTAAACAATTTGGAAAGTGGTTTAAGGAAGCGTTGGATGTCCAAATTTTAGAGCCTAACGCAATGACAATTTCGACCGTTTCGGACGGAAAACCACATGCAAGGATTGTTTTACTGAAAGGTTTTGATGAAAACGGCTTTACTTTTTACACAAACTATAAAAGTAATAAAGGGAATGAAGTGACCGAAACTCCTTTTGTTTCATTAACTTTCTTTTGGGGAAATTTGGAGCGCCAGGTGCGTATTGAAGGAAGCATTGAGAAAGTAAGTGAGGTAGAATCGGATGATTATTATCATTCGCGTCCTCGTGGTAGTCAGATTGGAGCTTGGGTGTCTAACCAAAGTTCGGTAATTGCTGGGCGTACAGTAATTGAAAAGCGTTTGGTTGAACTAGAAAATGAATTTATAGACGAAGAAATTATTCCAAGACCTCCTCATTGGGGCGGATATTGTGTAAATCCTGAAAGAATTGAGTTTTGGCAAGGTCGCCCAAATCGTTTACACGACCGAATATTATTTACAAAATTTGGTGAAAATTGGAAAATTGAGAGACTTTCTCCTTAAATTTAATTTGAATACCTCAACGATAGAATGAGTTAATAGGAAAGCCTTATATGTTAGATCTATTCAATCATTCTATCACTCCATCATTCAAAATTATATTTTTATCAACCTAAAAAACCTATAAATTATGCGTTACGACTTCATCATTATTGGAGCTGGTTCGGCTGGATGTGTTTTGGCTAATCGGCTTTCCGAAAATCCGAACAATAAAGTTTTATTATTAGAAGCTGGAGGACCAGACAAAAAAATGGAAATTCATATTCCCGCTGGATATGCTAAGCTATTTAAGACTGAAGTCGATTGGGGTTTTAGTACCGAGCCTCAAAAACATGTATTGAATAGAAAAATTTATTTGCCACGTGGACGTACTTTAGGTGGAAGTAGCTCTACTAATGCCATGGCATATGTACGCGGTAACAAAGAAGATTTTAATGATTGGGCAAAATTAGGAAATAAAGGTTGGAATTATGACGATGTACTCCAATATTTCAAGAAATCAGAAGAAAATGAGCAGATTTCCAATGCTTACCATGGGAAAGATGGACTGCTAAATGTAACTTATGCAGCAAGATTTGATACGCCTTTTTCGGATGCTTTTGTGGCCGCTTGCGATGAGGCTGGCATTAAACGTAATGATGATTATAATGGTGAAAAGCAAGAAGGTGCAAGCCGCTTGCAGTTCACAATAAAAGATGCCAAAAGATTCAGTGCAGCTTCCGCATTTTTGAAACCAGTTATGCACCGTAAAAACTTGACTGTGCAAACAAATTCACCGGTCAAGCAAATTTTGATTGAAAATGATAAGGCAGTTGGTGTGGAGTATTTTTCGGGTAAAAACACTACCGATAAAGTTTTTGCCAATAAGGAAGTTATTTTGTCGGCAGGTGCATTTGCTTCGCCACAAATATTGATGCTTTCTGGAGTGGGTGATGCTGATGAATTAAAGAAACATAATATTTTATGTAAGAAAAACCTTTCGGGCGTAGGAAAAAACCTGCAAGATCATTTGTTTTCGGGAGTGAGCTGTTTATCAAATCAAGAATTTGGACAGAATCATCATCTGAAACCGTTAAATCAGTTAAAGGGTTTGTTGAAATATATATTCTCCAAAAAAGGAGTTTTTACGATTAGTCCACTTGAATCGGCTGCATTTTGGATGACCGATGATAGCCCAGACCGAGTGAATTATCAATTTCATTTTGCTTCATTACAAGTTGGCGATGGTTATGATTATGATTTTTATGATATTAAAACCTTTCCGTTTACTGATGGATTTACAATTTTGCCGACACTTCTTCGTCCAGAAAGTAGGGGATATGTGACTTTAGGTAGCAATAATGTTATGGACGCACCGATTATTCAACCTAATTTTTTGGAGGTCGAACAAGACCAAATTACGCTTCTGAAAGCTGCCAAGAAAGCCATTGAAGTTTTGCAAGCTCCTGCTTTCGATAAATTTAGAAAGAATTTACAGACTCCACCCGATAGAAGTTCGGACGACGCAATTATGCTTCACCTTAAAAAACAACTCGAAACTGTTTATCACCCAGTGGGAACATGCAAAATGGGTATTGATGAAATGGCAGTAGTTGACGACCAACTTCGAGTGAAAGGCATAGAAGGTTTACGAGTGATTGATGCTTCGGTTATGCCAACTATCGTTTCGGGAAATACGAATGCTGCCGTTTACATGATTGCTGAGAAAGCGGCTGAGATGATATTGAAGGTTAATTAATTGATAATTATTAGTTCATGTTATAAATGGCCTCGCAAAATTAATAGGATTTGTGAGGCTTTTTTTATCCTACCTTTATTCCCTCCGATTGAAACATTGCTCTTTTTAAACAAAATTTTGGTGATTTGCTAAAGCATAATAATCCGATAGATTAATGGCAATCGAAAATTCTTGACCTTCTTTGGTGTTTAATACCTAAGATATGACAAAAGATCCATTTAATCTTGGCAAAATTCTCTTTATTATGGCATATTTTAAATAATAAACTATAATTTTTCTGCAAAACCAAGTGAATCTACTTGCCAAAGTAAGCAAAAATAAGTGCCAGTTCATTCATTATTATAGGAATATTATTCAATTAAAACATTTGTTGATTTGACAGTATTTGAAATTTATTTAGACTGGTTTGATTATTAAATTCTATTAACAGTCTGATTTAGGGCCAAGAAGACCCAAAAAAATAGAAACTCAACCATTAAAAACATAAGTAAAATTTCTAGGAAGGCTCCATGCAAAGGAATGCCTTCTTTTTGTTAACCATCAAAAAATATTACCTTTGTGCAAAATATCAGATAGCAAATAGAGCATAAATGAAAATTTCATACAATTGGTTAAAGAGCCTGATTGAAATTAACGAATCAGCGGAAGAAATTGGTAAATTATTGACCGCTACTGGCTTAGAGGTAGAAGGCATCGAAGAAATTGAGTCGATAAAGGGTGGTTTGAAAGGTTTTGTGGTGGGCGAGGTGCTTACTTGCGAGACTTTTATGGTGAAAGAAAAACAACTTAGCCTTACAACCGTTAGCATCGGTGCTGAAACTCCTTCGACGATTGTTTGTGGAGCCGCCAACGTAAGAGCAGGACAAAAAGTAATCATTGCCACGCTCGGAACTACCATTTACTTCGCTGATGGAAAATCTTTTATAATCGAAAAACGTAAAGTTTATGGACATCCGTCAGAAGGAATGATTTGTGCCGAAGATGAAATCGGAACAGGGCATTCGCACGATGGAATCTTGATTTTGGATACGACACTGCCGAATGGTACACCAGCAATAAAATATTTCAAATCAATCGGAAAATCGTTTGAGCCTGATTATCAAATCGAAATTGGTCTAACACCAAACCGTGCCGATGCGGCTTCACATTTGGGTGTTGCTCGTGACCTAAAAGCAGTTTTAGGTCGGGATATTAAAATGCCTTCTATTGAAAACTTCAATTCAATTTCACAAAATGCGGAATGCGGCACTACTGATTTTCAGATAATCTTAGAAAACACCGAGGCTTGCCCACGTTTTTGTGGTTTAGAAATTCGTGGAATTACGGTAAAAGAATCGCCAGAATGGTTGAAAAATACATTGTTGGCTATTGGTTTGAATCCAATCAGCAATATCGTTGATATTACCAACTACATCTGCCATACGCTCGGGCAACCAATGCACGCTTTTGATGCTGACGAGGTAAAAGGGCATAAAATTGTGGTGCGAGTGCCAGAAAAAGGTACTAAATTTACAACCCTTGATGGCACCGAACGCAGCCTTTCGGGCAGTGATTTAATGGTTTGTAACGAGGAAGAACCAATGGCTATTGCAGGTGTTTTTGGTGGTCAAAAGTCTGGTATTAAGCCAATTACACAAAATGTATTCCTAGAAGTTGCTTATTTTAGTCCAGTTTGGGTGCGTCGAACTGCTACTTTACATGATTTGAAAACTGATGCATCCTTCCGTTATGAACGTGGTACAGACCCAAAAATGCCACCGTTTGCGATTCGTTTAGCGGCAATTTTGATTCAAGAATTGGCTGGCGGAGAAGTTATTGGCGAACCAATTGATGTTTATCCAAATCCGATTGCCAATTTTGAGATTACGGTAAAGCATAAAAATATTAATCGTCTAATCGGTAAAAACTTAGATAACCGCCTGATTGTTAAAATTTTAAACAGCCTTGATATTGAAATTTTGAGTGATAATGGTAGCGAAATGCGAGTAGTTGTGCCACCATACAGAGTCGACGTAACTCGTGAAGCCGATGTAATCGAGGAAATATTGAGAATTTATGGTTTTGATAATATCGAACTCTCAGAAACGCTCCAAACCGATTTCTTATCGTCGTTTGCAGAGAAAGATGCCGATAAATTGCAATTTCGTATTATTGAGCTTTTAGCATCGAATGGTTTCAACGAAATTCAGACGCTTTCAATAACTAAACCTGCTTATAATCAAGCACTTGAAGCAACGGCGAAAGGTGAAACTATTGTGCTACTGAATCCATTGAGCGAAGAACTTTCGGTGATGCGTTCAAGTCTTTTATTGACTGGAATGGAATCTGTATCTTACAATATCAACCGTCGTCAAAAAGATTTGAAATTATTTGAATTTGGTCGAAGCTATTATAATAAGCAGGACGATAAAAATGCGGAACGCCGCCCGAAAGAAAATAAGCATTTGGGTATTTGGATGACGGGAAATCGTCAGTCAGAATCTTGGGCAAATCCAAGCACGGCTTTGGCGTTCCATGATTTGGCATTAGTTGTGCAGAAAGTTTTGAAGGCAATGAAAGTTGTGAAATTTGATTCACAAGAAGCTGATACATCAATTTTTCAATATGGTCTTGCTTATTTAATCAATAAAAAACCTGTCGTGAGTTTGGGTTTAGTAAAACCACAATTGGCTAAATTGGCCGATGTAAAACAACCAGTTTTCTATGCTGATTTCGATTGGGAATATTTATTGAAACAATATTCAGGCAAAGTTTCTTTTATCGAAATTCCAAAGTTTCCAGAAGTTCGTCGTGACTTGTCGATTGTGATTGATTCGGAAGTGAAATTTGAGCAAGTTTCGGCCATTGCTACCAAAACTGAAAAGAATTTACTCCAAAGCATCAATGTATTTGACGTTTATGCAGGTGAAAAATTAGGTGAAGGTCAAAAATCTTATTCCGTTAGCTTCACACTTATAGATAAAGAAAAAACTTTGACTGATGATGTAATTGATAAAACAATGCAACGTCTTATTGCTGCCTATGAAAAAGAACTTGGTGCAGTAATTAGAAAATAAATGAATTTAATGAAGACCTCGTTTTATACGAAGTCTTCATTTTTTTGTCATTTTGTTAATGTAAGAATAGCAAATACGCCTAATTTAGTAAGTGCTAAAGACGAAACACCAAAAGTAGGAATCCATCTAGGTAAAACAGTTGAAGTTAAGCCTGCTAGAAATCAAGAAACCCTATGGTGATCGTACAAGAATGATACGGTGGCTACAGAAAAAAGCCAATGCTAATAAAGGTAGTTTTAAATTTAATCTTTTGAACCAATTAGGAGTATTTTAAATTTTTTCCTCAATCCTAAAAAATAGACTTTTGAAAGGCGATTTGAGTGCTGAGTTAAAAAAACAACTCAGAACTCATAATTCTAAATTCATAACTCCTGACAAAGTTCAATCAAAACGCCATTTGTGCCCTTTGGGTGTAGGAAACACACCAATTTATTATCCGCCCCACGCTTCGGTACTTGGTTTAAAAGTGTGAAACCTTCCGCCTCCAAACGTTTCATTTCGGCCAAAATATCATCTACCTCAAAGGCAATATGATGAATTCCTTCCCCTTTTTTCTCAATAAATTTAGCAATTGCACTATCAGGATTTGTAGCTTCGAGTAACTCAATTTTGCTGGCGTTTATTTGAAAAAAAGAGGTCGTAACTCCTTCGCTTTCAACGCTTTCTGATTTATAAGGAGGCACGTTGAAGAGTTTTGTAAATAATTCATTCGAGGCAGTAATATCTTTCACTGCAATACCGATATGTTCGACGTTTGTTAGCATGTTGTGTTTTTTTGCTAAAGTAGTATATTGCTTTTCTTTCACCAAAAAGAGAATTGACATTTTTGATTAATTCTTAACCTTTACAAATTCTTCTTTTTCAATTCATTTACCGCAAAGTTGGCCGCTCGTGCCGTAAGTGCCATAAATGTCAGCGACGGGTTTTGATTACCCACGGAAGTCATGCAAGAACCGTCAGTGACAAATACATTTTTGCAGGCATGTAGTTGACTCCACTCATTCAATAGTGAAGTTTTTGGGTCTTTTCCCATTCTTACACCACCCATTTCGTGAATATCAAGCCCAGGGTTTTGTTTACTATCAAACATATTGATGTTTATACAGCCAGCTTTTTCAAGCATCTCGGAGGCTTGTACATGAAAATCTTTCATCATTTTCATGTCATTCTCATCATAATCAATTGAGGTAATTAATTGTGGAACTCCCCAAGCATCGACTTTGTCTTTGCTCAATCTTACATGGTTTTCTTTTTTCGGAATCGTCTCACCTTGCATCTGAATATAAATACCCCAAGTATCGCCAGGTTGCGTAAGACTTTCCTTTAAATCTGCCCCAAAAGCTTCGGGTTGCGAGCCTCTTTGCCACGAACCACGACCTGCCGAAAATGCTACCATATATCCTCGCTGAAAATCAGTTTCTTGTTTTTCAACATTTCTGAATGAGGCCATAAAAGCCGAAGTTGGTCGCCGACCGTAGTAATACTGGTCGGTATATCCTTCAAAAGTTGCTCCACCTTGACCACGATATTGATGGAAAGCAATGTACTGCCCTAAAACTCCACTATCATTGCCCAAGCCATTCGGGAAACGATTAGAAGTAGAATTCAACAAAATCAAGTTTGAATTTAGGGCGGCAGCATTGACGAAAACGATACGAGCTTTATAATCAATACTTTCTTTGGTGTTGGTGTCTATCACCCGCACGCCCGACGCTTTTCCTAGCTTTTCATCATAAATAATTGAATGAACAACTGAGTTTGGTCGAATTGTTAGTTTACCAGTTTTGGCAGCCCAAGGTAAGGTAGAGGAATTTGAACTGAAATATCCACCAAACGGACAACCTCGCTCACACAAATTACGGGCTTGACACTGCCCACGCCCTTGTTGAATATGAATTTCGTTGGGTTTAGTCAAATGAGCACATCGTCCGATAATTACTTGGCGGTCTTGATAGTTTTTTTTCACCGCCGACTGAATGTGTTTTTCAACACAATTCAATTCCCAGGCAGGTAAAAACTCACCATCAGGAAGATTTTTGATATTGTCTTTATTACCCGAAATTCCTGCAAAACGCTCTACGTGGCTATACCACGAGGCAATATCTTTATATCTGATTGGCCAGTCTACCGCAAAACCATCACGAGCTGGAGCTTCAAATTCGTATTCACTCCAACGTTGGGTTTGTCTTGCCCAAAGCAAAGATTTTCCTCCAACTTGGTAGCCACGAATCCAATCATAAGGTTTTTCTTGAATATACGGGTGTTGTTCGTCCTTTACAAAAAAGTGCTGTGTAGCCTCTGAGTAAGCGTAGCAACGATTGACGATAGGGTTTTTCTGCAAATCCTCTTTTGTGTCTCGAAGTCGATGCTCGAATTCCCAAATATTAGTCATAGAAGTTGGATAGTCTTTTACGTGTTCTACCATTCCCCCACGCTCCAAAACTAGTGTTTTTAACCCTTTTTCACATAATTCTTTGGCAGCCCAGCCACCACTAATACCCGAACCGATTACGATTGCATCGTAAGTTATACTTTTGTCGGCGTCAATATTGAAATTCATAATTTTAATGGTTGAAGAAATAACAAATTTATGAGAATTTTGGAGAAATGCAAGAATAACAAAGCGGTTCTATTTTGAGTTTTTTATCAAAATAGAACCGCTTTGTTATCGAATATATATTTTCTACTCAAATACTTTATTCAAATCAATCTTAATATTTAAGGTTTTATCTTTCAGTATTTCATCTTCGTGATAAAATTCATAGTGGGTTGGGCTATCATAAACTAAAATTGCTTGTAAAGTAGGAATCACAATCCAACAAGATTTTACGCCAAATTCAAAATAGGGTTCAAGTTTACCGCCCATGTCATATGTACTTTTTGAAGCCGACTGTATTTCTATCGCAAGCAAAGGTGCATCTTCACGCCTTGATGGATCATTTTTGAAGTCAAGTGCTTGTTGAGGATAAACAATCAAATCGGGTGTGATGCCCATTGGTTGAGTGTTTAAAGTTACTTGGCTAGTATTCTGTATTTATTTCTGTAATTCAACTTTAATTCAAATCCTAAATTGGCTTGAATAGCACCATGAAGAAGTGTAGGCATAGGTTTTCCTCGTTCTCTTTCGTAATCAGAAATTTTTTCTGGTTGTTTTCTGCTCTCCATTTCTGTTTCGACTAATAATTCCATGATTATTGAGTTTTTTTCAAATATAGACGAAAAAATTAAATCATAAACAAAAAATCTTTTTTACTTTTCTCAAATTTTCACAAAATCCCCTTTTTTCTTCTAAATTTGAGCTAAAATTAACTTTCATTTTAGCATCTAGAAAAGTGGCTCGACCTTCCAAAGAAGAATTAGTAAAGCAAATCAAGGAAACCCCCTTAAACCGTCAATATAACCAAATCAAGTCAAAATACCCTGGAGCCATGTTGTTGTTTCGGGTTGGTGATTTTTACGAAACTTTTGGCGAAGATGCTATTCGTGCCTCAAAAATCCTCGGAATCGTGCTTACTCGTCGAAATAATGGTGGAGCTCAAGAAGAATTGGCAGGTTTTCCGCACCACTCGCTTGATACTTATTTGTCCAAACTCGTTCGTGCGGGTGAGCGTGTAGCTATCTGCGACCAGCTCGAAGACCCTTCAACTGCCAAAGGCATTGTGCGTCGTGGAGTTACCGAACTCGTTACGCCTGGGGTTTCGTTCAATGATAATGTTTTGAACCACAAACAAAACAATTATTTGGCTTCTATTCATTTCTCAAAACCCGATTATTTTGGCATTTCGTTTCTCGATGTTTCAACGGGTGAATTCCTTGCCACTGAAGGAAACACAGCTTATATTGATAAATTATTACAAAGTTTTGCACCTTCAGAAGTGCTTTATTGCAAAAAACACCGAGGAGAATTTCAGATACTTTTTGGAGATAAATTTAATGAGTTTACGTTTGAAGATTGGGCGTATAATTTCGATTTTGGCTATAATTTGCTCTTAAATCACTTCAAAGTAACTACTTTAAAGGGTTTTGGCGTAGAAACCATGCCCGATGGAATCATTGCGGCGGGTGTAATTTTGCGTTATTTGTCAGATACTGAGCATAGAGAAATGGGGCATATTTCCCGCATCACTCGCCTCGATGAAGACAAATACGTTTGGCTTGATAAATTCACGATTCGTAACCTCGAATTGGTTTTTGCCCAGCACGATGGCGGTGTTCCGTTGATTCAGATTCTCGACCATACCATCACGCCAATGGGAGCGAGGTTACTCCGAAAATGGTTAGTTTTGCCACTTAAGGATCGTTTGTTGATTCAAGAAAGATTGGATACCGTTGAGTTTTTTGTGAAAAATGAAGAGATTCTCGAACAACTTTCGACAATTCTAAAACCAATCGGAGACTTAGAACGTCTTATCTCAAAAGTAGCAGTTCGACGAATTAATCCACGTGAACTGGGGCAGCTAAAACGAGCATTGGTGCAAATCGAACCCATCAAAAAACAATTGGCTTTAGGTGGAGAAAAATTTTTGGTGCTACAAAAATACATCAATCAACTCACTGACTGTCAGTATCTTATTGAGAAAATTGAAAAAGAATTACGTGATGATGCCCCCGTTGTGACGAACCAAGGAAACATGATAAAATCGGGCGTTGATTCCGATTTGGATGAATTGCATAAAATTGCTTTTTCGGGAAAGGATTTCTTGATTGAAATCCAAAACCGTGAATCAGCACGTACGGCGATACCTTCGTTAAAGATTTCCTATAATAAAGTTTTTGGTTATTTTCTTGAAGTTTCTAATTCGCATAAAAACAAAGTTCCCTCCGAATGGATTCGTAAACAAACGCTCGTCAACGCTGAGCGTTATATTACAGAAGAATTAAAATTATATGAAGAAAAAATCTTAACGGCTGAATCAAAAATTTTTGAAATTGAGTACCGTATCTTTAATGAATTGGTGCTGACAGCCAATGAGTTTGTAGCACAAATTCAGCAAAATGCCCGGGTAATTTCGATTCTTGATGCTCTTTCGTCATTTGCTAAAGTGGCTCAAAAAAACAATTATTGTAAGCCTATTGTATCTGACACTAAGGTGCTTAACATCAAAGAAGGTCGCCACGCTGTTATCGAGCAACAACTTCCTTTGGGCGAAGCCTACATTCCCAACGATTTGTTTTTGGATGACCAAACGCAGCAAATAATCATCATTACTGGCCCAAATATGGCTGGTAAGTCGGCCTTGCTTCGACAAACTGCTTTGATTTCACTTATGGCACAAGTGGGTAGTTTTGTGCCAGCCGAAAGTGCCGAACTGGGCATCGTCGATAAGATTTTCACAAGGGTAGGAGCGAGTGATAATCTTTCTCGTGGCGAGTCAACATTCATGGTAGAAATGACTGAAACGGCTTCAATTCTAAATAATTTGAGCGATAGAAGTCTGATAATCATGGACGAAATCGGTCGAGGAACAAGTACTTATGATGGCGTAAGTATTGCGTGGAGTATTGCAGAATATTTGCATAATCACCCAAAATGTAAGCCTTACACACTCTTTGCTACGCACTATCATGAACTCAATCAACTGGCAGAAGATTTTAGTCGCATCAAAAATTTTAACGTTTCGGTAAAAGAACTTGATAATAAAGTTGTATTTTTACGTAAGCTCAAAGAAGGAGGTAGCGAGCATAGCTTTGGTATTCACGTAGCACAAATCGCAGGAATGCCACAGTCAGTGGTGTTGCGTGCCAACGAAATTTTGCATCACCTTGAAAAAGACCATATCAAGGAAGATAATAAAGAGCGTATTAAGGAAGCTCCGAAAAATAACTTTCAATTAAGTTTCTTCGAGCCAGAAGACCCAAAAATTGAAGAATTAAAAGCAAAACTAAAAGCAATAGACGTAAATACACTTTCACCAATCGAAGCCTTATTAAAACTCAACGATTTAGTGAAGCTGGTTTGAAAGAGATAACTAATTCCCAATTTTCCGATAACCAATAACCAGTAAACCAATATGGCATCATTTAATATTGATTACCCAGGCACTTCGAGTCAATTTGTTGTAAACTCAACAAAAGCTATTCAGAACAAAGGCGGTATTTTTCAAGGAAATGCAAATTCTGGTTCGTTTAGTTTACAAACGCTTATTGGAGCAGTAAAAGGTAACTACAAGGTTGTTTCAGACCCTAGTAGCCCACAAACATAAGCAGAAATAACAATCACCAAAAAGTCGATGAGTGTGCCTATTAGCAAGATTCAAGAAGTTATTGGCTCGTATTTTTGATAAATCAATAGCACAATTCTCCGAATTGTGTCTTGTATTAAACGATAACTCACAATTCGGAGAATTGTGCTACAAACTATGAAAAAACTTATTCTAATATCAGTCTTTGCTATGGCATTGGTTGCCTGCAAAGACAAAACTGATAAAGCCCGTGAAATTGTTGACAAAAGCATCGAAGCACACGGTGGAGCAAAATATGAAAACTTTACAGCGGAGTTGGATTTTCGTAAATTTCATTTCAAACTCATGCAAAACAATGGAAAATATCAATACGAACGAATTTCAAAAGATAGTGCCAATAATGAAATTTGGGATATTATTAATAATGAAGGTTTTCTGAGGATTATCAACGGAAATCAGGTAACTTTATCAGGAAAAGACATTACGAAATATACAAATGCCGTAAATTCGGTGGCATATTTTGTGCTTTTACCTTATAAATTAAAAGATAAAGCCGTTAATCTCGAATATCTCGGTGAAACAGAAATTGATAAGCAACAATACGATAAAGTAAAAGTTTGGTTCGATAAAGAAGGTGGCGGTAAAGATTTTGAAGACGTTTATTGCTATTGGTTCAATCAAAAGACACATTTAGTTGATTATTTGGCATACACCAGCGGCGGCCCACGATTCCGTCGAGTGAAAAACCGTCAAACAGTTGGCGGGATTGTTTTCCAAAATTATGAAAATTTTGCTATCACTGATACAACTATTCAAGCGTACGATTACGATAAAGCATTTATTGCAGGAAAAGATTCGTTGCTTTCTTTGATTGAACAGAAAAATATTGTATTAAAGTGATTTAACAAAAATGCCACATCTTAAATGCGGCATTTTTGTTTTACTTCGTAGCGTTCATTGCCTTTAATTTTTCTTTGTGAACAAAAACTCTTTGCTCATCAAATTCTCCGATTAATTGATATTTTAAGTCTATATATTCTTTCAATTCTTTGATGGTTTCATAGCCCAGTTTATCACGGGTCATAAATGTATTTTTGGTTGGGTGAGTATCTATAAATACAGGAAAGGGTATGGCTTTTAATTCTGCGATAAACTCTTTTTGAAAATTTTTTTGAAGCGAGTCACTATACATTCCCCAATGTGAGTTACTCCATCTAATTCCTTGCGTTCGTTTAGTTTCTAAATATAATCTACCATGTTCACCGCCTCCCCAAATAACCAGTGGTTCGTGCGTATTAGAATATTTTAAAATTTGTTCGCCTGTTTTTGAAATAGAAAGTGGTCGTTGTGGTTTATCGGCACTTACAAAGTAATTAGAGAACACCAATGTATGTGTTTGGAGTAAAAGATAAAATGTAGCTAATGCTGAAATTCCAATTTTCAAAATCTTCTTTGATGATTGGAATATTTCGTTCAAAAGCAATGCGAATAAGAATACGGATGGGAAAATTAGGAAAAGTAGATAATGATGAAAAACAAACCCTGTTTTATAGACAGAGAGAATTGAGCTAACCGTGAAAAGGATAAGCATAATGCTCAAAGTACTGGGTTTAAACTGTTTTTTTAGAAAAATATAATAAAATAATAATAATACTGAAAGCAAAAAAATGATACGAATAAAAATATTGTGAGGGTCTCTGAGTGAAATAAAAATACTTTGAACGATAGTGCGACTTTCTCTTCCGTAAGATAAATTATTTTTGAAATAGAAAACCCATATTTTATCAAGGAAATGATAGTAATACCCTATTAATACCAAAACAAGTGAAGTAATGCTTCCACTAATTGTAAAAATGATGGTATTTTTTAAAAAATCGTTTTTTCGTTTTTCATAAATCAACCAATAGCCACTGAGCGTTAGACAGAATGCAATCGGAATTGCTTGTAATTTTGTAAAAATGATTCCACCAGCTATAAATCCATATACAAAAACATCTATTTTATTAATGCTTTTTTTACTTGCATACATTTTTGCAAAATAATATAGCATTACACTCATCAAAAAAATGGGGAGTTGTTCACTACTAAAATTGACAAAATCCCAATGTCGAGTAAGACCTAAGTATGAAGTTGCGGGGAATAAACTTAATAAGGCAGTAGGGGCTGTGAAAAGTATTCTTAGAGCAAAAAAACTAAATAAAAAACTTCCCATTAGTAATAAAATTCCAATGATACGGGCTGAAATGTAATCGTATGGTTGTTTGAATATTTCGCAAAATGCCGTTATGATATAAAAATTGAAAGGCCCGCTCGTCGAACCATCAACAGACTCCCAATAGATAGGCGATTTAGCAAGAGTCATTGCTCCAACAATAAATACGTTTTCATCTAAGTTTAAGGACTCATTAAATACAATCACAGGTAAACGGAAATAAAAAAGCAAAAGTAATTGTATAGAAATGGCAAACTTAATCAACCAATCGAAGTTCGGTTGGTTATTTTTAAGGGATGAGATAGCAGTTAAAAGTGCTGTTGAAATAAATAGCAATATTCCCACTGCCCAATATGACACTGGAGAATCATCAAATGTAATCATTTTTATGTAACACGAAATAATTGAATCACTATGGATATTCTGGTATAATTAATCTACAACACATAAATTAAAATAAGTCAAAAAAAAGTATTAGTTTGCTAAAACCGCAACCTTCGCTGCGTCGAGTTCGGCATCAAAAAACAAATAATTTACTTTGAAGCTTTTTTCGGAAAACGGTTTTAAAGATAAATCCTCGGCCAATTCTAAAATTTGTTTTATTTCAAAAACATAATTGTCGTTATTTTTAGCTTTTGAGGCCAATTTTTCAATTGAGCCATTGCCAGGTAACTTTATACTCACAATCTTCTGACCATTTCTGACCAATGAAGCCTCCATTAAAGCAACCGCCAATTCTTTATTAGTAGTGGCATCGTAGGCTTTTATTTGAATATTTTGTTCAGCTTTCGTGAAAGTTTGGTTTGATGGATGTAGTTTGCCATCAATATACATCTGAACTTTAATTTTCTTCTTTTCTGGTAGCGGAGTTTGAGCCAAAAGATTTGACGAAAACAAGCATAAGCCAATAAGGCCAAAAAAGAGTTTTTTTAAAATAGTTGTAATTTTATAGTATTCACTCGTTTTCAAGACCTAACTCAATTAGGGTTTTCAAAAATATGCAATATTTACCAAAAAACATACTTTCAATTAATTACTTTTTATTAAGCTATCATATTTTCGTAAGAATCGTAATAATTTAAAATAATCGACTTTATGTTAGTTAAAATTGATATTACAAATATTTTATTGTACTTTTCTAAGATAATCTCCTTTTTTCAATGAAAAAATAAAAAATCTATGTTATCTTTGTCTTTCGATAGTCACATTTAAACCGTCGCAACGGCGAACCGTGCAGTAATCGAAACCCCCTTCAAAGAAAAAATGCCAAAAAATCCCAATCTCAAGTCAATTCTTATTATCGGCTCTGGTCCTATCGTTATTGGTCAAGCCTGCGAATTTGATTACGCTGGTTCACAAGCCGCAAGGTCGCTTCGAGAAGAAGGCATAGAGGTAAGTTTGATAAACTCAAACCCTGCCACTATCATGACTGACCCACTCAACGCCGATTTTGTCTATTTAAAGCCCTTAGAAAAGAAATCTATCGTTGAAATCTTAGAAAAACACAAAGCAATGGGTCGCCCGATTGATGCGGTTTTGCCAACGATGGGAGGTCAAACTGCTCTCAATTTAGCGATTGACTGCGACAAAGCAGGTATTTGGAAAAAATACGACATCCAGCTTATCGGTGTTGATATTAAAGCCATCGAAACTACCGAAGACCGTGAAAAATTCAGACTAAAAATGCTTGAAATTGGCGTGGGCGTTTGCAAAGGTCGCACGGCTCGCTCTTTCTTGGAAGGAAAAGAAATTGCCCAAGAAATCGGTTTTCCACTCGTTATTCGCCCGTCATATACACTCGGCGGAACAGGTGGAGGTTTTGTAAATACGCCCGAAGAATTTGATAAAGCCCTCAATAATGGTTTGCACGCCTCGCCAGTACATGAAGTATTGGTCGAGCAGTCAATCATGGGTTGGAAAGAATACGAATTAGAATTATTGAGAGATAATCTCGGAAATATTGTAATCATCTGTACAATTGAGAACTTCGACCCAATGGGAGTTCACACAGGCGATTCAATCACGGTTGCTCCTGCCATGACTTTGCCTGATACAGTTTATCAGAAAATGCGTGACATGTCAATCAAGATGATGAACGCCATCGGACAGTTTGCGGGTGGATGTAACTTACAGTTTTCGCTTCACCCCGAAACTGACGAAATCATCGCCATCGAAATCAATCCACGTGTATCACGCTCGTCGGCTTTGGCATCAAAAGCAACGGGTTATCCGATTGCCAAAATCGCTGCCAAAATGGCGATTGGCTACAACCTTGATGAATTGATTAATCCAATCACAGGAAGTACATCGGCATATTTTGAGCCAGCAATCGACTACGTAATAGTTAAAATTCCACGTTGGAACTTCGATAAATTCCCCGGCTGTGACCGCTCACTTGGTTTACAAATGAAGTCGGTTGGTGAAACAATGGGTATCGGACGTAATTTCCAAGAAGCACTCCAAAAGGCTTGTCAGTCGCTCGAAATCAAGCGAAATGGTTTAGGTGCTGATGGAAAAGAACTAAAAGACCAAGAGGCTTTGAAGAAATCTTTGGCTAATCCATCTTGGAACCGTTTGTTTCATATATATGATGCATTCAAGGCTGGACTTTCGTTTAAAACTATACAGAATCTTACCAAAATAGATAAATGGTTCTTGCGTCAAATCGAAGAAATGATTATGCTCGAAAAAGAAATTGAGGAAGTTTCGATTGATGATATTTCTAAAGAACTATTACTGACTGCCAAACAAAAAGGCTACGCTGACCGCCAAATCGCTCACTTATTAAATTGTAAGGAGAGTCAGGTTTTCAATAAGCGTATTGAGCAGAAAATTCATCGCATTTATAAATGTGTTGATAGCTGTGCGGCCGAATTTGAAGCCAAAACTCCATATTTCTACTCTACTTTTAGTACATCACTCGATAATCTTGATAACGAGTCAGTTCGTTCTAATAAAAAGAAAGTAGTCGTTTTAGGCTCAGGGCCGAACCGTATTGGTCAAGGTATTGAATTTGATTATTCATGTGTACACGGAATTTTGGCTGCAAAAGAATGTGGCTATGAAGCAATCATGGTGAATTGTAACCCTGAAACAGTTTCAACTGACCCTGATATTGCAGATAAATTATACTTTGAACCTGTTTTTTGGGAACACGTTTATGACATCATTCAGCACGAAAAACCAGAAGGGGTAATCGTACAGTTAGGTGGACAAACTGCCTTGAAAATGGCTGAAAAATTGACTAAATATGGTATTAAAATCATCGGAACGTCTTATGATGCCCTTGATTTAGCCGAAGATAGAGGACGTTTCTCTCAAAAACTAAAAGAAATGGATATTGCATATCCATTATTCGCAACTGTTCGTACGGCTGATCATGCAGTAGAGGTTTCTCGTGAATTAGGTTTTCCACTTTTGGTGCGTCCAAGCTATGTTTTGGGTGGACAAAGCATGAAAATTGTTATTAATGAACAGGAATTAGAGCAACACGTCGTAAAAATCTTGAACGATATTCCTAATAACAATATCTTGATTGATAACTTCTTAGAAAATGCTATCGAAGCTGAAGCTGATGCCATTTGTGATGGTGAAAACGTTTATATCATCGGAATTATGGAACATATCGAGCCAGCGGGTATTCACTCTGGCGACTCTTATGCTTTG
>CAMAQF010000041.1 GCA_945860265.1 Emticicia agri | reverse complement strand
CTCCCCTTCTGGTGGCGAGGAGGGCTGTCATTTCGTAAAATATAGCTACTCACTGGCTTAGGGTAAGCCGACGGCTCAACTCGACCTCCCACGAAAAGGTCTAAATCTCCATCATGGTCGTAGTCGGCGGCTTTTACACAAGAGCCACTTTTCAAAAACTTTGGTAAAGCATTAACTTCTAACTGAAAATGCCCTATTCCGTCATTTAAATAAAATTGGTCTTGTAGAGAAGGTGAACCGACTTGGAATTCAGAACTTCCACTAACGATATATAAATCTAAATCGCCATCGCTGTCGGCATCGAAAAGGAGTGTCCCCATATCTTCGGTTATTTTTACTTTTCCGTCTTTACTAGAAAGTAAATCTTGAGTCGAAAATTTTCCGTCTTTGCCTTGAATCAGAAATTTGCCTTTGTGATTGTTTGAGCCACCCACAAAAACATCCTCGATGCCATCGCCATTTACATCTCCGACCGCAAGGGCAGGTCCGAATTGTGAAAATTTATGCGGGATGAGTTTCTGAACATTGAAATCAATATAATCTTCTTCTTCGTGAATATAATTTACGTTGAGTTTATCAGAAATATCGGCAAAAAGCAGGTTTTCCTTTGCCAACTGAACTTCTGGTAGGGGTAGAGTGGCATTTTTTTCTTCAAGCGTAATTATTTGATTGGCTTTTATATTATCAATAGTCTGGGTTTGGCCATTGCCCCAAGTCACTTTTAGTTGAGCAATTTGCTTATGTTTTCCTAAACCAAAATGGGCGATTGGCTCAACGGTCGATAAGTATCCACGATAAGGTGAATGCTCATAAACTTGTTTTTCGGATTTGCCATATTTGATTTCGACCCAAGCACCAATACCTGCAACATTGCTCTTGTTTCCTTTAAATTTAACCCTTAAATAATTACTTTCTTGCGATTTTAGTTGTATCAGGTTATTTTGGTACACAGAAGCTGAATCGTTGATATTATTGACGATATAGTCTAAATCTCCGTCATTATCAAGATCGGCATAAGCTGCTCCATTCGATGAAGTTGGTTGTGTTATTCCCCATTTATCGGTCACATCATCAAAGCCTAAATGCCCATTATTATGGAAGGCGAAATTTTTGAGTTTGACTGTTGGAATATAGTTTAAGAGATACATTGGGTCAGCTAAATTCCCCACCGACGAGCGATAAGCAATAAAATCTAAGTCAGTAATATCCTTCGGAAAGCCATTGGTTATGATAATGTCACGAAACCCGTCATTGTCAAAGTCAGTTACCATCGGAGTCCAACTCCAATCCGTTTGAGCTACTCCTGCCAACAAACCGACTTCACTAAAAACAGCTTGTCCACTTACTGGATTTCTCCCCTGATTTACCTGTAAGGTATTACGAGCGTATTGATATGTATAATTAAATCGGTCGTTGTTTTGGTAGGTGGCATAACTATTGGCTGGAGTCATCATTTTCTTACGATAGTTGTTGGCGGGCATCATATCAAGGGCAATAATATCCATCAAGCCATCATTGTTTATATCTGAAACATCATTTCCCATTGCCGAGTAGGAGGTATGTTTAAAGTATTCCTTTGCTTGCTCAGTAAAAGTGCCATTTTTATTATTAATATAAAGCAAGTCATTGGTCAAGAAATCGTTGGTTACGTAAATGTCTTTCCAACCATCTCGATTGATGTCGGTGATGTTAATTCCCAAGCCAAAACCATCGTCAAAAATTCCGGCTTCTTTTGAAACGTCTTCAAAATGCACAGCCCCTTTTTCGAGCGTATTTTTATATAAACGGTCGGTTTTTTTTGAAAAAATTATTTTCCCCTTTTCATTATATTTATTTGGAAAACGGCTGTCTTCCATCTGATTTACTACTAAATAAAGGTCTAAATCTCCATCATTGTCGTAATCAAAAAATGCTGCATTTGTTGTGTGAGTTGTGTCGGCAATGCCATATTCTTTGGCCATTTCTTTGAATGTCGGTATGCCTGCTTTATCAATTCCTTGATTAACATAAAGTAGATTTGCTCGGTGGTCAGCTCGTTTTTTAACCGTTACTGATATATAAATATCCAATAAATTATCGTTATTTATATCAATCAATGATACTCCGCTACTCCAACGCCCTTCACCGCTTACTTTGGCTTTGTCGGTTACATCCACAAACTTCAAAGCACTGCTCGAATCAGCAGTTTTATTGATGTAAAGTTTGTTACTTACTTGATTTCCAGTAAAATAAACATCCGTTTTGTTATCATTATTGAAGTCGCCTAATGCAACACCACCACCATTATAGATATATTCAAAACTAACGATATTCATCGTGTCATTTTCAATGATTCTGTTGGAAAACATAATGCCAGTATCTTTTGGATTAAGCTGCGAAAATAGTTCTTCTTTCTGACAAGAAAGATTAACAAACGACAAAAATAATAGTGAATATAAAAAAAAGTGTTTCATCGGAAGTATATATGAATTAAAAAAAGAGATAACAATAAAGTTATCTCTTTTTTTAATTCATTATTTATTGTTAACTATTAATAGCCAGAGTTTTGATTTAAATTTGGCTTTCCATTAACCGAACTTTGTTGAATTACGTTTTCAGGAATTGGCAAATATTCATCTTTACCTTTTCTAAAGGTTGAACCTGCCAAGTGTGTTCTGATTTTTGATTCTTTTGCGTTAAAAGCATTTCTAACTTGTTCGGCAATACCCCAACGAACCATATCATAAAAACGGTGCCCTTCCATAGCTAATTCTAATTGACGCTCAAATCTAACTGCCGTACGAGCTACAGCCTTATCAGTCCAGGTACCAGTATAAGTGCTAATTTTGTAGTTAGCAGCAGGTTTACCTGCAGCCATTACCATTGTTGATTTAGCGGCACGGTCACGAACTAAATTAACATATTCTTGGGCTTTTGTAAGGCTTCCAACTTCAACTTCACACTCGGCCGCCATCAAAATTAAGTCAGCATAGCGTATAATAATTTGGTTTTTACCCAACTGGCCTTGACCCCAACCACCTGAAACAAAATATGAACCCACTTCATCTTTCCATTGAATATGTTTATTTGGCATCCAAGGTCCACCATTCGCTAAGTTACGAATCCATGATGGTTGTGCTAAGCCATAATCTTTGTAAGGAATACCCACACGACCAACGGTATAATCAAGGCGAGGATCTAACTCGCTTTTATCTACAAAATCAGCTGGATTAGATTCGTGATTTTTAATATTTACATTATTATAAGTATCAAAAAGAGGCAAGCCTTTGTCAGTCTTGAAAGCATTCACTAATGTTTGTGAAGGCTGATAAAACCCGCAACAGCCTACTGGGCCATCATTGTGGGGGTTAGTTAATTCTGCATCTTTGTTACTGTTTGCTCCGCCAGTACCATCACCCACTGTGTACTGAACTGAAAATAAAATTTCTTTACTATTTTCAGATTCGCCACGAAAAACATTTTTAAAATCACTAATTAAACCATATTTTTCTCCTGTATTTGTAGTACCATTAGCTATCACTTGGTCAAATACTGCTTTTGCTTCTGCAAACTTATTTTGATAAATCAATGCTTTACCATAAATAGCACCTGCCGACCACTTATTTACTCTACCTTTTTGTGCTTGTACATTAGGCAAATTTTCATAAGCAAACTTCAAGTCAGCCTCAATTTGTGGCCAAATGCTTGCAGCATTAGTGACTGCTTTGTATTCTGAAGTAGTCTGAACTTTTTCATCAATGTAGGGTACATTATTAAATGTTCTTTTTGCTTCAAAATGATGAAAACCTCTCAAGAATCTTGTTTCGGCAATAATTCGTTTGCGGTCAGATTCTGTTATTTCTTTTGTTTTTTCCAATAAACGTAAAACTACGTTTGCCATACCAATACCGTCATAAGCAGCTCTCCACTTGCTTGATACCGAAGGGCTATTTGGTAAAACCTCAAAACGCTCTACAGGATTTAGCTCTGAACCTTGGTCAGATGCTTCAGTTCCTTTATATGCATCGTCAGAACGTATTCCACCCCAAACCCAGTTCATCGGGCTGGTGTACCATCCTGCAATATTACTTCCGCCTAAAGTGCGGTAAGCCACGATTAGCGAACCTTCAACACCCGCTTTATTGGCAAGGGCATCTTCAGAAATTGCCCCTAAGGGTTTTCTATCTAAAAACTCTTCCTTGCAAGATGCCACGAATATTAATATTAGGGCAGTAGTAGCAAAGAATATTTTAAAATTATTTTTCATAAGGTTTATTTTATTTTTAAGTTTATTAAATTAAAATCCAAAGTTTAATCCAAAAATTATTGTACGAGGAGCAGGCGTTCTAAACTGGTCAACGCCCATTTGTAAGTCACTACCACCTTGAATACCAATGTCAGGGTCTGGACCAGAATAATTAGTAATTGTAAATACATTTTGTGCTTGTAGATATACTCTGGCACGGCTCACACCTGCTTTTTTAGCCATTGCTGAAGGGAAAGTAAAACCTACTTGCATTTGTCTTGCTCTTAAGAATGAACCTTTTTCTACGTAGTAGCTATTTGAAATTACCCCAGAAAAATTATCGTTTGTATTAAGAATTGGTAAGGATGCTCCAGTATTTTGTGGTGTCCATGAATCATAAAGTACATCTTTGTTCACTCCGCCCACGAAACCTCTCAAGTGTGTCCACCATTTGGTGTAGTTATAGAGGTCGTTGCCATAGTTCCAAAATAAGAAAGTTTGAAAATCAAAATTCTTATACTTTAAAGTAAGGTCAGTACCCATTTGGAATTTAGGAATTGGATTACCAATATAAGTTTGATCATTACCATCAATTACGCCATCTGGCTTTCCTTCTGGGCCGCTAACATCTCTAATTTTCCATGAACCAACTCTTTTATAAGCCATTTTGGCATGATTATCTACTTCTGCTTGTGTTTGGAAGATACCGTCATTTATCCAACCCCAAAATGAAGAAAGTGGTTTACCAGCTTCAATTTTTTGAACATTACCTAATCGTCCTGCTCCAAATAAAATCGATGAAGTACCTTCGGCATCAATCTTTACAGCTTCATTTTTGTAGCTTGTAAATGTAAATCCTAAATCAAACTTGAGGTCTTTTGTAATTTGTCCTCTCGTACCGATTGAAGCATCAAATCCTTTGTTTACCATTGTTCCTACATTGATTTGTGGTTGACCAACGTTTGGCTCCAAACCATTACGTTGACGACTAACCAACAAATCTTTGGTAGTATTGTTAAAATATTCCAAGGAGAAATCTAACTTTCCGTTCCACATACTACCATCGACACCAATATTTACCATTTCAGCAGCTTCCCATTTAGTGCTTGGGTTTCCAACACGGTCTGGGCGATAGCCAATTTGTGGTGCTCCATTGTTTCCTGTAATATCGTATGCTGTTGCACCAATGCTTGCACCAAAGAAAGAGTAAGCATTTGTTGACCCTACATTTCGTTGGCTACCCATCTGACCCCATCCTCCGCGTAATTTTAAGTCGTTTATGGCAGGAATTGATTTCATAAAGCTTTCACTTGAAATTCTCCAGCCAAATCCAAACGCTGGGAAAATACCTACTCGGTTATCAGCACCAAAAACTGATGAAGCATCGCGTCGAACAGTTGCACTAAATAAGTATTTCTCCATTAACTGGTATTCTGCTTTACCCATATAAGATGCAAGGGTGCGTGGTGTTCCCGGAGAACCACTGTTTTGTGGTAAGTTTTTACCTGTATTTAATGACCAAAACAATGGGTCATTGAAATCATAATCAGTTCGGCTTGCACTTATACTTCTAAACTGCTCGAAAATAGACTCGGTAGCTGCAAATATTTTTAAAGAATGATTTTCGTTAAAATCTTTTTTATATTGCAAACTATTAGTCCAAGTCCATGAACCACCACTAAAATAATATTCAGAAAAACCATTATTTTTGATTTTCTCCGCTCTCTCGGGTGTTATATAAGTAAAATTACTTCCGTTACCGAACCTCTGGTCAATTCCAAATGAACTTGAAGCAAACAAATCTTTTGTTACTTCTATCTGAACAAATGCATTTCCAAAAAAGTTAAATCCATTGTATCTATTATATTGGTTTCTGTCTAATTGTGCAATTGGATTTGTACCATTTCCAGACTCTCCAACTCCACTACCTGACCAATTTCCATTGACATCTCTAACTGGCAAATAAGGAACCATTCTGTAAGCCTGAGCCCATGGACCAGCTTCTCCCGAAAAGTCTAAACCACCTCCTAAATCAAAAGGGTTTCCATTAGCACCTTTTTGCCTTACAAAAGCTAATTGGAAATTTTCTCCAACTGTAATCCATTTCCTAGGTTTAAATCTAGTATTAGCTCTTAACGTATATCTTTCTAAATTGGATTGTTTAAAAACCCCTTCGCTTCCAAAGTAATTCAATCCCATTGAGTAACTACCTTTCTCTGTTCCACCAGTAGCTGAAATTTGGTGACTTTGAACTCCTGCATTTGGTTCAACAATCTCTCTAAACCAATCCGTGCCAGGGCTTGTTTCAAGAACTTGGTAAGTTCCATCTGCTACTAATGGATCATAGACGTATTTTGTAACATCTGGACCTGTACCATCGGAAGGCGTATTCCTAACATTCATGCTAGTTACTAAATATCTTGGAACTCCATTTTGAAATATTGAACTTCTGAATGGAATACCTGCACCTTCAAACGATTTTTGTAAAAAAGAGTAATATTCAGCAGTATTCAACATTTTTGGATAAGATCTATCTGGAATGTTTTGCGTACCATAATACCCATCGTAAGAAATATCCGTTTTACCTTCCTTTCCTTGCTTAGTTGTTACAACAATTACACCATTGGCCGCACGCGAACCATAGATTGAAGCTGAAACTGGGTCTTTTAGTACTTGAACAGACTCAATATCTTGCGGGTTTAATGCATTGGCATTGTCGGTTGGTACACCATCAATTACGTACAATGGGTCATTATTCCCGAATGAAGTAAAACCTCTGATACGCACTTTAGCAGCAGCACCAGGGGCCCCCGTTCCACTCACTGTAACTCCAGCTGCTCTACCTTGTAACATATTGGCTAGGTTTGAACTTGGCTGTTGAAGTGTGGTTTTAGTATTTACCACTGATACAGAACCGATGATATCCTTCTTCTTTTCCGTGGTGTAGCCAGTTACGATTATTTCATCTAGCGAGTTTAAATCGTCTTCTAGACTAACGTTAATGTTGCTTTGGCTTCCCACATTTACTTCTTGAGTTTTGTAGCCGATTGAGCTAAATACTAAAGTTCCGCCTGTGTTTGGAACATTGATTTTGAAGCCTCCGTTTGCATCACTGATTGTGCCAGATGATGTACCTTTTAGTATAATGCTTACCCCTGGTACAACATCTCCTTTTGTGTCACTTACTTTACCACTTACGGATTTTTGTGCAAAAGCAGTTATGGACATGAGCCATAACAACCCACAAAACAGAGCCCCATTGATTGGAACAAAGTAGTTTTGTTTCATAGTTTTAATTACGTTAAAAAATTAGAAAAAAATTGATTAAGATTTTGCTTATATGTACAAATTACTTGTTAGAGTAAGGTTTTTTCGTTTATAAATATTTGAATAAATTTATTTAATACAATAATAAGAAGTGGCTTGTCTTATTCCAAATATTTCTTAATATTTTTATAATTTTTTTAATGAAGATATAATTGACTTCTCAAATTAATAGATTTCATTCTAAAACTATAATGATATATTGTATCAAAAATGATATATTGTATCAAATTTATACAATATTAAATATTTTATATAAATTTACAAAATATTTTTATTTGTAAATTTATAATCACCTGATAAATGTTTTTTTTCATAAGAAATATATAAATATTTATATGAGGAATAATATACAAAACTTTGGAGTTTTATTGAGTATGTAGCTAAGTATTTGTTGGGTAAATGATAAAAAGTATTGCTTTCGATGAAAATTCCTGATTGTAGCGAATGAAAAAAGAAGTTGTGTGAATTTATAATGATTTGAAGAAGGTGTAAAATTATTTTTTTGAGATTTTTTCGGCATCAGCCAAAACACGCATTGTATTGCCTCCCCAAATCTTTTTAATATTTTTTGAAGTGTAACCGCGTCTGAGCAATTCAAACGATACATTTTTTATTTTACTTACATCTTCAACGCCTATTACATCACTCCCGCCGTCCATGTCCATGCCTATTCCTACATGGTCAATACCTACAAGTTTTACTACGTGGTCAATGTGATTTACAACGTCTTTTACAGTTGGCACATCGCTTGGATATTTATACTTAATTTGTCTGAGTTCTGCATTGAGTTTTTTCTTGTCTTCTGGAGTGGCATCGGCTTTTTGTACTTGCATTCTAATAGTTTTTATCGAAATGGCTACTTCTTCCGAAGGTTTTTTCAAAAAATCTGCTACGAAGTTTATCTGAATAACACCACCTTTTGAAGCTAAAGTTCTTATCATTTCATCGGTCATGTTTCTTTTTACATCGCATAATGCACGGCAAGAGGAATGTGAAGCAAAAACCGGTGCCTTGCTCAAACGCATTACGTCATAGAAAGCTGAGTCTGATAGGTGCGATACATCAACGACAATCCCCAAATGATTCATTTCTGCAATACAGGCTTCTCCAAGTTTGCTAATTCCGCCGTGTTCTGATCCTTGTGGGTCGCCCGACGAATCGCTCAAATCATTATTAAAAGAGTGAGCAAGGGTAATGTAGCGTAAACCTAAATCATAGTATAATTTCAGATTCGATAAATCAGTACCAACTGGCCAACCGTTTTCCATTCCTATAAATACACCTAACTTTCCTTGTTTGTGGGTGGCGTAACCTTCTTTTGCGGTCGTTACCAAACTAACTTTATCGGTATTGTTTTTTACGGATTCATGAATTTTAGCAAAAATCTTTAATGCTTTTTCTTTAGCCTCGTTATTGGCTTCGGGTGTACGTTTTCCTTGCCCCAAATACACCGCAAAAAACATGGCATCCATGCCACCTTCTTTCATGCGAGGGAAATCTATTTGTGTACCGTCTTCGGCGTAGTTGTGTTTTGTTCCTACATCAAAGCCTTCTATATCCATCATATTAATTGGAGCATCGGCGTGTGTATCGACCGTATAGGCTTTTGCATGGATTTTATCGACTTTTTTAAGCAAACGTTTTTCTACTTTATTTTGAGAAAAACATAAAAAAGGTAGGCAAAAAAGGAAAGTGTAAAAATGTTTCATTGTTTTCTGAGGGTTAGATGATGTTTTATACTTAAACAAAAGTGATTTCAGGAATTGTAGCTATTTAATTGGCTCATAATCAGTAATTTGTGCCGAGTGACGGTCGCCTATGAACCTTCGTAACCCTGTGCTTTTTGAATTATAATTATCTATTTGAGTTTTCGTCCTTTCCAAACATATTCTCCTTGTTTTTGAGCCACGAGTCCAAAAAAGACTACATATAAAGGATAAATGATTTGTACGAAAGGAATCAACCAAATTAGAGATTTTTTACGTAAAAAACTGATAACTAGACTTAAAAAAATAAATTCTGCTAAAAATTTCAATGAAAGAACGAGGACAAGGCTTTTTGCAGAAATAAAATCAAAGAGCCAAAAGCCAAAACTTAAAGGTATAACTAAATTTGCTATAAAGACAAAAACCGCCAAAGCTGTAGTTTGCCAATTATTATAATGTTGCCATTTGCTAGCCCAGCGTTTACGTTGATTATAAAATGAACGCCAATTTGTGTGTGCATTGGTTTCGACAATAGTGTCTTGACTTTTCAGAAATCTGACTTTATCAGGATACTTTGCCGCAATTTTGTGCATCAAAAACTCATCATCACCTGATGCCAAATCTTCGTTTCCTGCAAAGCCATTTACCTCATAAAATACTGATTTTAAATAAGTTAGATTTGCTCCATTGCACATATTTGGTTTTTGTACAAACATCGCACAAGCTCCCGAACCAATCAAACTCGCAAATTCGATGATTTGAATGTTGGTGAAAAATAAGTCGATATTTGGGAATAAAATAGTAGACTTTTGTGCCTTTGAATCTTTGTGTCTTTGTGCCTCAAAAAACGTAACCGTACAACTTACCAAATATGCTCCAGTTTTTGTCTGGAAATTTGCAATACTTTCGAGCCATTTTTCCCCAACCCTACAATCGCCATCGGTTGTTATGATTAGTTGTCCACTAGCCAAATTTATAGAAGAATCAATGGCTCGTTTTTTTGGTGAGGTATTATTGGTTTTTGGAGGTAATTGATTGATAATGAGGTTTATATTGGTGTTTTTTTGAAATTCTTGAACGATTTTAAGTGTATCATCAGTCGAATCATCATCAGCAACAATTACTTCATAATTATGTCTTGAATAAGTTTGCTTTTCTAAATCTAGTAATAAATGTAGAATATTTTCAGCTTCATTTCGCACAGGAATGATTACTGTAAGCCCCTTCGGAACCTCCCCCAACAGGCGAGGAGATACGATTAAGGAACTCTGAATGGGGTTTCTAAGCCAAATAATCACTAAACTCAAATTTGCTAAAAAATATATTCCTGTTATTATTAATAGACTTGTTATAAGCATTTTAGTGTTTTTTAGGTGTGAATTTTAGTTGTAAAATAAATACACTTCCTATAAGAATTGGAAAAAGAACATTAATCAACCAAATCATTAAAGTTGCCGACGAAACAGCGGCAATATTTGCTCCAAAAAAACTGAAATAGTAAATAGATGTCAATTCTCTGATACTCAAATCACCCAAAACGTTGAGGATAGAAATAAATGTTTTTGTCAAGAAGATGATTCCAATCCCGAAAAAAAGTATATAAATTGGAAGATTTACTTGAAAAACTTTAAACATCAGTATAAATTGAATCGAAAAAATAGTATATCTACTTGTTGCAATTATTAAAATCTTTTTTAAATCCAAAAGTGTGTAGTTTTCTAAAATACCTAAATACTTTTTTAGGTATTCAAAGAATTTATTTCTGGATAAAACCACCTTTATATTTGGCAAATTTAAGCTCAAAAAAAATCCAAAAATCAAACATGCCATTAACAAAACAATAATGAAAATGTGTAAAAACAAAGGTTTGGGATTTGCCCAAATTATAAAAAAAAGATAAGAAATTGTACCAAAAAGCAGAGAAACGTACATTTGTAGGCTATTTCCGAGCAAAATTGCCCCGATACTTTGGAGGCGTTTGTTGGTTTTGAGCATCAGTACTTTTCCTGCGTAATCGCCAATCATCATTGGAGTAGCAGTTGAAAATGTAAGTCCAATCAAAACTCCTTTATAGGCTTCAAAAAAACTTATTTTTTCTACTTTTAAAGCTAATTTTTGCCATTTCCATGCTTCAAATGCCCAATTTATTGGCGTGAGCAAGAATATAATTATATGCAAGAATATGTTTTTCGGTAAAAAAATTGTTTTAAAACCCTGTTCAATCTCATCAAAATGCTTAATTTTTGATTGAATCAGCTGATATAATAGAAAAATGACTATTAAAAAAATGATAGTTTTTATCCACCACAGCACTCGACTTGACGTAAGATTTGAGAATTTTGAGTTAATTTGCATCTATGAATCAAGATAAAATAATTTTAGGCGTTGACCCTGGTACGCGTGTGATGGGCTACGGAATTATCTCCGTACAAGGAAGTACTTTAACGCTCATCCAATACGGTGTTATAAAACTTGACAAATATACTTCACACGAAATAAAGTTAAAGAAAATATTTGAGCGAATCACACAACTAATCACCGAATACCTGCCCGACGAAATGGCCATTGAAGCACCTTTTTATGGTGTAAATGTGCAATCAATGCTGAAATTGGGTCGTGCTCAAGGAGTTGCCATTGCCGCAGCTTTAAATCGTGAAGTACCAATTGTTGAATATCTACCTAAAAAAGTAAAGCAATCGGTAACAGGAAATGGAAACGCCACCAAAGAACAGGTGGCGTATATGTTGGAACATTTGCTAAAAACTAAATTAGAAACCCAGTTTTTGGATGCGACCGATGCTTTGGGTGTAGCAGTTTGCCACTATATGCACGGAAAAACTAAGGCATTAACAGGAAATAGCTCAAAGAAAAAAGGCTGGTCTGCTTTTGTAAGTGAAAATCCGGATAGGATGAAATCTTGAGATAAACCTGCAAGGACTGAAAAGACCTTACAGTTTTTACTAATCAGAGTATTCCTTTCGTACTCGGAAGTGAATTCATCTCGTTCAAATTTCTCTTTACTGCCATTTTGATAGATTTTGCAAAACCTTTGAAAATAGCTTCAATTTTATGGTGTTCGTTATCACCTTCGCATTTGATATTCAAATTACATTTTGAAGTATCCGAAAATGATTTGAAGAAATGATAAAACATTTCGGTAGGCATTTCTCCGATTTTTTCACGTTTGAAACTTGCGTCCCATACTAACCATGGACGACCAGAAAAGTCAATTGCTACTTGAGCCAAAGCCTCGTCCATTGGAAGCAAGAAGCCATAACGATTTGTGCCTTTTTTATCTCCTAAAGCCTTCAAAAACGCTTCACCAAGTGCCAAAGCAGTATCTTCGATAGTATGATGTTCATCAATATGTAAATCACCTTCTACAAAGATCTTCAAATCCGCACCCGAATGTTTGGCTACTTGGTCGAGCATGTGGTCATAAAAACCAAGTCCTGTATGAATCTCAGATTTTCCAGTTCCATCTAGATTTAACTCAATTTTAATTTTTGTTTCCTTCGTATTTCGCTCAATAAACGCAATTCGTTGCGGAAGCTTCAAAAACTCATATATTTCGTCCCAATCATTGCTGATTAACTTTGTAGCTTCATTTTGTTCGGGAGTGAAGCCCTCAATTAGATTATTAGTCAATCCATCAGTTATAAAAATGGCTTTTGCTCCAAGATTTACAGCCAACTGAACATCGGTAGCTCTATCACCAAGTACGTAAGAGTTTGCTAAATCGTATTTATCTGTATCAAAATACTCTGTTAATAAAGCAGTTCCAGGTTTACGAGTTGGCAAATTTTCATGCGGAAAACTTCGGTCGATGTGAATGGCTGAAAAATGAATATTTTCATTTTTCATGGTTTTCAACATCTTATTATGTGCAGGCCAAAAGGTATCTTCAGGGAAGGATTCCGTTCCGAGTCCATCTTGGTTTGTCACCATAATGAGTTGAAAATCAGTTTCTTCAGCAATTTTACGAAGATTTGAGAGTGCTTTCGGGAGAAATTCTAATTTTTCGAGTGAATCTATTTGAAAATCAGTTTTTGGCTCATCTATAATTGTACCGTCACGGTCTATAAAAAGTAGTTTTTGCATTTTCTGTGGTCAAATATTTAAAAATTCAAAATTAGGGAGGAATTTATAGAAAAACTAAAATATAATATTCTAAAAGTATGAAAATAATAGTATATTCAATAAATAATGAAAAATATATAAAATAAAAAATCCGTCATATTTTTAAGAAAATGACGGATTTTACTACTACAAATTCCCTTTTTTCATTTCTTTCACTGCATAATCTGCCGCACGAGCAGTCATTGCCATGTAAGTTAATGATGGATTTTGAGTTGAAGTTGATGTCATTGATGCTCCATCGGTTACGAAAACGTTTTTACAATCGTGCAAAGCATTCCACTTATTCAATATTGAAGTTTTTGGGTCCTTACCCATTCTTACGCCACCCATTTCGTGAATATCCAGACCTGGTGTGCGATTCGAATCATTGGTTCTAATATTTTTAAAACCAGCTTTCGTAAACATTTCGCTCATTTGCTCGAAATAATCTTTGGTCATTTTTACATCGTTATTGTCATAATCGACCGAGATTTTTAATTGTGGAATTCCCCAAGGGTCGAGCAAAGTTTTATCTAAAGATACAAAATTACTTTCTTTTGGAATCGTTTCGCCCATCATGTGCGAGCCAACATTCCAGACATTATTCAAGTATGGGTTTAAAATACCTTTTTTCAAGTCTTCGCCCAAAGCACTTCTATCGTCACGTTGAGAGCGACCAGCCGAAAAACCTGCTGCATAACCACGCAAAAAGTCGGTTTCTTGCTTAAATACATTTCGGAAACGTGGAATATAAGGCGAATTCGGGCGACGACCGTCGGTCATGCTATCTAAATATCCCTCATATTCAGCATTGATTGATGCACGATAATTATGGAATGCAACGTATTTGCCCAATACTCCGCTATCATTGCCAAGTCCATTCGGGAAACGACTCGAAGTAGAATTCAGTAAAATTAGGTTGGAATTTAGAGCTGCTGCATTTACAAAAATGATTTTGGCATAATATTCAATCATTTCTTTGGTGTTCGCATCAATTACTCTAACGCCCGAGGCTTTTCCTTTCTTTTCATCATAAATGATAGAATGAACAACCGAATATGGGCGAAGTGTCATTTTTCCTGTTCGAGCCGCCCAAGGTAGGGTAGAGGAGTTGCTACTAAAATATCCACCATACGGACAACCACGCTCGCAAATAGTACGGTTTTGACAAGTACCACGCCCTTGGTCGAAGTGGATTTGCTTGGGTTGGGTAAGGTGAGCCGCTCTTCCCATAATTATATGACGGTCGTTATAGTTTTTCGCTACTTCTTGACTGAAATGTTTTTCAACACAATTCATTTCGTGAGGTGGCAAAAATTCACCATCTGGTAAACTCGCCAAACCATCTTTATTGCCCGAAATTCCTGCAAATTTCTCGACATAACTATACCAAGGAGCAAGGTCAGTGTAGCGAATCGGCCAATCAACGGCAAAGCCATCACGAGCAGGGCCATCAAAATCAAATTCTGACCAACGTTGGGTTTGTCTGGCCCACATCAATGATTTGCCGCCAGTTTGGTATCCACGAATCCAGTCGAAAGGTTTTTCTTGTACGTAAGGATGTTCGGCATCTTTCACAAAAAACTGCTCGGTTCCTTCATAAAAAGCGTAACATTTACTAATAACTGGGTTGGCATCACGCATCTCTTTGGTTATTTGGCCACGATGCTCAAACTCCCATGGTTGTTTCATGGTAGTTGGATAATCGGTTACGTGCTTAACTTCACGTCCACGCTCCAAAACGAGGGTGCGTAGTCCTTTGCCAGTCAGCTCTTTAGCTGCCCAGCCGCCACTGATTCCCGAGCCAATCACGATGGCATCGAATGTTTGTGCTTTTACTGAATCTATATTTATGTTTGACATTTTTTATCGTTGATTTTAAGGAAGACTTCGCACAAAGCGAAGTCTTCCTTTGAATATTATTTTTTTACAGGTACACAGCCGTGATAGCGAGCTGGGGCAAATTCAAAAATTCGTAGGTTCGTCATTACGTATTCCGAGTTGAGATAGCCTTGAATCGTAAGGTTTTTTATTAAACGAATAAAACCTTTATCATCAGCGTTCTCCGAATTAGACATTTTGTTTAAAATTTCTAATTTTTGTTTGCCATCACATTCGATGAAAGTTTTTGAGAAATCTCTTTTTGCGGCAGCATCAACCAATTCAAAACCTTTCGAGAAAGTTTCTTGCGATTTTTTATCGTAGCAATCTGCCACCATTTTGATGGTAAACTGATGCACATTGAGGTCTTTTGCTCCGAGAGTGTCTGTTTTAGGAATAATCGTTTCGACGATTTCTGCCAGTAGGTTTTCTTGCGATGCTGAAATCTTTAAAGAAGTATTCGTAATAGCTTCTTTGTTCCATGCGTTTGCCCACGAAGGTAGCACTATTGTACCACCAATCGTTAGGGCAATATTTTTTATTGCCGAACGTCTTTGCATTTTGATTAGGATTGAATTTTTAAACAGATACAAATAAAACAATTTTCTTCGAGAAAAAGTATGACTTATTCGTGGTAAGATAAAATTATTTTAAGTTTTTTACTTATATACAAGAAATTTCTATTGTTATGATTGAAATTAAAAACAAAACTCCCAAAGAAAATTGAATTTTTGGGAGTTTTAAATCGATTCAAATGAGCCTACTAGACCATTTTTTTTGTAGATGATTCCAGCCTTGTGCTTTGATTGCGGCAGTGCCTCCGTTATTAAGTGCGAGTAAAACTTCGGTTTCTTGTGTCATATATCCGATTGGTAAAACATCACTCATATTCTTGATTTTATCGAAATCTGATTGTTTTACGGTAAATAATAGTTGATAATCTTCGCCGCCATTGAGTGCTGCCGTTATTGGACTAACATTAAATTCGGTGGCTGCGAGCATCGTATAATCTTCAATCGGAAGTTTATCTTCAAAAACCATAGCACCCACGCCTGACTGCGTACATATATGTAATAATTCGGAAGCCAAACCATCAGAAATGTCAATCATCGAAGAAGGAACTACGCCCAATTCGTTAAGTTCGTGAATGATGTCGGTGCGAGCTTCAGGTCTAAGAAGTTTTCCCACCAAGTATTCCTTTTCGGTGAGTTCGGGTTGCATATTTGGGTTTGCCAAATACACTTGTTTTTCTCGCTCTAAGGTTTGTAGCCCAAAATAAGCTGCTCCCAAATCGCCAGTCACACAAAGAATATCGTTGGGTTTTGCTCCGTTTCGGTAAGCAATTTTGTCTTTATCAACAAAGCCTGTGGCAGTAATCGAAATCACAAAGCCCGATGCTGAAGCACTCGTATCGCCGCCGATTAAGTCAACGTTATAGTTGTCGCAAGCAAATTTTATTCCTTCATAAAGTTCGTCGATGGCTTCTACCGAAATTCTATTGCTTAGGCCAATAGTTACTGTAATCTGCTTAGCAATGCCATTCATGGCTGCAATATCCGAAACGTTTACGGCTACTGCTTTATAGCCCAAATGACGCAATGGCGTATAAGAAAGATCGAATTGAATGCCTTCAAATAGAATATCTGTCGTGACCAACATATATTTATCACCGACGTCGATTACTGCAGCATCATCGCCGATGCCTTTGATGGTTTCGGCGTTTTTGTTTGTAAATTTTGATTTGATTCGGTCGATTAAGCCAAATTCGCCGAGTGTATTTAGTTCTGTTCTTTCCATGGTGCAAAATTGATGAAGATTTTAGAATTTTTGCTAAATAAATTCTAAAATCTTCAATTTTATATGAAAGAAGTTAAACTTCGTCGTATAAAAAAAGGTGAACTTTTCAGCTCACCTTTATTGTAAAATATTGTAATAATTTCTTATTGCGTAACTAAACTATAATTATTGATAGTTCCACCTGTTTTTTGACTGGTAGTTGTACGAGTAATATCCAATGCTGTATCTGTTACAGAATTGATAGTGAACTCAATAGTTCCACCCGTGCCTGTTGGAATTGGCGTAAGGTTTTTCAATACTAATTTTGTGTCACCAACTAATTCATACTGACCTGTAAAAGTATTGCCATCAGCTTCTTTAAAAGTAACTGAGGGGGCGATAAGTAGATTTAAGGTAAACGACGAGTAGCCTGGTTTTGTGTTAGATGAGGCTCCTTTTGTGAAAACGATAGCACTTCCTTCTTTCACGATATTGGCTGTCCAAGTTTTTTTGATTTTTTCAGAAACAGGCAAAACTTGCTCTTTGCAAGAAGAAACAGCAATAGAAACCAAAGATACAATTAGAATGGCAATTTTTTTCATGCGAATATGTTTGTTTGATAGCTTAATTGACAATGATAAAGACATAAT
The DNA here is from genome assembly GCA_945860265.1 of Emticicia agri. GTDB lineage: Bacteria > Bacteroidota > Bacteroidia > Cytophagales > Spirosomataceae > Emticicia > Emticicia agri_A. The sequence goes on along the minus strand of CAMAQF010000041.1, from coordinate 18,453 downwards.
TATCAGCAAATATGGTTTAAATATAGAAGAAAAAAAAATGTCATTTACAAGAATGACGTTTTTTTTATAAAAATGTTGTAAATGCCTCAGATATTATTTTTTGAACCCAAAAAAATGCCAAACATGATATTGGTTTATTTTTCCATTTTTTTGCGATAAGTTTTAGGGTTATTATTGGTGTATTTCCTAAATTGTCGATTAAAATTAGATAGGTTTTTGAAGCCTGATTCGTAGCATATTTCCAAGATATTGAGGTCGTTTTCAGTCAACAATTTACAGGCATATTCGATACGGATTTCGTTGACAAACTCAACAAATGTTTTTTGAGTACGAAGCTTGAAATACCGACAAAAAGCGGCTTCCGAAAATCGAGTTTTATTAGCTATTTCGCTCAAATTAATGTCGTTTTTGAAGTTTTTAAGCACATAATTAAATACTTCGTTCATGCGTTCGGAATCTTTTTTACTGACACCCACAATGGCATTTTCTGATAAAAATCGGTACTCTTTTGTGACAGACATTAAGTGTAGGATTTCTATCAAACCCAACATTCTAGCTACCTTATCTGCCTTTAATAAACTTTGTATTTTTTCTTGTATTTTTGTCCTAGTTTCTCCGTAAAATTCTATTCCCAAGTTAGCTGTTTTTAGAAAATATTTTATTTCGTTCATTTCTTCAGATTCAAAAAAATCTTTCCCAAAACAATCAATTAAGAAATGAATCACAATCGAAGCAGGTTTTTGATGCTGATAGCAAGCATCATCGGCACGATACCAATGAGGTAAATTACTGCCTAAAATCGCTAAATCACCTTCTGCATAGTCAGAAACGTGATTTCCCACAAATTTTTTTCCGAAACCTCCGTCACAAAGCACTATCTCAATTTCTTGATGATAATGCCAAGGAGTATCGAAATATGGACTTTCGAAGCGGTCAATTAGAAACGATGAGCCGAACGTAAGCGGTAATTTTTGTAAAAGTGGTTTTTTGAGCATAAAATCAAAATAGTATCGTAAAAATAATATTTTCGAGTGGAATTTATAATTATTCTATTAGTTATTTGTATGATATATGTTTGTATAGATTTTAATAATACTTTATTTGCAGATGTTGAAAGGTAAATCAATCGTAATCATAGGCGGAACTACTGGATTGGGATTTTCGGCAGCGAAAGCATTTGTGCGTGAAGGAGCCAAGATTGTTGTGGTTGGGCGTAAGCCTGAAAGTTGTTTATCGGCCGAATTAGTTTTGGGTAAAAATGGCCGATCAATTGCCGCTGATGCCACCAAAGAAAGCACGGCAAAAAATGCTATTGAGTTATGCATCAGCGAGTTTGGCAGCTTTGATGGACTTTATCATGTAGCTGGTGGGAGCGGACGTAAGTTTGGTGACGGACCGCTGCACGAACTTACGCTTGAGGGCTGGAATAAGACTTTTGAATTGAACCTCACGAGTTTGATGCTTTCTAACCAAGCAGCAGTTCAGAAGTTTTTGGAATTGGGAAAAGGAGGTACGATTCTGAATATAGGTTCGGTTTTGGGCTTTTCGCCTTCCCCAAAATATTTTGTTACTCATGCTTATGCAGCTGCCAAATCGGCAGTTGTGGGTTTTACGAAGTCTTTGGCGGCATATTATGCTTCTCAAAATATCAGAATCAATCTTTTAGCACCCGCTTTGGTCGAAACCCCTATGTCGGAACGAGCCAGTAGAGACGAAGTTATCCTGAATTTTGTAAAAACTAAACAGCCGCTTGATGGTGGAAGAAATGGTCGGCCCGAAGACCTCGATGGTGCTGCCATATTTTTTATGTCAGATGCTTCAAAATTTACAACAGGCCAAACGCTTCAAGTTGACGGTGGTTGGGAAGTTTCGGAAGGGCAATATTTTTAATGTGGAATTAAGAATGATGGTAAAAACTTTAATATAGTTCGATTTTATTAACTACTAAGTGGTCAAATTTGAATAGCCCCAAATGAAATTTAGGGTTAAAAAAGAGTAATTAAGCATTTAACTTAAAAGGGTTAAACTTGTTACATCAGAGTAATATGCTAAAAAACTACAAACTTAAAAAAATGAAAGTAGCAATAGGTATCGACCTTGGTGGCACAAATGTAAAGGGGGTTTTAATGCTTGAAGATGGAGAAATCTTGAAGCAGCATTATATTCCTACCAAAGATGATGATGATGGAAAATGGCGAGAAAATGTATTTGAAATGGTCAATTTCTTAAAAGATTATCACTTGGAAACAATCAACCTTATCGGACTTTCGGCACCTGGTTTGGCCAATGCTGATAATAAAAGTATTGCTCATTTACCAAACCGATTATTTGGTTTAGAAAACTTTATTTGGGAAGAATATTTTGGCACAAAAACGCTTGTTTTAAACGATGCTCATGCCGCACTCATGGCTGAAGCCAAGTTCGGAATTATGCAAGGTTATAAAAATGCGGTTTTACTCACACTTGGCACGGGCGTTGGCGGTGGAATTATGATAAACGGGCAACTTTATCAAGGATTAAGCCAAATGGCGGGTCATTTGGGGCATATTTCACTCAATGCAAATGATGATGAACTAAGCATTTTGGGAATGTCGGGAAGTTTAGAATATGCCATCGGAAACTATTCGATTGAGCGGCGTTCGATGGGGCGTTTTCAGTCAACGCAAGAGTTGGTAAAGGCTTATTTAAATAATGATTCATTTGCAACTTGGCTATGGCTCGATTCGGTCAGAAAACTGGCGATAGCCATTGTTTCGTTAATCAATGCTCTTTCGCCCGAAATCATAGTTTTGGCTGGAGGAATTACAACTTCTGGCAATGCCCTATTTAAACCCTTGCATGAATTTATAGGGCTTTTTGAATTTCGACCAAAAGGCAAAATAACAATAATCAAACAAGCAAAATTTGCCGATTTTTCAGGAGCAATTGGTGCGGCTGCATTTATGTTTGATAAACAATAAAATCGTAATCAAAATTCGTAAATCTTAAATTTCAATGAGTTATACCGCCGAATATTTAAAAAAATGTCAAGGTTTAATCGAATCCGTTGCTGCCCAAGAAACACAAATACTGCAAGCCGCAAAACTGTTTTCGCAATCGATTTTGGCAGGAAGAATGGTACACGTTTTTGGTAGCGGACACAGTAGAATTATGGTTGAGGAAATGTGGCCACGATATGGATCGTTTCCTGGCTTTAATCCAATAGTAGAATTATCGCTAACATTTCACAATTTGGTTGTAGGGGCGAATGGTCAAAGACAAGCCATGTTTTTGGAGAATGTGACTGGTCTTGCTTCTCAAATTTTAAGAAATTTCGACCTTTCAGAACTCGATACCGCTTTGGTGATTTCTTCATCTGGTTGTAATGTCGTACCGATTGAAATGGCAGAAATTTTTCAGAAAAAAGGCATAAAAACCGTCGGAATTATTTCAAAACAACATTCGGAAGCCAGTATTAGTAAAAAACAAGATGGTCGAAAACTCCAAGATTTTTGCGAAATAGTGCTAGACTCTGGAGCTCCCGTAGGCGATGCCATGATTTATGTTGATGGTTTAGAAACACCAGTTTCACCAGGTTCCACGGTGGGTTCTTGCATGATTATCAATAGTATAAAAGCTGAGTTGGCCAATATGCTCACGCAAGCGGGGCATCCGCCTAAGGTGCTGACAGCGGGAGCCTTAATCGGAGCAGAGAAAGCTACCGAGATTTTCCAAGCAGCTTATGATGAACACGCCCACCGAATCTCGAAAATGTATCAAAAAGTAGGTATAGAAAGCTATGTTTCCAAAGAAAATTAAAACATAGCCACTGATTTTTTCATTATCAATTTTTCATCACACGGGCAAACCCGTCTTAATTATACATTAAAGATATGCAACCAATTCCCATAAAAACCACCGTAGTTGGCTCGTGGCCGTTTCCGAGTTGGCTTGAATTTGCGTCACAAAACCTAGATAAATTTGGTCCTGCTGATATTAACGAAATGATAGAGGATGCGGTTGTAAGTGCCATTCATGACCAAGTTGTGGCCGGCCTTGATGTTATTACCGATGGTGAACAAACCCGTCTCGACTTTAATCTATCGTTTTACGGTTTCATCAAAGGACTCCAACCCAATCATGAAGAAACCCGAAAATTTGGTTCACCCGCTCACGACCAACGTGGCAAACACACAATTATCGAAACTCTTACTGCTCCGAAAGGCTTAGGTGTGGTAGAGGAATTTAAAAGATTGCAAAGACTCGCCCCCGAAGGAAAAATATTAAAAGCATCAATTCCTGGTCCTTACACACTTTCAGGACGTATGTTACCTGGCGAAATCTATACAGACCGATGGGAAATAACCGAAGCCTTGTTGCCGATTGTAGCAAAAGAATTAGAAGGTTTAGTAGCCGCAGGAGCAAAAGAAATTTGTATTGATGAGCCGTCGATGTCGTGCTATGCTTATAAAGAAGACACCAAAAGATTTGTCGATATTTTTAACCGAACTGTGAAAAATATTGTTGGTAAAACCCGAATCGGTACTCATTTGTGTTTTGGAAATTACAAAGGTCGTTCGGTTGGGAAGAAAACAATTTTGCCGATGCTACCCGATTTCTTAGATTTCACAGTTGATGAATTACACACCGAAATGTGCGTATTGAACTTTGCTGAACTACATTTATTAGAGCGTTTTGCCGAAAAAATGGATGTAGCCGTTGGTGTAATTGATGTAAAAAGTTATTATATCGAAACTGTTGAAGACGTAAAAGAACGTATCGAAAAATGCTTAAAATACGTTCCTGCCGAAAAACTCGCCATTGCTCCCGACTGCGGAATGTCGCAAACGGCACGCTGGGCAACGAAACAAAAAATAGCCAATATGTGTACCGCTGCCAAACAAATGAGATAAAATGAAATTAATAAAACCAAAACAAAAAAATAATGAACTATTAAACGACATCAAATCATTCAATAACCCAACTGGTTTTAAAGTTTGGTGGTTGGCACAAAGTGGTTTTCTGATTAAATGGCAAGAAAAATATCTACTTTTCGACCCATATTTGTCAGATTCTTTGAGCGTAAAATACCAAAATTCCGATAAGCCTCATTTGCGTATTAGTGAGTTGGTCATTTCGCCCGACCAACTTGATTTTATTGATATTGTTACCTCGAGCCACAACCATACTGACCATTTGGATGCCGAAACCTTAATGCCAATTATTCAAAATAATGCTGGTATAAAATTCGTTATTCCGCAGGCCAATCGGGCGTTTGTAGCTGAGAGAGTTAAGTGTGATTTGAACTTCCCGATTGGCCTGAATGACGGACTAAGTTTTGAACATAAAGGATTCAAAATTACGGGAATTCCAGCGGCACATAATGAAGTTGAGCGAAACGAAAAAGGTGAATGTAAATTTATGGGTTTTATTGCTGAATTTGGTGGCTTTGCAGTCTATCATTCAGGGGATACTCTTTGGTTTGAAGGTTTAGAGGAAATTTTGAAAGCATATAAAGTTGATGTCGCTTTTTTACCCATTAACGGTAATAAACCCGAACGAAAAGTTGCTGGTAATTTAAGTTTTCAAGAGGCAGCTGAATTGGGCAAAATGGCGGACATTAAATGTATCATACCTCATCATTATCATTTATTTGAGTTTAACACAGAAGACCCAGAAAACTTCAAAATTACCTGTGAAAAATTTGGAACTCCACACAAAATTCTAGAACTTGGCGAAGGATTTGAATATAAAATAATAAAATAGTCATCCAAAGTTCCTGCTCCTGCGGAGAGGAAATTTAGAGGTGAGTTTAACACATGAAAAGAAGAAATTTCATAGCCACAGTACCAGTATTGGGTATGATTCAAAAGTTTGAATCTGTAAAAGAGAATTTTCCAATTAGTAGTAATTCCTACAATTGGGGTACTTTTTATGGAAGAGAAAGCAAGCATTGGGGAGGTAATCTGGATGCTGACATGGCCGAGTATGTAAAGACAGGTCTTCAAGCCTATGAGCCAAGTTTAGCAAATGCCGAAGAAACCACCAAACTGATTGCCGTCTTGAAAAAATATAATATCAAAATGCCCTCAGTTTATATTGGGAGTGTTTTGCATGAAAAAGAAGAGGTAGAAAAATCAATTAAGAATATGCTAGAGATAGCAGAGCTTGTAAAAAAATATGGTACCAAAATTATAGTTACCAACCCAAATCCAATTGCCTGGGGAAGCGACAAACTTAAAAGTGATGAGCAATTGCAAATACAAGCCAAAGCATTGGAGAAAATAGGGGAATCTATGAAAAGAAACGGATTGAAGCTTGCCTATCATACCCACGACGTGGAATTGAGAGCTGGGGCAAGAGAGTTTCATCACATGTTGCAAAACACCTCGCCAGACCATCTATATTTCTGCATGGACGTGCATTGGGTTTATAGAGGCTCTCAAAATTCGCAATTGGCAGTTTTTGATGTGTTAAAGATGTATGGAGACCGCATTATTGAGCTTCACATTAGACAATCAAAAAATGGTATTTGGCAAGAAGTTTTTTCTGGGGAAGGAGATATTAATTACAAACAATTTGCGGTAGAATTGATGAAGAAAAAAGTAAAACCCCACATCGTAATTGAACAATGTCTCGAAAAAAATTCACCCAATACCATGAATGCCGTTCAGGCCCATACTATTGATCTAAAAGAAATAGAAGATACATTTAAACTTGTTTTGCAGCCTTAAATTATGATAAAATTATGTATTCTAGGAGGTGGCTTCATTGGCCGTTTCTATGCAGAATCTCTCATTGGTCGCCGCGGAAAAGACGAGGTCAAAGTAATTTATGCCCGAAGGGAAGAAACAGCAGTTCGTTTTGCCAAAGACTATAATGTGCCCCATTATTTTACAGATATGGAGGCGGCCATTGCCCATCCAGAGACAGAAATGGTGATTATTTCCCTACCAAATTATGTACATGAAGAGGCAGTGAATCTATGTGTAAAACATAAAAAAGCGGTGCTTTGCACAAAACCATTAGGTAGAACAGCAGCGGAAGCACTTCGTATGACCCAAGCCTGTGAGGAGGCTGGAATTTTTGCTGGATATTTAGAAGATCTTTGTTACACCCCAAAATTCTCAAAGTCTTTGGCAAGTGTAAAAGCCGGAGCCATTGGAAGAGTTTTGTGGGCAAAATCTCGAGAAACCCACCCTGGGCCCCATTCTGATTGGTTTTGGGATATGGAAAAAGCAGGCGGTGGTGCCATTGTTGACATGGGCTGTCATTGCATAGAAATCTCACGGAATTTTATAGGAAAAGATATTTTGCCCGTAGAAGTAATGTGTTGGGCAGATACCCAAGTAAAACCCATTGATGCCGAAGATCATGCTATTGGCTTGGTCAAATATGAAAACGGAGCCATTGGACAGTTTGAAGTATCGTGGACATTCCGTGGAGGCATGGATCTGCGAGATGAAGTGATGGGAACCGAAGGTACAATTTGGGTGAATTCTTGGCTAAGGACTGGTTTTGAGATGTTTACGAGTGGAAACACGGATGGGTATTTGGTAGAAAAAGCAGAAAGCTCTTCGGGATGGCAGTTCCCTGTTGGAGACGAAGCCCACGAGCTAGGCTACACGAGTATGTTTATTGATATGTTTGAGGCTTATGAAAAAGGTACTCAACCGCAAGAGACATTTTATGATGGATATGTAGTCAATGCCATCATTGATGCGGCTTACAAATCGGCTAAATCCAAACTTTGGGAGCCAGTTCAGCTAACCGAATGGCGTGGACAAGTTGGTGTAAAAAAGCCATCAGTTTTTACCGAATATGATGCTGATCATTGGTTAATCAAAGAAGAAATTTTGCCAAACGGAGATAAGAAAGTTATATTAAAGAAGAAAATAACGGGCGAAATCCTTGAACTGGAAACTTGGAAAAAGGTTTGAAAAAAATAATGAAAGGAGCAGATTGTTTTTATTTGCTCCTTATAATAACTTGATTATGTCTTAGGGATTAACTTTCATTTTATCTACAAAACAAAGTTTTGTTGCTAAATTCATTCTGAACGAGATAGAGTCTGAAATCAGAGTAAATAGATATTGATTATATATGAAATATTGGTGCAGAATCTACGATTTCTACCTAACTTAATCATCAAATATCCTTTTATTTTACTTCATTTTATTATCAAATGGTTAAATAATATTTTAGCCTCAGCTTACTTTGGGCATAGTTTTTGATTGCGTAATCGTTGATATTAAACATTACCCAAAAACTTTTTATTTAATACGAATTTGTAACTTTATGGACATAATTGAACTCATCAAAGACAAATTGACTGATTCTGTAATAGAGAAAGTTAGTATCTTTCTGGGCGAACACCCAGAAAATATAGTCTCTGCCTTAAATAGTTCTGTACTGATTTTATTGGGAGGAATTATGAGAAATGCTTTAAATGACGAAAATACAATTAAAGTAATGAATATCTTAAGGGATGGTGGACATACAGGTGAAATTCTTGACGATTTGCCAAATTTGCTTGAAAATTTTGATAAAACGCAGCTTTTAATTACAATAGGATCTAATATTTTTAACCATTTTGCGGGTAGCAATAGTAATTCCATTATAGAAAAACTATCAGCACTGACGGGTATTCGCAAAACTTCTGCATCTTCAATGGTGGGTTTGGCCGCTCCATTAGTTTTTGGTGCACTGGGCAAAGTTGTCATTAAAGAAGGACTTGGTGTATCAGGTCTGACAAAACTTTTGGCCGACCAACAAGAGTTAGTTTTTGGAGCCTTACCGCCTGCCATTGCCAATCAATTGAATTTTAAAAGTTCAATAATAAAACCAGAACACGATGGAAAGCCAAAAGAAGTAAAAATTGAATCAACCAAAAGTAAAGGAATATTATCTTGGATACCTTGGGTATTAATAAGTTTAATATTTTTGGCAGGGTTAGCATATTTTTGGAAATATCGCAAAGGCGTTAATCCAGCCGACCTAACAACAGAAGAAGGTGTTTTTTTGAAGCAAGATTCGATAGCGACAGATAATGGTTTTTCGACCATATCTCCGAGTGATTCAAGTACTAATTTTACAAATACTGAAGTAGTAAAACCTGCTGAAGAAGTAAAAACATCAGAAAAAGATGCAGTAGAAAAACTAAAAGTTGAAGAGCCAAAAAAAATTGAGGTAATAAAGCCCGAACAATCTAAGGTAAAAGAAACACCGAAGGCTATTTTGAGTGAAAATGTATCGTCAACTGATAGTGATATAAATCAGCAACTGAAAAGCAATAAGTCATGGATAAGCCTGAATACTAATTTTGAGAATAATAGTGCAGAAATTAGCTCAAAAGGTGATTTGGATGCAGTTGTAAAGTACTTAAAAGGAAACCGTAATTCAAAAATTACGATTGCAGGTGGCTCACAAAGTTCAAAAGGAACCCTTGGAGAAGACCGTGCGTATGCCATCAGAGAGGTTTTACTTGAAACAGGCGTCAGCGAAAACCAAATTTCGGTGCAAAGTTCATTAGTAAAAGATGTTGATGCAAAAGTGGTTTTGAAAGTGAAGTGATTTTTGTATTGAAAAATCCAAACTCCACATGCGATATTATATTCAATGTCGGCATTCAGTTCCTCTGTAGGTTTAAACCCACAAATGAACTGAACGCCGACTTTTTTATGAAGATTTTAGGCTGCCAATTCTTTCAAAGCAGCTACAAATTTATCCAATTCGGCAGTAGAAGTATAAACATTTGGCGTAATTCGGCAGCCTTGCACATTGGCGTAATCTATGGCAACCGTCCAAATTTTATAGTTATCAAGTAGTGTTTTTGCCAAATCGGCAGGTTTCATAGTCTTGATTCCAACGTTAGCAATACCGCAGGCACGTTGAGCATTTGATGGCGTATTTAGCACAATGTTTGGTATATCTCGTACTTGTTTAGTCCAATATTCTTGTAGGAAACGCAGCCTTGCTTCTTTGCGTTCAATACTAATTTTCTGGTGAAAATCAACTGCTTTGCTTATTGTGAGGTCGGTATGCACAGGATGTGTACCCGTATGATTTAATTTCCTAATATCATCATCCTGGTAGCCCATATCGCCAAACATCTGCCAAAGTTTGCTGATTTTGTCTTTTTTTACGTATAGAAGTCCTGCACCGAGCGGCACACTGAGCCATTTGTGCAAGCTGCTTCCGTAATAATCACAACCCAAATCGCTGATTTTATAATCAATTTGTGCCAAAGCATGAGCTCCATCAACCATCACATCAACACCTTTGGCATGAGCCATATCGCAAATTTTTTGGATAGGTAAAATCTGTCCAGTTATATTTATCATATGACAAACCATCAACAGGCGAGTTTTAGGGGTTATTGCTTTTTCGTATATTTCAACAATTTCCTCATCAGATTTTGGATGATTCGGAATAGATATAATTTTATTTACAATACCATAACGGCGGGCTTGCAGCTTAAACATATCAAGCATTGCACCGTAATCTTGCATGGCCATTACGGCTTCATCGCCTGCTTTCCAATCGTATCCTGCAATCACGGTATCGAGCGATTCTGTTGTATTTCTCGTAATGATTAATTCTTCCATCGAACACCCCGCCAATGCTGCTAGTTTTTTGCGAGCTTCGGCTTTATCATCAAATTGTCGAGTACGCATATAGTAAGATGCTTGAAAATTTATTTCTCGCACATTCGTCATAAATGCTTCTAGGGTTTCTTCTGGAGCAAAAGAATAATAGCCGTTTTCGAGATTGATATAATCGGGTTTAATTCGATATGATTTTCTGATCTCTGACCAAAAATCTTCATTTTGAGCTAATTCATTTGGTTTTTTTTGTTCAAATTTCGCCAGAGTTTTGTCCAAACATTTTTCAAAAGGAGGTAGTGTAAGGCTTGCGGCAGTTAGGGTTTTTATAAATTGACGTTTGTTCATTATAATTAAAAGTTTTAGTATTTGTTGAAGGTAATGATTTTATTTGTAGTTTTCAATTTACCATAAATGCCCCGCGGAAACGGAAGATATTTGAAAAATAGTAAGCACAATTTTAACGGTGTTCAACGAAAATCTGTGATTAAAAAACGTTTTAGTTTTAGTATTTTTAATTCATCTCAAAAAATCATTTTATCAATAATTATTACAACGTCATAAAATACTTTTTTCGCTCATCACTCATTTTTTCGATGGCATATCTGAGAGCTGTGCGAGGGATTTTGCCAATATTATGCTCCAAGAAATCCTCTACTTGTTCTTCTGCACCTTTTTTCCATGCTTCACGCAACATCCATCCGACGGCCTTATGAATCAAATCATGCTTGTGTGAAAGTAGAATTTCGGAAATTTTAAGGGTATCTAAAAACTGTTTTTTATTGATAAAATAGTGCGTAGCAATGATTGAAATACGTTGAGTCCAAAGATTCTCAGTACGAGCCATATTGTATAAAATATCACGGTTACTATTAAATAAATAAAAACCCACAACATCTCTTGCCGAGCAATCGACTAAATCCCAGTTATTGATTCGGTAAGTATTATCTATATAAAAATTAAATATTTCGGTGAGTTTCTGACTTGTTTTAGCTTTTTTCATTTGTTCAACTAAAATTATCAACGCAGCCATTCTATATTCGTGAACTTCATTGTCCAATAATTCCTGCAATTTATCAAATTCCAACGAAAGGTATTTCTTACAAATTGCTCGTAAATCAGGATTTGTCACACCTATAAAAACATCGCCTTCTCCATATTGACCCTTACCAGTTTTGAAAAACCTCGCAGAAATTTTGGCTCTTTGGGAGCTTGCAATTGCTTGTAATTCGTCAGTAATTTTACCCATACCTATTGCGAAATTAAGCTTCGATTTTTTCAATAAAAGAATAAAAAAGGGTTTTCTGTTTTGAAGGGAGTCCTAACAAATTAAATTTAAAAATAGGTATTTTTTAAGAATTACCACCAATAAAAATAAAAAAAGGCTACGGATAATCATCCATAGCCTTTTGCAGTAATAAATCCACACAACTTTAATTAAAAAATATATACTTTAATTGAATTATGCAAGTAACAATTAGTAAGAAATTATTAAAAAAATAATTTTAGTGCTATTTTTTGTTTGTATTATGCTATAATTTTGTCGATACTAAACCATAAGAAATTTTGTCAGTTTATCGGAGAAGTTTTCAAATTATCAAAGATAAAAATTTCATAATACTTGTTTGCTATTATTTTCATTCAATATCTTTGAGAAAAAAATCGTCAAATGACAATTGATTCGCACCAACATTTTTGGACCTTCGACCCTATCCGCGACTCTTGGATTACTGATGATATGTCGGTTATTCAACGAAATTTTTATCCCGAAGATTTACAAGCTACTTTGCAACAAAATGGAATTGATGCTTGCGTAGCCGTGCAAGCCGACCAAAGTCTTGGCGAAACAAGATTTTTGCTCGATTTAGCCGCTAAAAATGATTTTATAAAGGCGGTTGTCGGTTGGATTGATCTCCAAGATGATGCAATTGATGAACAACTAAGTGAATGGAAATCAGAGAAAAAATTGGCAGGTTTTAGGCATGTCCTACAAGCTGAACCTGACACAGAATATATGCTACGTCCAAGTTTTTTGCGGGGAATATCGAAGCTAAAAAATCATGAATTTACTTACGATATTCTTATTTTTCCGAAGCATTTGGCAACTGCCCAAAAATTTGTGGCTCAATTTCCTGATCAGCCTTTTGTGCTTGACCATATCGCTAAGCCATTCATAAAAGCTGGGTTGATTGATGAATGGAAAAGAGATATTAAATCTTTGGCGAAGTTTGAAAACCTGCAATGTAAAGTATCAGGAATCATTACCGAAGCAGACTGGAAAAGCTGGACTTATGAACAGATAATACCCTTTTTAGATATTGTTTTTGAATCTTTTGGAGTGGAAAGAATCATGTTTGGCTCAGATTGGCCAGTATGTTTAGTTGCTGGCGATTACAGCCGAGTAAAAAAAATAATTGAGACCTACATGAAAGATTTTTCTGTATCAGAAAAAGCCAAAGTTTTTGGTGAAAACTCAGCAAGGTTTTATGGAATTATTGAATAATTATATTTCTAAAATAAGATAATTCAAATGAAACAATATTAATCGAAAAATTGAAATGATGCAAATATTGATTTTAGTATTTTTAAGCTGTGGCGGATGTTCTCTTCTTTCGAATCGCTATCGATTGGTTAGTTTTTACTTTAAAAATCCTACTTATCCACATTTCAACAAAAGAAAATCAGACTGTTGATGCGTAAGTGGATAGAAAAACTTACAGTAAAAACAGTTTTATTATAAATAATCAAAGTATAAATCTAAAGGGCGAACCGTATCATGTCATTTGTCTCATTATTTAGCCATAAATATTTAAGTAAAAGTCTCTTGTTTAATAAATTATTCCAGATAGCATTAAGAGACTTGAATTCAATTTAGTCATTTAATATATTCATAATTTTTAACCCTTTTCTAATATTAAAAAAAAAATTAATGTATTTGAGGAAGTATTCAAAATCTTAATTCTTCAACAAAAAAACTTAAATTTTATGAATTGTAAGTTCTATCTATCAAAGTCAAGGTACTTAATGGTAATTTTCCTTTTATTATCTTTCGTGACGTTTGGACAAAGCTCAATCGTTGTCACAGGTAAGGTAACAGACGGAAATGGTGAATCAGTTATTGGTGCAAGCGTTGCCGTAAAAGGAACAACTAAAGGTGCAAGTACAGATGTGAGTGGTAATTTCAAAATTGAAGTGCCAAGTAGTTCAACTGTTCTTGTAGTTTCATTTGTTGGTTATGATACGCAAGAAATTGTGGTTGGAAACAAAACTAACTTCAATATTGTACTAACTTCAAAAGACAATGTCTTGGAAGAAATGGTTGTGATTGGTTATGGTACACAAAAGAAATCAGATTTAACTGGTTCAGTTGGTGTTGTAAAACAAGATCAATTATTGGAACGCCCTGCGGCATCTTTGAATCAAGCTCTATCGGGCAGAATGGCGGGCGTGCAAGTTAACACTAATTCTGGTCGCCCTGGTGGTCGTACAACCATCCGTGTGAGAGGTTTTAGCTCGATCAACTCTTCTAATAATCCATTGTATGTAGTTGATGGTGTTATGCTTCCACAAAACAACCAGGCACAATTTAGTTCGGCGATTGACTACATCAATCCTAACGACATTGTTTCGGTTGAGGTTTTGAAGGATGCTTCTTCTACCGCAATTTATGGAGCAAGAGGTGCCAATGGTGTGGTTTTGATAACAACTAAAAAAGGAAAAGCCAACGATGGTCAAGTAACTTACAACTCGGATTTTAGTGCAAATACGATTGGACCAAACCGTCCAGAAGTTTTGAATGCTAAGGAATACATGGCAGTTGAAGACTTAGCTTGGGCAAACATGCAAAAATATGACCCAGCTGGTTGGGCAGCAGGTAGATGGGCATATTTGAATCCAAAATTGCGTCGTACTGACCCACGAATATTCGATGCACAAGGAAATCCTTTATATGATACAGATTGGTTTAAAGAATCATCACAAACTAAACTATCACAAAATCATCAATTAGGTTTTAATGGTGGAAGTGAGCGTACCCAATATTCGTTTTCGTTGGGTTTTAGAGATGACCAAGGTCTTATCAAAACTTCCTATTTAAAGCGTTATGCAGGAAGATTCACAATTGATGATCAAATAAAAAAATGGTTGAAAGTAGGAGGTACACTCGCTTATAATAATCAAATTGAGCGTTTAGCTGATATTAATGATGCCGTTGCTCGTCAGATTGTGGAGGATTTTCCTTTCCTTCCTGTAAAATACGCTGATGGCACTTATGCTAACAACCGTGATTTTCCGTTTGCAGAAGGTACTTTTAGTTCGGTTCACCGTTTGATGGGTCGACAGTTCATGTTAAATACACAGACTACAACTGGTTCGATGTACTCAAATATCACATTAGCAAAAGGTTTAGAGATGTAAACGGTTTTTGGGGCAAACATAATGACCCAAGAAAATAACCAATCTACTACTCGTACATTGGCAATTGGCGACCAAGGAACTGCTTCAGCTTCAAACCAAAAACAAACGTTTTGGTCGTTGGAGAATTTCTTGACTTACAACAAAACTTTCAATAAAATCCATTCATTTACGGGTTTATTGGGTGTTTCGTGGCAACAAACAGATTTCTTTAATATTGCCGCAAGTGTGCGTGGCTTTGCAACCGACTACTTTGGTTTCAATAACTTAGGTGCGGGTGCTACACTTCCGGCAGTAGGCTCGGGTGCTTCAAGTTTTGCGTTTAACTCATATTTTGGTCGTGTAAATTATAGTTTGAGCAATAAATATTTGTTTACCTTCACAGGTAGAGCAGATGGTTCTTCAAGATTTGGTGAAAACAGTAAATTTGCGTTTTTCCCATCGGGAGCATTTGCATGGAAAATCTCTGAAGAAGAATTCATGAGCAAAAATACAGTTATTTCTTACTTGAAATTACGTACAAGTTATGGTCTTACTGGTAACTCAGAAATTCCTTCGTATTCGTCATTATCACTGCTTAGCTCAAACTACGCTACTATTTATAATGATATTCGTGTTTCAGGAACTGGGCTTGCACGTTTGGCAAATCCAGATTTGAAATGGGAAAAAACAGCACAAGCTGACGTAGGTTTGGAAATTGGTTTGTTTAATAACCGTGTGAATATCGAGGCTGATTTTTATTACCGTAAAACATCCGATATGCTTCTTGATGCTCCAGTACCACAAACAAGTGGATATGCTACAATCAGAAGAAACGTTGGTTCGATGCAAAACAAAGGTTTGGAGCTAGCTGTAAATACAGTAAACATAAATACCGCGAAATTGCGTTGGAACACCAACTTCAATATTTCATTCAACCAAAACAAAGTGCTTTCGTTGGCAACGCCTTCTGATATCTTTAACGTTGGTGGACCTAACTTTACTAACCCTACAAACATTATCCGTATCGGTGAGCCAGTTGGTTCATTTTGGGGACTTACTCGTTTGGGCGTTTGGAGTGAAGCTGAAAGAGACAAAGCTGCGAAATTTACAAGCTACCGTAATGGTTTGACTATTCTTCCTGGTGATATTAAATATTTGGATGTAAACGGTGATAACGCAATTACTGATGCTGACCGTTCAATTATCGGAAATGGTAGTCCTAAGTTCTGGGGTGCATTGACAAACACTTGGAAATATGGCAATTTTGACCTCAAATTGGAGTTACAGTATGCTTACGGTAACGATGTAATGATGATGAACCTACACGCTAGTGAGGATCGTCAAGCATTGGCAAATAGCTATAAATCAGTATTAACCGCATGGACTCCACAAAACCAAAACTCGATGATTGCTGAAATCAGAGATACAAGAGCTGGATATGTAACAAACGTTGATAGCTGGTGGATTAAAGATGGCTCATTCTTACGTGGTAGAAATTTATTGTTGGGTTATACTTTTCCAGGTAGTGTAACTGATAAATTGAAGTTGAGCCGCTTGAGAGTTTATGCTTCTGCACAAAACTTCTTCTTGGCTGTTACAGATAAAATAATAGGTGACCCAGAGGTAACTCCAACAAACCAAGGAGATGGAAACAGTGCTTTCTCACAAGGTATGATGTGGCACAATTATCCAAAACCTACTACTTATATGTTTGGTTTACAGCTTGCGTTTTAATCAATGAATTATCTTGAAAATAGACTTAACAATGAAATATATTTCTAATAAATTTAAAATAGCACTTGCAAGTGTACTATTGGTTAGCCAGACTAGTTGCTCTGACTTTTTGAAGGAAAATGCTCCTTCAAACCTTACTCCAGAGAGTTTTTACACGATTCCTGACCACGCTGAAGCGGCTTTAGCTTCTGTGTATGCCGATCTCAGATTTATGGGTGGCGGTGCTGGTATTTTTTCTTCTAACTGGCAACTTTTAGAAGCCCTCACTGGAACTTCGACAACCGAAACAGCTCAGAATTCTGACCTTAATAACCTTTACGGTTTGGTTCATGATGGAAATACTGCTCACGTAATAAATTACTGGAATGGTTTGTATAAAGTAATTGCACAAGCCAACCAAGTGATTGCTAAAGTGCCACCGATTACGCCAATGCCTGATGCTCAAAAGAAAAAGATTATGGGTGAAGCTAAGTTTTTACGTGCATCGGCATATTTTACTGCCGTGAGACTTTGGGGTAATATTCCGTTGATTACCAATCCTCAGACTGCAAGTTCAGAAGATTTCTTGCCATCGAGAGCATCGCAAGAAGAAATTTACAAACTTATCATTGCTGACTTGACCGAAGCTGAAAACGCTGGTTTGGCTTGGATGGATGTTAGTGGTAGAGTTGGTTTGGCGGCTGTAAAAGCTCAATTAGCTCGTGTATATCTAACGATGGCTGGTTTCCCGTTGAGTAAAGGTGCAACGCATTACAAATTGGCCGCTGACAAAGCCCTTGAAGTAATTACGTATGCCAATAGCAACCCAACTACAATCAACCTTTTTCCGACGTATCTTGAGGTTCATAGAGAGAATCTTAAAAATAGAGTTGAGCATTTATTCATGATTCAATACAACACTTTGGTTGCTGGTAATCCGATGGGTAATATGTTTCCTAACTTTAAGCCTGTAACTTTTAATGGTCCTGGTGGAACTGGTAGTACAGTACCAACCATATCTTTCTATAATTCTTATGAAGAGGGCGACCTACGTACCAAGGATCAAGAAGGTTATTTTTATACTACCTATTTCACAAATGGAAATGGTGCAAGATTTAATTTGGGAGCTCCGTATATCTTCAAACACTTCAACCAAACATCTAATGGTTCATCTGGTGTGGCTGGTTCTCGTAATGATAATTTGAACGTACCTCAAATTAGATATGCAGAAGTATTATTGATGTTTGCAGAGGCACAAAACGAAGTTGTTGGGCCAAATCAACAAGCTTATGATGCTTTCAAACGTATCAGAGATCGTGCCAAACTAACAACTCCGGCTTTGACGACCTATACAAAAGATTCATTCAGAGAAGCTGTTTGGAAAGAAAGATGGCACGAGCTATGCTATGAGCAAATCACTTGGTTTGATATGGTTCGTTTGCGTAAAGTATTCAACGAAACAACCAAAAAATTCAATAATTTCGTTGGACACGTCAACCAAAGCTCTAAGCAAGCTTTGCAAGAAAAACATTTATTGTTACCTTTAGGAAAACAAGAAATGTTGAATAATCCGAATTTAAAACCTCAAAATCCTGGTTATCCAAACTAAGGAATTGTAGGTTTTAGCACAAAAAAGACCCTCTTTTGATTTCAAAAGAGGGTCTTTTTTTATAAATCTATTATTAATGTTTACCTTTCAATAACTCAGGAAACTGAGCTTTCATACGTTCCAATCTCGGAACAGAAACATTCTGAACATAGG
>CAMAQF010000040.1 GCA_945860265.1 Emticicia agri | reverse complement strand
TGAGCTTGAATGCCACTATTATAATGCTCAACTACTTGTTCAAGGGTTGCAAATCGCCCGTCGTGCATATAAGGTGCGGAAAGTTCGATGTTTCTGATGCTTGAATTTTTGAAAGTTCCAATTAAATTCTGTCGAATTGGAGAAGATGCTCCACCAACACCCAAATCGGTGGTAGAGGTGGCATCAATGCCGTTATTTTCAGGTCTGGTGCTTACGAACGCTTCTGTGCCATGACAACCCACACAGCCTCCACCACCTTGAGGAATAGACGTAAAAAATAATTGCTTTCCTTGATTTTCTTGATTCGTAAAATTTGAAAATGCTTGGTTTGGGTTATTGACTGCTGCCCGACCAATATCATATTTGCTTTGGTAGCTTACAATACTTCTTACAAACTGAGCTAAAGCTTTTGAAATCCTGTCATTATCAATAGTATTATTACCAAAAGCATTGATAAATAATTGATTATAGTATGGCTGCTCAGCTACTCTTTCCGAAATCTGAGCGGCTGTTAAACCCATTTCTACGACGTTTTGTAGAGGTTGAAGTACTTGTTCTTCGAGCGTGGCAGCTCTTTCGTCCCAAAAGAAACGACTTCTCTGATAGTAGCGAGCATTCAGAACTGTCATGCCGTGACGGTCAGTAGTACCACCGGCAAAGCCAATACTTAGGGTGCGAGAATCACTAAAACCTTCGCTCTGTCTATGGCACGATGAACATGAAACCGTTCGATTAATACTCAGATTTTTATCATAAAAAAGCACTCGCCCAAGAGTAGCACCATTGTTAGTTATCGGATTTGTTGAGGGAGAATTATCAATATTAGCTACATTATTAGCATAAAAATTAGGTAATGAAACATTATACTCATAAGGCGTGAAAGGTAGATTTAGGTAGTCGGCACTGGTTATTGTTTTTGATGCAACAAATAAAAAGAAAATAACTGAGCCAATGACTAATTTTCTAAGATTCATAGTTTAGGTTTTATGGTGTTTGTTTTCAAAAGACCTATCAATTTTAATAGTATTTGTTTAGATGCTTTATTTAATTTTTTATTGTGGTGAAAAAAATATATTTGTCAAATAAACAAAAAAAGTCGAATCAGTATCATACCTGATTCGACTTTTTGGTAAATTATACTTCAATATCAAGAAACACTTTCAAACAATTTTTGGTCTTCCTCAATAAAAGGCTGATTGCGTAAACGCTTACCAGTTGCTTTAAAAATAGCATTTGCAACCGAGCCTCCAGTTGGAGGTAAAGCTGGTTCGCCCAAACCAGTTGGGTCGATGCCATTATTGACAAAACTTACTTCTATCGCAGGAATTTCGTTCATTTTTATTAATCTAAAAGCATTGAAATTCTTTTGGTCTGGCGTACCATCTTTGAAAGTCAAATTTCCATACATGGCGTGTCCAATACCATCGACGATACCACCAGTTACTTGGTTTCTTGCTCCGCTTTGGTTTACAACTATACCACAATCAACCGCTGCATAGATTTTCTGCAAAACTGGTTTTCCTTTTTTCATCACCACTTCTGCTACTTGTGCCACATAAGATGCGTGCGAGAAGTAAACACTGAAGCCAAGACTTACGCCTTTTTTCTTCTTTCCCCAACCTGATTTTTCAGCAGCCAATTCAATGACAGCTTTCATACGGTCGATGTTATATTTTATTTCACCTGCTGGGGCAGTTTTGGCTTTTTCCAATAATTCAAGTCTAAATTGTACTGCATCTTTACCTGCCGCAGTTGCTACCTCATCAATGAAAGATTGCTCAGCAAAAGCTAAGAAATTAGTAATTGGAGCTCTCCAAGGTCCAGTTGTAATCGGAGATTTATGTTCGGCAGAGTCAATCAATAAATTTGGAACTGCTCCTGCTGGAAAATTATCCTGACGAGTCGAATTTCCTGCATTAAGACCTGCTCCACGGAGTGTATAACCAATCATATTGCCTTGCTTGTCAAGTGCCGCACGAAAACGATAACGAACTGCCGGACGATAACTTCCGCCACCCATATCGTCTTCACGCGTCCACATAACTTTTACTGGTGCTTTGATTATGCTCGAAAGTTCGGCAGCCTCCAACACATAATCAGTACCTAAACGACGACCAAAACCTCCACCCATTTTTGTTAGTTCTACTGTCACTTTTTCAACAGGAATATTGAGTAATTTTGCGGTTTGATTTTGGGCATTTTGTGGTGTCTGTGTCGGACCAACCAATTCAACGCCATCTTCACGCACATGAGCGAAGAAGTTCATCGGCTCCATAGGATTATGCGGCAAAAATGGACATTGATATTCCGCTTCTACGATTTTTGCGGCATCTTTAAAAGCCATTTCTACATCGCCATCTTTGCGACGAACTTCGTTTTTGCCATCCAATAATTCCTTGAAAATTCTATTATGGTCGTCACTACTTTCGAGGTTAGCGGCCTTCTCCCAATCAATTTTGACTAAATCACGGGCTTTTTTCACTTCCCAAGTCGATTTTCCAACGATAGCTACTTTGTCTTTAAAAGAAACTACCTCAATACCACTTGCTGAAGCCTTTGCTGCCAATGCATCGAATGATTTGAGCTTCATTCCAAAAGCTGGTGGACGCTGAATCATCGCAAACTTCATTCCTTCGCGATAAAAATCTAGTCCAAAAAGTGGTTTTCCAGTTAAAAGTGCTTCATTATCAACCCCTTTTATGGTCGAGCCAATGAGTTTGAAATCTTTTTTATCTTTCAATTTTACATCAGTCGGTGGAGTAAGTTTGGCTGCTTCCGTCGCCAATTCGCCATAACCCAACTTTTTTCCTGTTGCTGTATGAATAACGAAGCTTTTTTCGGTCGAACATTCACTTGCAGAAACTCCCCACTGTTTGGCGGCAGCTACTACCAACATTTGGCGAGCTGTTGCACCCGCTTTGCGTAAGCGTTGCCACGAATGAGGAATCGAACCACTACCACCAGCTACTTGGCGTTCAAATTTCTTTGTGTCGAGCGGAGCCTGTAGGACTTTTACATTTGCCCAATCAACATCTAATTCCTCAGCCACGATTATTGGGAAAGCAGTTTTGATACCTTGTCCAATTTCAGGATTTGGTGAAAAAATCGTTACGATTCCATTGGTTTGGATAGATAAAAAGGCATTAAAGGCAGTATTCCCTGCTTCGCTAGTTATGCCTTCTACTATTGCGGCTGCCGAAGCCTCTTGTCCAAACCAGTTGAAACCCAATATTAAACCCCCAGCACCTAATGCAGTTGATTTTAAAAAATCTCTTCGGCTATTATTTTTTGTCATTATAGTATCTGTTTTTAATGCTATATGCTTTAAATGATATGTTTAAGGCTTTTTTACAGCAAATTTTAAAGTATTATTACAGAAATTTAATTTTAGCAATAAGCGTTTTGCCTACAGTTTAAAGTATTTCTACATTTTCGTTGCGGCCAATTGAACCGCTTCTTTGATTCGGTGATAAGTGCCGCATCGACAAATATTTCCAGACATTGCTGCCTCAATTTCTTCCAAACTTGGTTTTGCATTCTTTTTCAAGAAAGCCGCCGCTGTCATCATTTGTCCAGTCTGACAGTAACCACATTGTGGAACGTCGATGGCATCCCATGCTCTTTGTACAGGATGGTCGCCTTTTTCTGAAAGTCCTTCAATTGTCGTGATTGTTGCATCAGCAACCGCAGAAACTGGTAAAACGCATGAGCGAGTTGCTTCGCCGTTGATATGCACTGTGCAAGCTCCACATTGAGCCATTCCGCAACCATACTTTGTGCCAAGGAGACCGAGATTATCACGCAAGACCCATAATAATGGAGTGTCGGGCGAAACTTCAGTTTTAAGGGTTTTACCGTTGATTTTAAGGTTATAATTTGCCATTATTAGAATGTTTAATTAGTTTTTGATATTATAACTAAAATTATATAAAATGTTCTTGAAAATTTACTGTAAGTATAAAGTTTTTTAAAAAATTCGACCAAAAGGGAATTTTTAGCGATTTTAGAGTTTTAATACGACGTATAATAATTTTAGTTGCTTATAGTTTTGGTAGGAACGACATAAAAAACGGTATCGATAAAATACATGATATCATTTTGTGTAAGGACGTTTTCGTCGTGCAAATCTTCTAAAATGATATTCCATTCAGGATGATAATAATCATTATTTCGTGTGTTGAGAAAGCCGTTGGCTTGCATGAATTGTTGTACGAGTAATAAATCCGTTTTTTGATATGCTTTGACAAAAGCTTGTTCGACTACGGCGTAAAGGGTTTGATTATCCGTAAAGAATCCCTTTAATTGATAGGCTGTATCACCTAAAAAGTAGTTATTCAGCGGTAAATTGACCAAATAATCAGACCACGAACTATAAAAAATAGCGTCATTGAGTTTCAAAACACTTATTCCGTCTTTTAAATAAACTTTTTATTCGGCACCTTCAGAGATATAATTGTTCAAATTTATGTTAGAAATCCAAAGTTGGGTTTTCTCAATAATGTCTCTTAAATGCTTTTCTTCTTCTTCTCTGAACTGCTTACTTGTTTTATCCACTCTACTTGTTTCTTGGCTTCTTCTAAGGTAACGGATGATTGTTTGGATAATATTTCCGTACTTAACTTGGTTCTCTCCTGAAATGATACCTTGTATTTCATCTTTAATTTTTTTTATAATTCATAAAAAAAATATTCTCATTTTTAGCAAATACTATTGAGTAAAATTAGTGATTTTTATTCAATTTTAAGTAAAAACAAAAAGAGACTTTATGAATGAAATCATAAAATCTCTCTTACATATTTTATAGCTAAAACTCAAGGCTTCAAAATCAACTTTCCAGTTTTTGCCTTTTCAATTTCTGCTCTATTCATCAGTTCGGGGCGTGAACCACCTTTGACAAACATTTCGGCTTGGTCGTCATAATGTTTACTTAAAAAGTGTCCCGATTGGCCTGTTGGTAGTACGCTACGTCCGTGCTCAACGTCGGAAAAATCAACAATTCTGCGTAAGGCTGGGCCATACGTAACCTTATAAGTTCCACTCGAGTCGATTGAAAAATCAAGATTATTAATGGTTTCTCGGCCACCGGGTGCTGGAAGTGGTCCAACATTAAAATATTTACCTACAACTGGTAAAATTCCAAGTGGATGATTGTGCGTAAGTGTATGCACTTTTTTCCATTTCCAATCTGTAATGTCGTTGCCGAGTTGTTTTTCGAGACTTACCAATGCTTCATTCAGTGAAGTTGTCAAGATTTCGGAGCGAGTTTCTTTGTTTTTTGTCGAAACATTATCCCACCAAGGCGATGCATCATTTCGCATTAACGATGCCATGTTTCGCTTGAAATTCGAATTGTGTTCAAAAGCCTGAAAAACCTCATTGCCTAACTCATCTTTGATTGTATTTACAAAAAAATGATACAGAAAACGGTAATAAATCGTAGGCTCAATATCTTCTAAATCATGCGAGCCGTCCCATTTAGCCAGTTTTTCTAAGCCATTTTTTGCTGAAGGACTCAGCTTGTTTTTATTAATTACTGGTAAAATATCTTTCAAAAGTCCAGTGAATGAAGAAGAAGTAACATCATTGATAACGTTTCTGACGCTTTCTTGCGTCCAATCTTTTTTATCATTAAACAAAAGTTCTTCTATTCGGCTAGCACGATTCCCTGGAACGTAGTAGCCTGCTACCAAACCATTACCCATATCAGCTGGCTGGTTGTTGGCCGTGTAAAGCACACCACGTTTAGGATTTAAAATTTGAGGATTCAGCGAAAAATCGTACCACCCTTGTGGGTCGTCGTTGCCCGTTGAGCCATCTAAAATCAACATCGGATTTACGTGGGCTGGACGTTTTGGGAGTTTTCCTGCTGCCCACCAAGCAATATTGCCTTCGGTATCGCCCCACATGATATTTAAGCCTGGAGAGGTAAGTTTGCTTGCCGCTTTACCTGCTTCGGTAGCATTTTTGGCGTGAGCCATTTCGTAAAAAGCCTCCAAATGATAACTTGGAAATTGGTTATAAACCCACCACATAGCAATTGGGTCTTTCTGGCCAGCCATTTTATCAAAACTATCATTCATTAAGATGCCATGACTAGAAGTTTTGACAGCAATTTTTACATCAGCCGCATCTTTCACTTTGATACTTTCTTCACGCACTTTTAAATCTTCCCAATGGTCTTTGTACCAAACTTGGTCAGCATTGGCAGGATTAGCTTTTTCACGGAAAAAATCAACATCATCATTTTCAAACATCGTCAAACCCCAGCCGCCGTATTGCGAATGTCCCAAAGCCCCAACGGGCGTTCCTGCCAAGAAATTTCCGTAAAATTTAAAGTTTGGACATTCCAAATGAGCTTCATACCAAACAGAAGGTTGCGAAAAAGCAATGTGCGTATCGTTCGATAAAATTGGCTTACCTGATTTGGTTTTTGAGCCAGCAATCACCCAGCCATTTGAGCCATGATAAGGCGGAAAAACTGCATTTGTTTCTATATTGGTCAATTGATTTGCCATGCGTGCCAAAGCTGTAGATGAAGCAATATTCTCTTGGGCATTTGTCGGAATCTTTGGTTCAGTGATTGGCCAACCCGACATTACATCTTTTAAGTATTCTGGGCCAAATTTGCTCTGAATCATCGTAGAGATGGCTTCTGATCGAAATGCTTCCGCAAAAGTAAAGCCCATATAACCCATAATTATTTGCATATCAGCCATTTCAAAGGGTGTTTTTTTGATGCCTACAATCGAAAATTCAACAGGCGTTTTGCCGTTTTCGATGTATTCGTTTACTCCCTTTATATAAGATTGTGCCGCTTTTACGAAAGGTGCATTTGGGTTTTTCATAAGCACCGAATCCATCGTCCATTGGGCGTGTTTACGGAAGCTGAGTGTTCGGAAAAATTTATCGGATGGAAGTGCTTTTTCGCCAAAAAGTTCGGATAGACGTCCATCTGCCAAACGGCGTAGCAATTCCATCTGAAAAAGGCGGTCTTGAGCATGAACATAACCAAATGCTTGGAACAAATCATCTTCGTTTTTGGCATAAATATGTGGAACTCCGTAGTCATCATAAACAACTTCGACAGGTGCTTTTAGTCCTTTGAGTTGAAGTTCGCCATCAAGTGTAGGTTTGGTGCTCTTTAACCAAAAATTGACTCCGATGCCCGCCACAACAATTAAAATGAGCAATCCAAGTAAGATTTTCTTGAAAATTTTCATTGAATATTAGTTTTTAGGTTGATTGAGTTGAAATGTAAAAATAGTAAGAAATTATTAAAGTTTTAAAGAAAATAATGTGGCAAATCTCGTTATCAGGATAATAAGGTGTGATACTTTTCAAATTCTGATTATTATTGGCTAAAATTGGATATATTAATGTTTTTTGTATATTTTGACAAACATTTAAGAATATGCGAACATTGAACATCACTATATCCGATATTGAATACAATAAATTCGGTTTGAAGAATGATGAATTGACTTTCTCAGATTTCCTTGAAATTGTTAGTGAGGAGTTGATACGTCAAAACCTAAATAAGTGCTTAGAACTTGCAGATAAGTATGGGCTTTCAAAAATGACAATGGATGAAATATCAAGTGAGGTAAAAACTGTTCGAAGAAATGCAAAGAATGATAATTGATACAAATGTTATTGTTTCTTCATTGATTCAGCGAGATTACCCGTATTTAATCATCAACGAACTTTTCATTGAACAAAGATTTCAACTTTGTATTTCAGATGAATTGGAAGCCGAATATTATGAAGTTTTAGCTCGACCAAAATTTTCAAGATTTTTAGGCTTTTTTAATCGTGCAGAAGCATTGCTTGCTGAAATAGAATCAAAAGTTACAAAATATACCCCAAAAATTACGCTTGATTTAATTTCTGATGCAGATGATAATATGATTTTGGAACTTGCCGATGAATGTGTGGCAGATTTTGTGATTACAGGAAATTCGAATGATTTCACATTTCCTGAATATAAACAGACAAAAATTGTAAGCCCTAAAGAGTATTGGGAACTTCATCAGCCAAGATAAAATTTACTCATCTTTCAATACATAACCCATACCAGTTTTGGTATGAATGAGTTTTGGCTCGAAATCTTTGTCGATTTTTTTACGGAGGAAATTGATATAAACTTCTATGACATTTAGGCTATTTTCGGCGTTATTTCCTTCCCATATTTTTTCTGCAATTTCGGCCTTTGAAACTACTTTATTTTTATTGCGAATCAAGTATTCGAGCAATGAAAATTCTTTTGGTGTGAGGTCAATATGTTTGCCTTGTCGAGTTGCCATTTTACTTTCAAAATTTATTTCGAGGTCGGCAATGCGGAGAATATTGGCATTGGTTTCGTTTTCAGCGTAGGCACGTTTCAAGAAAACATTGATGCGAGCAATCAGCTCACGGTACTCAAAAGGTTTTACGATGTAATCATCTGCACCTTTTTCAAAACCTACAATTTTATCATCGGTTTCGCCCAGTGCCGTTAGCATAATTATAGGCGTTTGGCAGTCTTTTTCTCTGATTTTTGCACAAACCTCATACCCATTCATCTGCGGGAGATTCACATCCAACAATATCAAATCGAACTTGCCACTGAGTGCAAAACGTAGTCCAATCTGACCATCGTAAGCTACTTCGGTATCAAAATCCTTTTCCGATAAGCCTTTTACAAGGTTTTCAGCCAATCGTTGGTCATCTTCGATGATGAGTATTTTTTTCTTTTCCATATTTTTTATTGAGATATGAGATTTTAGATACTAGATTTGGGATTCACTTTTCTGAATTCTCTATTTTTTCTAAAGTCTCTTATCTCGAATCTCCTATCCTAAATCTAAAACGCTGCAAAACCCAAGCAATACCGATTACTAGAAAACAGCCGATTGGGTTGAACCAAAGATAAGCTATCCACTCAGCTTTTAAAATTACTTGTGGAATTCCTATGCCTAGAATGATGGCTTGACTAATAACTGCAGCCCAAAAGGTAGCCGTGCCACCAATATTTTTAAAATAGAATGCTACTAAAAATACGCCAAGAATGATTCCGTAAAACAATGAGCCGAGCACATTGACCACCTCAATCATATTGCCCAGTTTGTTGGCGTATTGTGCTACAAATATACAAAAAAGCCCCCATATTACGGTCGAAACTTTCGATGCGTTGAGTTCTGCTCTTTCGGATGGAACATTTTTTGAAAATTTTCGGTAAACATCTACCACTGAAGTTGCCGCCAATGAATTATATGCTGAGGCAATCGAACCCATCGAGGCCGCAAAGATTACTGCAATCAGAAGCCCTATAAGTCCATGTGGTAAATGGTCGAGTACAAATCTCAGAAATACAAAATCTCGGTCGTTGGTGCTTGCTGAAGGATTGTTTTTCTTGATAATATCAATTACTTGTCCTTTCAGACTTTTTGCTACTGAATCGGAAGCTTGTAAACTGTTTTTATAAACTTCAAGTTGTTGATTATCAAGGTTTTCAGACGAAATTAACAGTTGTCTTCTTTTCTCCAAAACTTCATTATATTGTTTTTCAATTGCTACAAATTCGGGAGCATATTGACTTGTACGAAGTTTGTCGGTTTCTATTTTATTGAAGAAAACGGGCGAAGAGTTGAATTGATAAAAGACGAAAACCAAAACACCAACCAACAGAATCAAGAACTGCATCGGTATTTTCAGTAAGCCATTCATCACTAAACCCAAACGACTTTGAGTGATTGATTCGCCCGTTAAATAACGTCCAACTTGCGATTGGTCTGTACCAAAATACGAGAGTTGCAAAAAGAATCCACCAATTAAACCCGACCAAAGATTATAACGGTCTTTGGGGTTAAAATCAAAACTTATGACTTCGGTATGGTTAGCTTTTCCTGCAATTTTTAGGGCTTTTACAAGTCCGATATTTTCAGGAAGCATCATTACCACAATTACGCCAGCCAAGACCATTGCCACCGTAATAACAATCATTTGTTGGAGGTGTGTGTAAGAAATGGCTTTTGTACCGCCGACTACTGTATAAGTTAGAACCATTCCACCCATCAAAATATTTGTCCAGAAAATATCCCAGCCAAAAATTGTTGAGAGAATGATTGAAGGTGCATAAATTGAAATTCCAGTAGAAAGTCCACGCTGAATGAGAAATAGAAACGCTGTGAAAACTCGCACTTTCCCATCAAAACGTTTTTCTAGATATTCGTAGGCTGTATAAACTTTTAGTCGGTGAAATATCGGGATAAAAGTAACGCACAAAACTATCATGGCCAAAGGCAATCCAAAGTAGAATTGTACAAAACGCATTCCGTCGTCGAAGCCTTGTCCAGTTGTAGAAAGAAACGTAATTGCACTTGCTTGCGTAGCCATTACTGAAAGTCCAACGTGATACCACGGAAGTGACTGATTCCCAAGTAAATAACCGTCGATATTTTGGTCTTTATGGTTTTTGTAAACACCATAAACGATAATAAAAAGTAAGGTAAATATAAGTAGAGTCCAGTCGAGGTTTGTCATGCAAAATATAGGGTGAAAGCGTAGAAAAGTACAATTAATAAGAGTAAAGTTCCTGCTACCAAAATATAAACATTTTTCCAGGTTTTCAAGAATGGTGGGAGGTCGGATTCTCCATTTACTACCTTGTCTTTCATCTTTTTTAGGGTTGTAGTTTTATCATTTTCAATAAAAAATATATACTTATTTTTTCTCCAAAACGGCCATTAATTCTTTTGCTCTGTAAAGTAGGTTACTTGATGGATAACCTTGAATAAATTCGTTAAGGGCTTGTTTATAAGCATCTTTCTGCTCGGTTTTTGCAAAAAGAAAAATACGTAACATTGCAAATTTATCCTCAATACTCGTTCCTGTATAAGTAATCAAGCCGTCTTCGGCGAGTTTAATTGCTGACTCATAGCTTTCATTGACGTACAAATTAAACGCCTGCGAATAAACCAAATTTGCTTTTGATTCAGTATCGCTTGTAATCTGAACATTTCCACGCAAAAGCTGTCTGGCGTAGGTTGAAGCAGGAAATTTCTCAATCAAAGTTTTGCGATATGGACTTGCGGCTTGATTATCTGACAATAAAGTGAGCAAATATAAAACCTCAACTTCGTGTACGGTATTTGGAAATCTGTTAAGTAGCGTCAAGAAAGTTTCAGTAGCATTTTGTAACTCGTTGAACTGAAACTTATAAATTTTACCAAGTTGATAAAGTGCTTCTTCTTGTTTACGTTTCGAACCAACGAGTTTTTCGGGTGTGGTCGGAATCTTCTCATAAAATTCTTTTTTCTTGCCGTCAAGAGCAAATGCTTCTTTTTCTTCTTTCTGTTTTTTCAAATCTTCAATCGAAACTTTGGGAACTTGTTTAGTTGGTTCTTGACCGACTATACCTCGCTCCACCTTGAAGCTAATCGAACCAGCTTCTTTATCTTTTCTTCGCCAATTATCATCTAAAGGTCGGCTGCCCCATAATTGTTGGAAATCACTTTTATTAGTAGACATTACTAATGGGTCGTATAAAGCCCAACGTTTAAAATCAGGGTCTTTGTCTGAAAGTCGGTCAACAGCGAGGCTATTTTGTGACACAATTTTTTGTGCCATTTCCTGCATTTTTTTATCATCATCCTCTTTCTGTTTAATAATTCGCTCAAGGGCTTTATCAAGTGCGGCCGGATTCATTGCCGCCAAACTTTGGAGACTATCTTCAACAATTAAAACTTTTTGGTATTTTACAAAATCGCCTAAAGAAATGGCTTTTTTGGCAATGCGTTCGTAATCTGTTGAGGTTTTAGGAAGTGCAGTAAGTGTACTATCGTAGTACTTACTTGCCACATCATATTTATTCAAATGGTTATAATAAAGTTCCGCCAATTCAAGATATGTGTAGGCATTTTGTGTGCTATTTCCTTTCGTATTTTTGAGTGAATAATTAAAGTATTCAACCGCTTTTGGGTAGTTTTGTTTTTTCATTTCAAGACTTCCCATCGTAAAGAAAATTTTGTCTTGGAGGTCAGAATTCTTTCTATCAACCAACATTTTCTTAAAATTCTCTTGTACATCTGCCGTACTTCCTCTCTGCGAAGCGGCCGCATCGAGCAAATTATTTATGCGAGCTTGAAACTCCATGTCGTAGTTTGGACGATTTTTGGCAACTGCAGCAAAATGGAGCATTGCTTTATCGGGTTGCCCAATCATATCAAACATTTGTCCAACCGCAAAATGCACACGAGCGGTTTGCTCACCTTTTGGCATCAATTTTAGAGCTTCCTCGCCAATAGCGGCCGAAATAGCAAATTCTTCACGACGCTGGTGTAAATAGGCTTTCACCAAATAAAAATCTCGGGTATTTTCTTTGTTTAAATCGAGCGTACGAAGTACTTCAGATACTTTTAGGGCAGTATCAAAATCTTTGTCTTCGGCATAGGCACGCATCAACCAAACCAGTGCGGCATGTTTATCTTCTTCGTTGCTTTCAGTTGAGTTGATGTATTTGAAAATTTCAATTGAGTTCAAGAAATCTTCTTTCAAAAGACGAGCTTTTCCTAGTAAAATATAGGCTTCTCCTAAGTATTTTGAGTTAGAATGGCGTTCGGCAATCAAAGATGTTTTTTCGATTACTTCTTTTAAGTTTGTTGCAACCGCCTGACTTTTGGTAGAATCAATCGGTACGAAGATTGTCATCAACGAACTATAATTTTCTAATCGTTTGTCAAATAGATCTTTTTCTGCCTGCTTCATGTTGTCACGGGCAATGATGAGCGAGTTGAAACGAGCATTGCCGTTATGCCATGCCTTGCTTATAGGAGAGTTGCTAAACTGCGAACAAGAGGCAGTTAGCAACGAAAATATTAATAGTATATATAGTTTTTGCACTTTTATATATTCAAGTTGATGATAGATACCTATATTTTTAACGGTTTTCAGATTAAAAAATTATCTAATTTGATGCCAAAGTTAGATTTGAGAAAACAAATTACAGATATGAGGATATTTTTATTCAAAAAATAGTTCAAATTTTACCTCTAATTTCATAAAATCTGTGCCAGTTTCCCCTCGGTGGCACGCATTGTGTTTTCATAGCCAAGTTGATAAATTTCTTTTGATTTTGACATACTTAGACCGTTAAAATTATAGATTTCAGTTGGTTCGATAGCAATATCACAGCGTTTTAGTTTTTCGCTTGAATTATTTCTTATGGCTAAATAAAGACTTTTGGTCAGAATGTCTTTTGCCGAATTGATAGGCATATCATTGCTTACAGGTGTTACGTTCACTCCAATAATAAAATCACAAATACCTTCAAGCTGCTCAATTGGTAAGTTATTTGTAACTCCTCCATCAACTAAAATCCGGTCTTGAAACTTAATAGGCTCAAAAATTCCTGGAATACTGCACGATGCCATTAATGGTTTTATCAATTCACCTCCACTAAAATAAACGGCTACACCTTTTTTGATGTCGGTGGCACATACAAC
Source organism: Emticicia agri (assembly GCA_945860265.1). GTDB lineage: Bacteria > Bacteroidota > Bacteroidia > Cytophagales > Spirosomataceae > Emticicia > Emticicia agri_A. Next base: position 22,887 of record CAMAQF010000040.1, on the reverse strand, counting down.
TAGAGGAATTTTAAGTTTTTCAAACGAATTATGTGGAATATATTTCAAGAAAATCTCCTCTAATTTATCCATTTTGAACAAACCGAAGCGATTAAAAGCAAATTTAATAGAATTAAGAATTCCCAAAGCTTGAATGGTTTCAAATATAAAATCTGGTGAATAACCTGCGGCGGTAAATGCCCCAATAAGTGAGCCAGCACTCGAACCTGAAATCATTGTTGGTTTTATTCCAAGTTCGGAAAGTGCTTTTAATGCTCCCAAATGAGCCAATCCTCGGCTGCCTCCTCCTGATAATGCTATTCCTATTTTCATAAATACACTTACCGAATCGTCGGATCGTCCCCAAAGGAGAGTTTAAACTGTTTGTGAATTTTTATAAATTCTTTGTGCCGAGCGTAGGTGTCCTCTGAAACTCTGTGCCTTTGCAACTTTGAACCATTGTGCTTCCAAAAGCTAAATCTTTTCAAAATCGCCAACTCGGTAGCCTTTTTCGGTTAGTTGAATTGTGGCGGCTTCATGCGTAGGGTCATGGTCAAATATGATTATCCAATTTTCCTCAACGGCTTGTTTTAGTAAAGCTTCTTTTTCGTTCATTGTTTGAAGCGGTCGCACATCGTAGCCCATCACATAAGGCACAGGAATGTGTGCGTGCGATGGAATCGTGTCCGCAATGAACAAATACGTTTTTCGGCCAATCGTTATTTTGGGCATAATCATTTTTTCGGTATGGCCATCGGCATAAAGTAACTCAATGTTTTCTCCGAAAGGTTTTTCTATTTTGTCTGTAAATTTTAAAGCACCTGTTTCTTGCATTGGTATGATGTTTTCTTTCAAAAAAGTGGCTTTTTCACGCAGATTTGGCTTAGTCGCTGTTGCCCAATGCTCTGAGTGTGTCCAATAATGGGCATTCTGGAAAACCAATTCAAGTTTATCTTTGTTAGTGTTCCATTTTACACTTCCGCCACAATGGTCGAAATGCAAATGTGTGCTCAGTACATCCGTAATTTCGTTGGGCGAATAACCCGCTTTTTTGATAGAATTTATCAAATCGCCTTCACCATGACGGAAATAAAAACCTTTCCAACGGGCATCTTGCTTATCACCCATGCCGCTATCGACCAAAATCAATTGTTTACCTGTATTAATAAGCAGGCAACGCATTGCCCAACTGCAAAGATTATTTTCGTCGGCGAGCATTTGTTTGTTCCAGATTGTTTTTGGTACAACTCCAAACATCGCTCCACCGTCTAATTTAAAATGTCCAGCATCGATTACATGAATTTGCATATATTTTGCTAATTGTTTCTTAAAAATACTTTTGTATGGAAAAATTAAATTTTTAAATAAAAACTATTTTACTTTTTACTAGATTCTTGCCCTTACTTTTTTTGAAAAAAAATTAACCGCAACGGCGGCAAAAAAAACACGAATCTTAAAACCACCTCCTATTCGGCGGTTTGATAAAAAAAAATCGGAGAAAATTCAAAAGAACTTTATAGATTTACTTTGCTAAATTTTTCAATTGGCGTGTAAGATTCATATAAGGTACATATTTTTGTATATTTGCTTACACTTTTTATGAAAAATTATATTACAAATATATTGAATATTCGCTCATTCACTCAATCAGTCATTCAAACATTATATTTTAAATGCAAATACGTACCAAAATAGCTATTCAGTTTACAATAATCATTGCTGCAATCTTGATTATCTTTTCTTTAGCTATTTATTATACCTCAGAAAATTTTCGGAAACAGGAATTTTATAAACGACTAACTGACAGAGCAGTTTTGACAGCAGGACTTTTAAAAGAATTAAAGATTACTGAAAAAGATAAAAAGAAACTTCGTGAAGCAAATAAGACATTTTTAACGAAACTCAATGCCGAAAAAGTTTTAATGTTTAATGAAAAAAATGAACTAGTCTATGCCAGTTATGAAGCCAATTCTTTTTTGTTTAGTCCAGATTTTTTGAATCAAGTGCGTAAACAAAAGTACGTAGAAAATATCGACTGGGAAAACCAAGTGATTGGTCAGATGTATGAAGATGAAGAGAAAAAATCGTACGTTGTGGTGGCATCTGCCAGTGATAAATATGGTAAAGATAAACTCAAAAATATAAGAGATACGCTTGTGATTAGTTTTATTATTGGGATTTTATTAACGATTTTTTTGGGTGTAATTTTTGCAGGACAATCACTCAAACCGATTGCTGATATTAATGAAGAAATTACAAATATCACGGCCTATAACCTCAAACAAAAACTCAATACGGGTAATAATAAAGATGAAATTGCTCAATTGGCAATTAATTTTAATCAGATGTTGGAGCGTTTGGAGCGGTCGTTTGAGTTTCAAAAAAGTTTTGTATCCAATGCTTCGCATGAATTACGAACGCCTTTGGCCGCAATTAAATCTGAAATACAAATTGCTCTTGAAAATAACCGAACAACAGACGAGTACAAAATCATTCTGCGTTCGTTATTGATTGATAATCAGCGACTTATACAGCTTACAAATGGGCTTTTGCAACTAGCAAAATCTGAGAATCGAGATAATACTTTAGTAATGAAACCGACTCGTTTGGACGAACTTTTGTTTAAAGCCCAAGAAGAAGTTTTGAATCAGAACAGTGATTATAAAATATTAATTGATTTTGATGATATTCCTGACGACGATGAGTGGGTGAGTGCCAATGGTAATGAAGCTTTATTGTTGACAGTTTTTACAAATTTGCTCGAAAATGCGTGTAAATACTCGCAAGACCATCAAGCCGAAGCAAAGATAAAATTTAATGATAAACATTGTATTGTGGCTGTGAAAGATAATGGTATTGGTATTGCCGCCAGCGAGTTGGGCAAGATTTTTGAACCTTTTTACCGCACGCCAAATGCCTCAAAATACCGTGGACACGGCATCGGTTTATCCGTTTGCCGAAGAATCATTGATATGCACCAAGGTAAAATTGATGTAATAAGTGAGGAAGGAAAAGGTAGTACTTTTATTGTGACTTTGCCGCATTTGTAATTGGGAACGAAAGTTTTCATCCCGCTTTGTACAGTAACAAATAAATTATGAAAAAATTGCTGATAAAACCGTGAATTAAGAAACAAATGAGATATATATACCTTATCATTTTTGCTGTTTTCTCTAAAGTCTCTTTAGCTGCTCCCAATCCTTCGGTGAAATTTATTCTAAATGATGGACAATGGGAGTCTTCCATTCGTTTTCGGGCTGATATTCCTGGGGGGTATTTATTGGTAAAAAATACCGGTGTTCAATATGTTTTTTATGATACGCAAGCATTGGCGGCCATTCATGCAGGTAACTTAGACCCCAAATCTGGCCGAAAATTAATCGCAGTAATCAAAGCACATGCTTACGAAATGACATTTGAAAATGCTAATCCAAAGCCAAAAATCGAAGCAATTTCTCCAACATCAGCCACTTATAATTATTTCATTGGCAATGACCCCACCAAATGGAAATCAAATGTAGCGGCATTTGATGAGATTTATCTTCGAGATATTTACCCTGATATTGATTTTAAATTATATAGTTTTGACCAATCGCTTAAATACGAATACATCGTAAAACCCAAAGCCGATGTTTCAAAAATAAAGATGAAATATGAGGGATTGGAAGGAATTAAGGTTGAAAATGGTCAACTTCATTATAAAACCTCAGTCAATGTTGTGAAAGAGTTTGAGCCATATTCATTTCAGACCCGTAATGGTAAAACCGTTGATGTGAAATCAAACTTTCGAGTAGATAATAATGAAGTTCGTTTTGAGTTTTCCGAAAACTACGATGCTACTCAACCACTCATTATCGACCCCGAATTAGTTTTTTCAACCTATTCTGGCTCTAAATCAGATAATTGGGCTCAAACTGCCACCTACGATGCCAATGGAAATTTGTTTGCTGGAGGTTCGGTTTTTGGTCTTGATTTTCCAATAACAAACGGTGCTTTTCAAGTAAAAGGTAGTCCAACATCTGCTTCAAGTGCTGAAAGTGTGGCGGGTTATGGCATCACTGATATTGTGATTATGAAATTTAGTGCCGATGGTTCCACTTTGCTTTACTCAACTTATTTGGGTGGGAATGCGTCAGATGTACCACATAGTTTGGTTGCTAATTCTAAAGGTGAATTGGTAATTTTCGGTACAACTTCTTCAACGAATTTTCCAACAAATAGCTCATCTTATCAAAAATCCTTTGCTGGCGGTAGCCTTATAGGTATTTATTCATCTTTTTCTGCTGCCGACCAAGACCCAAATTTCACTGGAATTGGCTTTGAACGAGGAACTGATATTTTCGTAGCCGTTCTAAGTGTTGATGGCAAGAGCTTGGTTGGAAGCTCATACATTGGAGGAAAAGCCAATGATGGTTTTAATGATACACGTGCCTTAAACATCAAAAATTACGGAGATGAATTTAGAGGGGAAGTGGTGGTTGATAAAGATGATAATATTTATTTTGCATCAGTCACTGCTTCGACTGACTTTCCTCTCGTAAAGCAATCGCAAGGTGTGAAAGGAGCGGGTTTTGATGGTGTAGTTTGTAAACTTAATCGTACTTGTTCGCAACTACTTTGGAGTACTTATTTAGGAGGAAATAATTTTGATGCCGCCTACGGAATTAAAGTAACTGATGCAGGAAAAATCTATGTTTCGGGACAAACTTTTAGTGCTAATTTGGCCGTAAAAGATGGAGCTTATAGCAGTACCTACGGTGGAAGTGGCGATGGGTTTATAGCAAAGTTTAGAGCTGATGGTACAATAGAACAAATGACTTACGTAGGCACAAAAGAAGCAGATGTGAATTTTTTTCTGGAAACTGATAAAGAAGAAAATGTTTATGTATTTGGCTTAACAAAAGGCGATTATCCGGTGTCGAATGATGTTTATCGCAATGAAAAAAGTGGACAGTTTATTCATTGTTTTGATAAAAATCTGAGTAAAAGTATCTTTTCAACAATAGTAGGAACTGGTCGAGGAATTGGTAAAATCGACATCGTTCCGACGGCTTTTTTGGTCAATGATTGCGGAAATATTTATCTTTCAGGTTGGGGTGGAAAAGTAAATGCTTCAGTTGGGCGAAACCTCAACCGGAATAGTACGACAACCGGACTCCCTATAACATCCGATGCTTTTCAAGCTACAACTACGGGTAGCAATTACTATTTTATGATTCTTGAAAAGGGAGTAAAATCGTTGCTTTATGCTACGTTTTTCGGTGCATCTGCTCCACCAACGCCCGAAGGTGAAGTCGGGGACCACCTCGACGGCGGAACTTGTCGATTCGATAAAAATGGTATTATTTACCATACAGCCTGCTCGTGTTTGCCGCGTCAAGGCCAATTAGTGGCAACTTTTCCTATCAAGAATGCTTATCAGTCACGCCATCAAAGTACTAATTGTAATATGGCAGCCTTTAAGTTTAGCATTGATGCCCTAAAAGCAGATTTTGAAATAATAAATGAGGCAAATAAGGTGATTACAGAAGTTTGCAGCCCAGCAAGAGTTAATTTCAATAATTTGAGTATCGGAGCAAAAACTTATGAGTGGGAATTTAACGGAAATGTGGTTTCTCGTTTGAAAGATGTAGTTTTTAACTTCACAACCCCTGGCGAATATGTCGTAAAACTTCGAATTTTCAATAAAATTACTTGCCGAACGACTGATTCGACGGTCAAGAAAATATTTGTAAAAGGTTTCATTGCCAAAGCTGGTCGAGATACTTTGGTTTGTCCTGATTCGCCTGTGCAACTTTTAGCCGAAGGTGGTGATAAATTTACTTGGTCGCCCGTAACGGACTTGAGTAGTACGACAATTTTCAACCCAATTGCCAAACCAAAAGCTACCACAAAATATACGGTTTTAATTGAAAAAGATGGTTGCACGGTATCAAAAGATGTAACGATAAAAGTTGAAGATAATAAAATTGATTTTCAAGCAAGTGGCGGTAAAGAAATTTGTGCTGGACAAAGTGTAACCCTTACTGCAGTTGGTAAAGCAACGAAATTTATTTGGTCCGGCCTAAATATGAAGGATACGGTTATAAACCAAATTGTAGTAAAACCCTTACAGACAAGTACTTATTCGGTTAAAGGTGAATATCCTGACGGTTGTAAACCCACTCGAACCGTAACGGTTGTGGTTGATAATTCATTCAAACCAGATTTTGATTATATCATTTTACAAGATTGTGACAAGCCATATCAGCTTACGTTTACAAATAAATCGACCAATGCCAGAAGCTACGTTTGGGATTTTGGAAATCGAGACTCGTTGAAAGTAGTTATACCCGAAAACTACCGTTTTCAGCAAGGTGGAACTTATGCCGTAACTTTAAAAGCTTACAATGCTATTGGTTGTGAACTTTCGACTACAAAAAATATTGAAATTCCAGAAAATGATGGAAAAATTCCGAACGTTATTACTCCAAATAATGATGGAAAAAATGATAACTTTGTAATAGGATTCAAAAATGCTAAACTCGACATCTATAATCGTTATGGAAAATTGATTTTCAATTCAAAAAATTACCAAAACGATTGGGGAAACGGCATTGCATCAGGTACTTATTATTTTGTAATAACTACTACAACTAGCAATGAATGTAAAGGCTGGCTGACGGTGGTGGAATAGTAGGGCAAGTTTCAAACTTGCTCATGTGTAATTTAGTAAATTGAGCTACAGAAGCAGTAAATTTTAAAACAATTATATATAATCAACAATGAAAAAACTCATCACACTTTTCGCAATTATTTTCGTAGCAAACATATCATTCGGTCAAAAATATGATAGTTTTGGCGAAAAAATCAAGGCAAGTGGAGCTATTCCAACCACAGAATTAGTCAAAAATGCTGCGGAGAAAGGGACAATAGAAGCCAAAGTAACTGGCGTAGTAGAGTCAGTTTGCCAAGTTAAAGGCTGTTGGATGAAAGTAAAAATAGACAATGGCCAAACCATGCGTGTGACTTTCAAAGATTATGGATTCTTTGTGCCGACAGATATTGCAGGAAAAACTATCGTTTTTGAAGGAAATGCTAAAACCAAAACCATCTCAGTTGACGAACTTCGTCATTATGCGGAAGATGCTGGAAAAAGTAAAGATGAAATCGCGAAAATCACTGAGCCTAAAACTGAATTGACGTTTGAAGCAGATGGAGTTTTAGTACCAAAAAAGTAATTTAGAATAAATTTATTAAAGCCTGCAAAGCCCATTTTTTAGGGTTGAAGTTTTTTTTTATTTGCTAAAACTTGAATTTTATGAATGTCGTTGATGATAAGTGAATTAGTTTTGCCAAAATCCTAAATTATATAATAAAAACACACTAATGTTTGCTAAGTAAACAGAATGTATTAAATTTGTAACTATATAAATAAAAAGTTGTTTTTGTGATTGTTGATTCAGTAAATGTATTTGAAATTACAAACAACGTTTTACTTGTACGATACAATATTATATAATTGAAATCTAAGAAACATGTTCAAAAAATTTACAGTTGGAGATAAGTTATTGTTTGTTGCAGCTTTTTTGTCGTTGGTATTTTCTGAAATACTCTATTTCAAGGGTGAAAAGGAAAGTGGTACCTTCATTGGACTATGGGTGCCATCTATTTTGGCTTTTGGGATTTACCTTAAACTAATCAATAACTCAAAAAATGACTGATTTAATTCCTTATTTTGCAGCCTTAATCACATTATTATTTGGAGTTGGTTTTGCACTTTTATTAAACAATAGCCACAAAAAATAGTTGAAATGTTGTAGCCGTAACAACATTGCTTTTTGGTGGTGTAGTTTAATTGCTGACATTTTGTTCAATTTGTTAAGCAAGATATATTATTGAAAATAAGATGAGTTTTCTTTTCAATAAAAAAACGCCACATTTATTTTGAATGAGGCGTTTTTACACCATAATCAATAATAACTTTATTATTTTGGCACCGTTGGGCGAACCTCAATTTTGCTCGGTAAAGTACGAGCAGGCATTTTGATTAAGTCCGAAACAATTTGTCCAATATCTTCTGGCTGGATTTTCCATGCGTCCTTTTCACTTGGTTCGTGATTGTTAAAATGAGTAGCCACCGAACCGGGCATAATCGTTGAAACTTTAATGCCTTCATTTCTCAAATCAAGCATGATAGCTTGAGTGAAACCAACCAAACCAAATTTACTGGCATTATAACCACTGGCACTTGGAAAAAAGTTTGTTCCTGCCAAACTTGCAATGCTAATAAAATAGCCTTTTGTGGTTTTTAAAGCTTCTAAAGATGCTTTTATACTATAAAAAACACCAGTTAGGTTAATATCAATCATTTCGTGCCATTGCTCCGTAGTGAGCGTTTGGATAGGAGCGAAGTGTCCAATGCCTGCGTTAGCAATGAAATAATCGAGTCTTCCCCAGTTATTTATTACCGCATCAACGGCACCCTTTTGTGATTCGAAATTTCTAACGTCTGATTCGATTCCGAGTGCGTATCCTGCCTTTATTTTGTTCAATTCTGCGGCTGCTTCATCTGCTGCTGCTTTTGAGCGACTCGTGATAGCTACTTTTATTCCTTCTTTTATCAATACTTCTGCTACACCGTAGCCAATTCCTTTTGAGCCTCCTGTAATGAGAGCTGTTTTTATTTCTGACATGTTTTCTGTTAGTTTATGTATGAAGAATAACAGTAAAATATGGAAGATAGTTTGGCTATCAAATTTTAAAGATTTTGGCGTAGCGGTTTTAGGAGATATTCCAGTCCATTGACTTTAATTTCGTACATTGTAGCCAACATCATTCCGAGCTTTCCTTCGGGAAAACCTTTGTTTTGATACCAAATCAAATAATATTCGGGCAAATCGCAGATTAATCGCCCTTTATAATTACCATAAGGCATCTGAAACTTAACTAAATCTTGGAGTATTTGTGAGTTCATTTCGTCTGTTTTTTAGCAAAGAACCAAATTTTCAAAAAGACAATCAAGGGTTTTTAAAGCATCGGTAGAATAACCTGGATGCGTTTTTGAAGTCTGGATAATCGTACTTCGGGTTGCGGTAAGCCAGCGAAAACGTGAAGCAATTGGTAAAATCCCGATTGGTCCTCCATCTTTTCCTCCGATACAAATCTTTTCCCAAGTTTGAAGGTATTTTTCTAAGTCTTCAAAGTCTAATTCTGTACCGAAAATACTCAGTCTTTGTTTGTCGAGAATGTATTTTGCCATTAAAAAACCTTGTTTTTTGCAATAAAGAATAATGCCAACGTTCAGAAATTCTTCACGCTCAACTTTCGGCACAACCCTAATTACGGCATACTCATATAGTTGATTTTCTTGCATTTTCTATCTCTTTTATTACAGAATCTATCATTTTTACTCGTGTTTCGATAAACTGAGCATAAACTTGACGGCGTTCTTCGGGTGAATCAAGTACCGAGTAATCGCTCAACCACTCATCAGGAATCAAGTTTACTACATCGTTGATGAGTTCGGGCGTAAGTGTTGCACAAAAGTCTTCAACAACAGCCTCAATCTCGCTTGCTTGTGCCAAAAGTACGTGGTCTTTGATGGCAACAAATGCTCGTTTTGATTGTTCCTCCCAGTTTTCCCACGAATGATGAAAATACAGCGAAGCACCATGGTCAATCAACCATAATTCTTTGTGCCACATAAGCATATTTGTATTGCGTGGCGTGCGGTCAACGTTGGTCAGAATATAGTCGAGTAAAACTATTTTTGAAGCAACCTTTGGTTCAATCTTTTTTACAATTGGGTCAAAAGTAATCGAACCAGAAAGGTAATGAACACCCAAATTTAGCCCAACACTTGCTTGTAGCAAATCTTGGATTTCTTCGTCGGGTTCGGTTTTGCTGAAAGAATCATCAAGTGTTGCAAAGACGATTTCAGGCATTTTCAAGCCCAAAGCACGGGCTAATTCTCCGCAAATCAATTCAGCGATTAGTGCTTTTACGCCTTGCCCTGCCCCAAGAAATTTTAGTACATACAAAAATCCATCATCTGCTTCGACGATGGCGGGCAACGAACCACCTTCTCGCAAAGGCGTTACATATCGAGTAATATTTACTGTTCGGAGTTGCATTTAATGTGTAGTAAAAAGATATGGAAATCAAGAAAGTTTCAATATTGAATTTAGTGGAAGTTAGAAAAACCTTTTGCTGTAAGTCCTCGTTTAAGTTTGCCATCACCTGTCCAAAGCGGTGATTTTAGCTCAATTGACAAAGCAACAAATGGGATGTCTTTTGGGTCAATGTCGTAGCAAAGATCATAAGCAATTTGTCGACTTTGGATACTGATGAAATCTAGTGGAATAAATTTAATATTTTCGATGATTCCATTGAAGTATTTAAAAAACTCAACATCATTGAGCTTTGTGTATTTGAGCATTTTTTTCTGATGCTTAAATATTTCAGCTATGATATAGTTTGGAGCATAAAACGTAAAAGTATCATCTAATAAAATTTCACGAATATGTGAAGCTGGTGAAAGTAAAGACGAAAAAATAAGATTGGTATCAATAATAATAATTTTCTTCATTAGCGTTTTACCTCTCGTAAAAATTCGTCACAATTTTTACTCCACCATTCAGTGTCTATTTCGTCGGCTATTTCTAATACTTTCGTGTCAATTTGTGCCTCTTTGACGGTTGCTTCCAAATTAAGTCTTTTAACTAAAGAAATTAAATATGTTTCATCAAAACTATTGCGATTGAGCCTAATAAGTATCTCATTATCCTTGTTTTGGATATTAATAGCAGTCATAAGCCTAGATTATTAAGAATTTTAAACAAATATAAATAAATTTTAGAGATAAAAATGCTTTTGACAACAAGCATTTTTATCAAGAAAAAATTCATTTCGCTCCAAAAATACTATTCCAAATCACATCATTAATATTAGTGGATTGAAATTTCATTTGGCTAATTTTATATTCGCAAAATTACATCATTTTTCGATAGTAAAGCTTTTTATTTGAGATTAAGTCCTTTTTACGAAAATGAAGTTTATTACTTTCAAAATAAATATATAAATTGAACTCCAATCTTTTGAAAGTATTAATTTATGAAGAAAATCATTTGTTTAAATATTATTTTTCTGAGTTTTTCGGCTCAAAACTTTGCACAACTGTCCATAAATAATGGCCTTAAAGAATCAAAATGGCATGGATTTGTAAGACATGATTTAAGTTTTGATGGGCGAAATGTGAGTGTAATTGTACCTAATAAACCACTTTCTGGCAATCCATGGATTTGGAAAGCTCAGTTCCTAGATTGGCATACAGATACCGATAGCATACTTATTGCTCAAGGTTTTCATTTGGTTTTTATCAACGCTGATAACCAATATGGTAGTCCGAAGGCGATGGCAATATGGAATAAATTCTACAATTTCATCACTCAAAAATATAGTCTTCAGAAAAAAGTAGCTTTGGAAGGAGTGAGTAGAGGTGGTTTGTATGTGTATAATTGGGCGAAGCAAAATCCCGAAAAAGTATCATGTATATATGCTGAAGCTCCCGTTTGTGATTTTAAAAGTTGGCCAGCGGGTTTTCGCAAAGGAATGGGTAGTAAATCGGATTGGGAATTATTGAAAAAAGAGTATGGCTTTGCCAATGACGACGAAGCCCAGCGATATTTGAATAATCCGATTGATGGTTTAGAAACATTAGCAAATGCAAAAGTGCCAGTTTTGCATACTGTTGGCCTAAATGATGAAATTGTTCCAGTTGAAGAAAATACGTTTCCGTTGATTAATAAATATATTCGTCTTGGTGGCATTGCGACTGTTATTCCTTGCACAAAAGGAAAACATACTTTGAATGGTCATCATTTCGATATCGAAACGCCACAAATTGTTGCGGATTTCATAAAAAAAAATACCGTTAGCAGTTTTTTAAGTTCTTCAGATTTTCATCGATTACGCAAGGGTTTACCCAATTGTAAGATTAGTTTTTCCCAAAATAAACAAAGTCGGGTAGCATTTTTAGGTGGTTCAATAACTTATAATCATGGTTGGCGAGATAGCGTTTCTGCTTACTTAACAAAATGTTTTAATGAAACAACTTTCGATTTTGTAAATGCAGGTATTCCATCTTTCGGCAGTGTTCCTAATGCTTTTAGGCTTGAAAGAGATGTCATTTTAAAAGGAAAAATTGATTTATTGTTTGTAGAAGCAGCCGTCAATGACCAAACCAACGGCACAAGTTCAGAAGAACAAATAATGGCTATGGAAGGAATTATGCGTCATGTTAGAAAAATAAATCCTGCAGTTGAAGTAGTTTTTATGCATTTTGTTGACCCTGAAAAAATAGCTCAATATAATAGAAGTGAAGTGCCAGAAGTGATAGTTAATCATGAAAAAATAGCAAGTTATTACCAAAGTCCATCAATAAATTTGGCTAAAGAAGTAACTGAAAGGATAAATAATAAAGAATTTACTTGGGAAAATGATTTTAAAAATCTTCATCCTTCCCCGTTTGGGCAAGGAATTTATGCCAAATCAATAATTGCACTATTAGAGAAAGCTTTTGCAGGTCACATTGACGCAGACTATAAAATCATTAACCATTCATTGCCCAAAAAATTTAATCAGTTTTCGTATGAAAGTGGTCGATTTTTAGACGTTTCTACAGCAAAAATAGACAAAAATTGGTCAATTATTGAAAAATGGAATCCTAATGATGGCACAGGGACTCGAAGCGATTTTGTGGATGTTCCAATGTTATCCAGTAATATAATTGGAAGCAAACTACATTTGAAATTTAAAGGAAATGTGATTGGAGTTGCTGTTGCGGCTGGCCAAGATGCAGGGATAATCGAATATCGAGTAGATGGTAAAAATTGGAAAAAATACGATTTGTTTACGCAATGGAGTAAATCGCTGCACTTACCGTGGTTTTGTACGGTTGAAAATACATTAACAGATGGGGAGCATACTTTAGAAATCAGAATTTCGGCTGAAAAGAACATACAGAGCATCGGAAATGCTTGTCGAATTCGTTATTTCTATGTTAATGATAAATGATTTTCGGGAAGAAAACTTATTTCTCCCCAAAAATACTATTCCAAATGATATTATAAACATCAGTAGCTAAAATCTCTTCTGATTGTGTCTGATTACTTATCAAAACAGGATAATATTCCTTACCAACATCAAGCGTTCCGTGTGAGCCTTTGATAAGTGTTGCATCCAACGGAATCACGTCCATTCTATATCTAAAACCGAGTAATTTTCTAGCCAATTTATAAGCTGCACGCAATTTTATGAATGGATTTTTAGGATTCATAAACATTTCAACGGGATCATAACCTGGTTTATTATGAATATCAACGCATCGTGCGAAATCAGGGGCAAGATTATCATCTAACCAATAATAATAAGTAAACCAGCTATCGGCTTTTGCCATCAAAACTAAATCTCCTGTACGCTCGTGGTTGATTTTATATTCACTTTTTTCGGCTTCGTCCATCACTAAAGATATTCCTTCGACCTTTGATAAAATGGTCTTGATTTGCTCTTTTTGACTTAAATCATTGATGTAAATATGTGCAATTTGATGGTCGGCTGCAGCAAAAGCTTTCGATACTCCACCGTCGAGGAGTTCATAACCGTTTTCAAGTCTTACAGAAATCAAACCATTTTCACGCAAAATACGATTAATATGGATTGGATTACTTACGTTGTTAATGCCATATTCCGATAGCAGAATTATATTGGCATTTTTTTCTTCGTAATATGCTACTAATTCTTTTACCAAATCATCAATTTCGTGCAAATCTTTGGCTATTTTACTAAAATCTAAGCCAAATTTCTGCAAACAATAATCTAAATGCGGCAAATAAATGAGTGTAAGCGTTGGGTCGTTTTCTTTATCAACTTCTAAGGCTGCATTCGCAATCCATTTTGAGCAATCAATACTTGTATTTGGCCCCCAAAATTTAAATAAAGGAAAAGTCCCCAATTTTGCTTGTAATTTATCCCGCAAATCGGCAGGATAAGTGTAGCAGTCTGGTTCTTTTTTTCCATCAGAATGATATTGCGGACGAGGTGTTGCAGAAAAATCAGCTGATGAATACATATTATACCACCAAAACATTTTGGAACTCGTAAAATTCGGGTCTTTCTTTTTTGCAGCCTCCCAAATTTTTTCGGCCTTAACGAGTTTATTCGATTGCTTCCAAAACTTCATTTCATTAGCTTCACGGTCATACCATCCATTGCCCACGATACCGTGTTCATTAGGATTTTTTCCTGTAACATAACAACTCTGTGAGGTAGTCGTGACAGCAGGAAATGGCGGTTTTATTTGCGTTAGCTTATTCTTAGCAATAAAATTCTGCAAGAAAGGTGTGTATTCCCCAATCACACTTGTGCTAAGACCAACGATATCTATAACTACTGTTTTTTGCATATTTGAGTTTGATATGTTTTAAGCACAGAGTTTTATGAGTTTATCACAGATATTCACAGAGTGAAAAACTCTGAGAAACTTCGTGCAAAACTTTGTGCAACTCCGTGGTTGAAAAGATTATAAAAGCCCTTTTACCCAATTAATTTCTCTAATAATTGACTCATTCAGAGGGGCTTGAAACTCCGTTGGTAAAACTCCCCAAGTGTATGTTTCGATTTCGAGGTGATTGGTAAAGGATTTGTTTTTATGAACATTAATCGTATCCACAATATCTGATTGTGTAGAACTCAAAACACCATAGTTTTCTAAGAAAAGTGGTACGTGAAAATGCACTCGCCAAGAACTAATGTTTTCTTCAAAGCCAGCAATCGCTTCTGTTAAATCTTGAAATTTAACGAAACTTCCATCTTTTCGTTTAGCTACAACTTGATGTAAATAAGTTGATTCGTTGTATTGAGCAATCACTTTTAGTTTTTCTTCGGTATCGCTCGAAAAATCAACTTTTAATGCTGAACTGATTTGTATTTTTCCAACTTTCAATCCTTCTGTTTCTAACTTGTCAATTACCATTTGCGGGGCTTCAAAACCTACTGCAAAATGACAAACATCATAGCATAATTGAATATGCGTTTTAATGGCTTCGACCGCCTTTTCGCTAGAAAAACCTTTGCTTACAAGCTTTTCAATTCCCATCGGGAGCAAATAATTCTTGTACCAGTCAATATACTCATCGGAGTTTTCGAGAATGCCATCTGGCTCAGGTTCAATATCAAGGTGCAGTGTTTTGCCAGTTGAAGCTTTTAAATCTATCAGTGCCTCTACAACCGAAATAATATTTTTTGTCGCAATTTTAATCACTTCTTCTAGTGCTTCGGGTGTTTTCCACCAAAAACGATAAGAGAGAGGCGAAGTAGAGATTCCACCTTCTGTCAAATTATTTGGTAAAAGCTTAGCAAGTAATCCAAAACTTCTGATTGTATAATTGGTGCGTTCGGATGTTGTCCAATCTGGGGCGTGAACTTGGTCTTTTACCACTACATTATGAAAGCCGCCATAGGGAAAACCATTCATTGTAAAAACGTAGCAATCATTTGCTTCAAGCCAATTTTTAAATTCATCAAAATTAAATTTTTCCGATAAATCAATACTTGCTTGATTGGCTAAACGCAAGCCAATTCCCATCTTTTCGTTCGGACAAACTGCCGCTTTTATTTCAGGGATGCTGCTTTGTAAAACCGAAATATGAACTGCCCATTCTTCGCCTGGGTGAATATTACTGCAATAAGAGAGGTGTCCGTATGGGGTTTGCATAGTCGAATAGAATTGTGTAATTTACTTTTATACTTCTTCGCCTTACTTTTTTTAAAAAAATAACAAAAAAACACGAATCATACAATCACCTCTTGAGAAATTGGACAAAATATCTAAAGAACTTTTAAATTGGTTAAGCCCAATTTCTCAAACGGGGTGTATGATTCATAATAAGGTACAATTAATATATATTAATAAACAATGATATTAAGTATTAAATTGTCTTTTTCAATTCATCAACTGCCTGTTTCATGAGTTCAAAATCTACTTCGTGAATCTCTCGGCCTTTGCCCAATTTTTCTAAAATTGTAATCGTCAATTGTCCACCCAAATGTTCTCTAAATTCATTCAAGCCTTCCCACAAATTCAGTTTATCGTTTTCACCGAGTTTTTCGTGGTAAAGCGTAAAACCAAGATTTTTAAGCAAAGTAATGATTCTGTTCACTTCTTCTTGTGAAATAAGCCCTAAAAGCTGAGAATAAATAGAATCAAGAGCAATTCCGATGGCAACGGCTTCACCGTGACGAATCTCGAAATTTGTTAAATACTCTAATTTGTGAGCTGCCCAATGTCCAAAATCCAATGGTCGAGCCGAACCCATTTCAAAAGGGTCGCCACTGGAAATATGATTGGTATGCAATGCGGCCGAGCGGAAAATTTGTTCTTGCATTACCTCCATTTCACGCTTAGCCATGAAAAGTGCATTTGTTTCGAGCCATTCAAAAAAAGGTAAATCCTTAATCAAAGCTACTTTTACAGCTTCTGAAATACCAGAACGCCAATCACGCTCAGAAAGTGAATTTAAGAAAGTAGAATCATTGAAAACTGCAACGGGTGGAGAAAATGTGCCAAGAAAATTCTTTTTTCCTAAAAAATTAACCCCATTTTTCACACCTACGCCAGAATCATTTTGAGATAAAACAGTAGTTGGAATCCTGATATGTTTTACGCCACGATGAGCAATCGTTGAGGCATAACCAACCATGTCTAAAAAAGCCCCACCACCGATTGCGGCCACAAAAGAATGTCGGTCAATACCATATTTATTAATAGCTAAAAGTGATTGGTCTAAATACTGCGAATCATTTTTTACGATTTCTCCACCCGGCATAACCAAAATTTCATCAATCAAAGTAATGTTTGTGTTATTACTGAAATAGATTTTGATTGATTCAATAAGTGATAGGTGATTTTCAGCAACGCCATCATCAATTAAAAATAAGATTTTCTTTTGAAAACGAGTATCACCAAAATTATTTAAGAAGTTATTAAACGCTTGATTATCAGTCGAAAAAAGATTTTTTGTGAAAATAATGTCAAATGAATATGGTACCTGAAAGGCTTGTTGAATAAGGTTCATTATATTGGGTCAAATCTAAAAATTATATACAATTGTTGTTTGTTATAAATGCTAAGTTACCGCAAAAATCTTTGCTAATTTGATTGAAAACGGAAGTAAACATAAAACTACAATGGCAAGAAAAATGTTTCCAGAAACGCTTACCCAAGCTGCATCCATCACAATCAACGAAAGTACCCCCGCTTTTACGGCTTTACCAATATTTGGCCCGATTGGGTTTGAAATGGCATTGATTAAGGGTTTAAATATCAAATAAACATGTAAAATTACGAATCCTAACGTAATTTTAAGGTTTCCTAAATTAAAAGAGATAAACAACTGAAAAGTGCTGACCAAAACGTATAAAAAAGCAGCAAAAAAAAGTGTATTTTTATTTCCCCCATGCACTTCGCCTCGACTAATCATCGTGATAGCAGCAATGTAGCAAACTGGCAAAAGTCCAATCCACCACCATTGCGGAATAGAATTTTCGATGATACTCATTCCCAAAATCAAATTTCCACCTCGACAAAGCCCCATATTTATTGGCCCTAAAAACGAATGATTCTTGCCGTATTTATCATAAATTAAGGCACAAGTGGCTACTGCTAAAGCAATTAAGCTACTTAATGAACTATTGGCTAATGCTCCAAAAACGCCCAATAACAATAACAGAACTCCAAAAATAATTGCATTATTTTTACTCACTTTTCCACTTGGAATTACTCTTTCTGGACGCTCAATTTTATCTAATTCTAAATCAAAAATATCATTAAAAACAATGCCTCCACCGTATAAGCCGATGGTTGAAAGGCATAAAAATATAACTTTCGATGGGTTTATATCTTCCATTGAAAAAGAAAAGGTCGCAATGGTAACGCCAGCCAAAATATCAGCGATAGCCGTTATAATATTAGCAGGACGGGTCAGTTGTAAGTAAGCTTTTAGGTTCAAGGTTTTGGCGTTTTCTAAAATCAAGTATATTGCTATTGTCTAACTGATTATCAACGAATTTTTATCAACTCTAGGAATTTGTCCACCACGTAATACTGTGTTCCCATTGAATTTGAGACTTTGGTCAATTACTACTGGCGTTTCAAAATCAGTTACATTTATTTGTCCACTTTGGGCAAAAGCATCGATGGCATTTTTGTAAGTTACCAATCGAATATCAGCGTCTGAAATTCCTTTTATTTTCATCAAAGCTGCAGTTTTTGGCACAGCAAGTGGGTCACTTATGCCCCAATCGGCAGCGGAGTTTATCATAACTCTTTCCGAGCCATATTTTTTTACTATTTCTACCATTCTTTCATTACCCATTTTGGTAAATGGATAAATTGTAAATGCTGCCCAAAAACCTTTATCAAGCACACTTTCTACAGTTTCTTCATTATTATGGTCGATTATTACCATGCTTGGGTCAATTCCGTGTTCGATAGCAATCGACATACTTAGTTCAGTTCCTTTCTTTTTATCACGGTGAGGCGTATGAACTTGCACGGGCAAACCTGCTTCTTTCGATAATTCGAGTTGTAAACGATAGTATTTTTCTTCGGCGGCTGTTTGGTCGTCGAAACCTATTTCACCAACACCAACTACACCTTCTTTATACAAAAATAATGGTAAAATTCCCATTACTTGTTCAGCCAAAGCCTCATTATTGGCTTCACGAGAGTTTAAACCAATCGTGCAATAATGTTTTATCCCAAACTGCGATGAACGGAAACGTTCCCAACCAACCAAGCTACTAAAATAATCTTTGAATGAAGCCAAACCTGTACGTGGCTGACCCAACCAAAAAGCAGGTTCAATAATTGCCACAACGCCTGCATCAATCAAGGCCGTATAATCGTCAGTAGTTCGGGAAGTCATGTGAATATGTGGATCAAAGAACTTCATGCCTTTTGTGTAATCGGCATAATTTGCTTGTATTATTTCTGAGGTTACAAGTTCTTCGGCTGTACCTTCAAAGTGTGAAGGATTTTGCGATATTTCAGAATGTTTTTGACACATTTTATTTAATTATATCGGATTTTATGACCGACCTTTTGGATTATTAATGTTGGTAAAGCCTGTTATTTTTTAATTAGATTTCAAGTAACTCCCAATTAAGTAGTCGATGCTCTATATATTGGTGTTTTTTTAGTTCTTTTTTAGCGGCAGGAAAATTAGTTTCATCACATACCAAAATCGCTGCGATATTGTCCATTGAACTTTGAGATTCAGATAAGACACAAATATCTTCAAAAATTGTTTCGTTCATAAATTTACTCACTAAACGCCAAGCCTGTGCAGGAATCGTGCGACCTGCCGCCCAACGCTCATGGGCAAGGTTAGAAATCGAATTTGCCAATGCTTGATTTGCTCGTTCGTTCAAACCTTGGATGCGGTGAATGGGTTTGTCACTAAAAATACATTTCAAAACCAATTGATTCCAAGCTAGTTCTGAGAAATATTTCTTCGGATATGGATTCTGAAAAGCAATTGCATCGAAAACCAAACCAATGTTTGAACGCACCGCATCAGTAGCACGCGGAAGCCAATATTCAGGATATGCCAAAAAAGGTAGGGCAGAAATTAAAGCAACGGCTTCATTGTTCTCGGCAGTTTCAAAAAGCGAATGAATGGTTTTAATATAAATGTCCTTATCTGAATCATCAAGCGTCGTAAGTAGATAGACTCGTACCAATCTATCCAAAGACCAACCACTGATAGAAACATCATTAATAACCGAAGCTGACAGATCAGGCGTTTTACTAATAAATCTTGGTGCGGCAACAAATGCGATTTGAAGCGATTGCAGACTATTATTTCCTCTTGATACAACCCAACTTATTTCTTTTGGCGAAGCATACTCTTTTATCTTTTCGAATAATTGTTCTGAAAAACGCATTGTTTAGTTTGGTAAAAAGTAACGAAATAAATAATTATAAATATTCAATAATGATTTTACTAAATTACAAGATAAGTTACTTTCCTATACAGAACTTGCTAAAAATATTCGCTAATAAATCGTCTGAAGATATTGCTCCCGTAATCTCACCAAGATGGTGTAACGAAAGTCTTATATCTTGTGCCAAAAAATCTCCAGTAATACCAATATCTAGACCATTCAAAACTTCAGTTAGTGCTTCACTGGCCTTGACTAAATGTTCATAATGACGTAGATTCGTCAACATAGTATCGGCTTGTTTTTTGAGCTTAGCTTTTGCTACGATTGCGTTTTTGAGGGCATCAATTCCAATGTTGTTTTTGGCTGATATTTGTAAGCCATCAAAGTTTTCTTTTTGTTCTGCCAAATCAATCTTATTTCTAACTCTTATAATCTTGTCTTCCTCAAAATCTAAAATAAAATCTTCGTTAATGACTTTATTATCAGTCAATAATAAAACTATTTCAGCTAGTCGCATGGCTTCTTTCGAGCGTTCGATTCCGATAGACTCTACTACATCTTTTGTTGCCCGAATTCCTGCAGTATCAATAAACCTAAACTTAATTCCTTCAATAAAAAGTATTTCCTCAATCACATCACGGGTTGTGCCCTCAATTTCGGTTACTATGGCTCTTTCTTCATTTAATAGTATATTTAAAAGCGTTGACTTTCCAGCATTGGGCGGTCCAATTATCGCTACTGGAAGGCCTTCTTTTATTACATTTCCTGCGTCAAAGGAGTCTATTAAATTTTTCAGAAAATTCTGTATTTTCAATATTAAAGATTTTAAATCATCTCTTTCTGCAAACTCTACATCTTCTTCACCAAAATCTAATTCTAATTCTACTAAACTTGCAAAATGAATTAATTCTTCACGTAAAACTTTCAATTGATTCGAGAAACCACCTCGCATCAAATTCATCGCCGTTTTGTGGGCGGCCTCAGAGTCCGCCGCAATCAAATCTGCCACTGCTTCGGCTTGTACCAAGTCAAATTGCCCATTCAAAAATGCACGTTGAGTAAACTCACCCGCTTGAGCCATGCGGCAGCCATTCTGAAGTAAAAGTTTCAGAATATACCTTATAATATAGTCGCTACCATGGCATGAAATTTCCACAACATCTTCTTTGGTAAAACTTCTGGGCGTTTTAAAAACGGCAATCAAAACTTCATCGACAATGACATTGTTATCTCGAATCGTGCCAAAATGAATCGTATGCGAATCAACCTTGGTTAAGTCTTTCCCTTTGAAAATTTTATTGATAATATCAAATGTGCGATCGCCCGAAACACGAATTACACCAATCGCTCCGATACCTTGTGGGGTTGATAACGCACAAATTGTTTCTAATTGAATCATTTATTATAGTAAAAGAAATCTTTTATAAACTTTGATTAATAAATCTTACAAGTCTTGTAAATCTTTCAATCATGGTTTAAATTACTTATTTTTGCAAATCTACCAACTAAAATCTTAAAATCAGTGATTGTAGCTATTCAGTAGATAAATTATTTGAATCTACCGGCTTGCAGCCCAGTACCTTCGACGTTTGAAATATGTTAAAAATAAAAACTTTATGGTATCTCAATGCAATCTTATTGTTGATTGCTGTATTTATTGCTTATCAAATTTGGTTTGCTCCACGCAAAGATGCATGGAATTTTGTGCCCAATAATGCTTTTTTGGTTGTAGAGAGTTCCGAAATTCAACAATCGCTTTATTCTAAAGGCGACCCAACACAGCTTGCTGGTATTCCTTTTTTTTACGATGCGTTGGCACAACTATCAAAAATTGGCGAAAGTATTGATAACGAAAATATTGCTAAAAAGTTTTTTGCAAAGAAACTTATTACTTATTCGCTTCATCGAGAAAACAAGAAAAATCTTGAATATATTATTTATGTACCAGCGGGTGCCTTTGGTGATGATTCTTTTCTAAAAAGCCTCTTAGTGCCTGATGCTACCAAACGTAAAGTTTATGGGCGTAATTATAAAGGGCTTCGAATCAATGAATTATATGATATTAATAGTCGCCCACTTTTCAATTTCTTCGTGCATGATGATTTTTTGATTTGTAGTGGCTCAAAAATTTTGCTTGAAGAAGTTGCTAATAGAATCAAATCAGGTGTTGCGATCGAAAGAGTGCCATTCAAAGAGAGTAGAAAAGGGACAGCACATATTTATTTTAAAAGCAAGAGCTTACATGATGTGGCAGATATTCTTCCATCGCAGTTATCGCCAAATCTGATTGAGTTTTTTGGAAATATTACGCCACGCAACCCCGATATTGTTTTCGAAAAACAAAAACTTCCTAATATTCTTTCAGCTTACATTTACTCAAAAGGTATAAATACAATTCCATTTTTGAGAATTTTTGCCCGTCAAAAACCGCAACCTTTTGTTTGTACTGACTTAATTCCCGAAAATATAGCTATAACGATCCGTTTAAGTTTCAAGAATAAACTTCTGCTAGCACAAGATTTTACTGCTTACATGAATAACGAAGAACCCGAACTCGTTGCTGAAAAAGATAGTGTTAATCGTTTGCTAAATGCAAATCTTAATAGTTTTTATTCGATTATTAAAGATGAAATTATTTTGTGCGAAATGGAAACGTCATCTGATGAGCCATCGAAGAAAATCTTGCTCATCAAAACCGAAGACTCGGCTGGTGCTCTGAATTTATTCGATGATTTGGCAACCAATGCTGAAAAGATTTCCAGCTATTTTAAAGTACAACCATTTACCTATCTTAATAATTTTGTTAGAAAAATTGATGTTAGCCAATTACCGGCCATGCTGTTTGGTTCGGTTTTCAAAGGTTTTTCAGATTGTTATTATACCCAAATAGACGATTACATTATTCTGTCCAGCGATGACGAT
>CAMAQF010000039.1 GCA_945860265.1 Emticicia agri | reverse complement strand
TATATTGTTTTTCAACCCCGATTGTGACCATTGTCAATATGAAGCAAAGGCAATCTTAGAGCATCAATCTGATTTTACAACTACCAATTTTTGGTGGGTTACCACGGTTGATAGTTCAGCAATCAATGCTTTTAGCAAAAAATACCATTTGGATAAGCTTTTTAAGCACTATTTTGCCAAACTCTCCGCCGAAAAAGTTGTCGAAACCTTTGGTTCGGTATCCGTCCCACACATTTTTATTTATGATAAAGCTGGCGTTTTGTTAAAAGAATTTCGAGGAGAAACCAAAATAGAAGCATTGCTGAAATATGTAAACCAACATTAAACTAACCAAAACCAATGCAAAAATATCTTTGGCAACTCGTTGCCCTGCTATTGGCATGGCTTTTACATTTTGTTTTACCTCAACTTTAGTATGAAACCAACAACTTTTGTGCAACAACAAGGCGAGTCAGATTGTGGTGTGGCTTGTCTATTATCAGTCATTCGTTTTCATGGTGGAGATGCTTCTCTTGAGCGTCTGCGTGAACTAAGCGGCACGAGTATTCAAGGTACGAGCCTTTTAGGTTTGCAGCAAGCCGCCAACGCTATGCGTTTAAACGCAGAGGCTTTTGAGGTAGAAGACCTCGAAGTTTTCAAAAACGAAGCTACTTTCCCCTGCATCTTGCATGTAGTGATAGACGAAAAACTCGAACATTATGTTATTCTTACTGCTCTCCCATCGGGGGCGGGGGCGACCGACGCTTCGGGGGCTATCTTCGACCCTGCGAATGGTTTTGAGACTTGGAGCGAAGAAAAACTACTTTCGGTTTGGAAATCAAAGGCAGTTTTGATGCTCAACCCGAGCGAAAATTTTGAGCGTGTGCCGCAAGGAAATAAAAAGAAAATTGAATGGTTCAAAAACATCATTCGTGAAGATACCCCAATGCTTGTCATTGCGGCAGTTTTAGGCATTGTATTGGCTGCACTTGGCATGGCTACAGCTATTTTTAGCCAAAAATTATTAGACGAAATTTTACCCAAACACCAAACACAACGCCTTTGGCTGGGTATCGGGCTATTGGCAATTTTATTGCTGGCACGGGCAGGAATAGGTTATTTGAGAGGTTTCTTTTTACTTCGCCAAAGCCGAGATTTTAATTCTCGTATGATGGATGATTTTTATGACAAACTACTACATCTCCCAAAAACTTTTTTTGATACCCGCAAAACTGGCGAGATTATCACTCGGTTGAATGATACTCGTAGAATCCAAGCCGTGATAAGTTATCTGACAGGAAATGTGGTCATTGATGTGTTGGTTTTGTTGGTTTCGGCTGTGTTTATTTTTACTTATTCGGTTTCTATTGGTTGCGTGGCATTATTGAGTGTGCCACTATTTGGTTTTCTGATTTGGCAATACAACGACCGCATCATCAAACATCAAAAAGCCGTTATGAGCCAATACGCTAGCACCGAAAGCCACTTTGTGGATGCCATTACAGGAATTTCTACGATAAAAGCCAATAATAAAGAATCATTATTTAGTGCCGTTGGAAAATCATATTACCAAGTTTTTCAACAAAAAAGCTATGAATTGGGAACTTTGGGTAATCGGTATGGACTTTGGAACGAAGTTTTAAATGCTTCATTACTCATTCTGATTTTGTCATTATCGGCTTATATTGTTTTGCAAAAAGATATAAAAATTGGCGAAATGATGGCAATTATTTCTATTGCATCGGGCATGATTGGCTCGGTTGGACGATTGGCAACAACCAATATTCAGTTGCAAGAAGCCAAAGTAGCTTTTGAGCGAATGTATGAATTTGCAAGCATCGAACCAGAAATAAATCAAAACAATATTGAAATAATACAAAAATTGGGGGGGGGTAAATTTGCTGACTATCCAGAATTTATCTTTTCGCTTTGCAGGGAAAAGCCAATTACTGAAAAATGTTTCGCTCACAATCAAGAAAGGTGAAATAACGGCATTATTGGGCGAAGTTGGCTCTGGCAAAAGTATTTTACTGCAAATTTTGCAGAAATTTCAATCGTATGAAGCTGGCGAAATTCTTATCAATGGAAATATTTCACTTACAGATATTGCTTCAAATGTTTGGCGTAGTAAAATCGGAGTTGTGCCACAAGAAATCAAAGTGTTCAATGGAACACTTCTTGATAATATTCTTTTGGGAAATCTGCTCGAAGAAGGAGAGAAAGCAATTATTTTCTGTGAAACATTAGGATTCAATCAATTCTTTGAAACTTTGCCACAAGGCTATCTGACTATCGTTGGCGAGGAAGGGATAAATCTTTCGGGTGGACAAAAGCAACTTTTGGCACTGGCAAGGGCTTTGTATCATCAACCAAATTTATTATTCCTTGACGAAGCCACTTCGGCAATGGATAGTAAAACTGAGCAATTTGTGATAGATTTACTTGAAAAAATAAAGCCTAATCTAATGATACTGATGATTACACACAAAAAAGATTTTGCAAAAATAGCCGATAACGTTTATGAATTAATGGGTGGAATAGCCTACAAACTTTCATTCTCTCAGGGCTTCCGCATGAGACCTTGAAAGAAAGAAAATTTGAGTAAATAAATCCACCTGACTGTTCAAAAAAATCTTAAATTCCCTTCACCATTTCAATCACCTTGATTTGCTCTAAAACCTGTTCGGGTTTGATGTAAAGTTCTTTGCCTTCAACTATTGCTCCGTGTAGGTTCTGAAAAAGTAAATCCCAGTTACCAGCTTCGGTTTCGATGTTTCCTTTGAGATGTTGTCCACCAATTTCGGTGTTCAAAATTCCCCATTTTTCTTTGGGTTCTACACCAAAACCTTCCATTCTTGGAAAAAGTCCAGCTTTTAGGTGGTCTTCTTGTACGTCAATGCCATATTTCACAAACGAGCCTTTAGTACCATGAATAATATACCTTGGGCCTTCTTCTCGCACCAAAAGGCTTGATTTTAAAGTCACTTTTAGTTTTCCGTAATCTAGTCGAATATCAAAAGCATCGTCAATGCTTGAGCCTTCGCGTTGGGTATAGGTTTCACCAGAAACTGTCAATGGTGAGCCAAAAAGTACAATCGTTTGGTCAATGATATGAGCCCCCAAATCATACAAAATTCCATTCGCAGGAGTGGCTTCTTCTTTCCACTTTTTTGGGTTTAAGATGGGCTTGTGTCGGTCAAAATGCACTTCAAAGGCTACCAATTCACCCAGAAGTTTGTTTTCAATTACTTTCTTTACCGTCATAAAATCGCTATCAAATCTACGATTTTGGAAGATTGAAAGAACTTTCCCTTGCTTTTTCGACAGTTCAATGAGTTCTTCGGCTTCCGCTACGGTTGCTGTAAAAGGTTTTTCAACCAACACATGTTTATCTGCCAAAAGTGCTTGTTTGGCTTGTGAAAAGTGCAAATTACTTGGCGATGCGATGCTCACTAAGTCGATTTCGGTATCGGCCAAAATTTCTTCGAGCGAGCGAGCTACGCATACGCTCGGGTATATGTCTTGTGGGTTTTGCGTACCCGAAACAATAGTTTTGAGATTAAAATCTGGATTAGTAAGAAAAAATGGAGCTTGGAGGTATCTCCCCGAAAGTCCGAATCCAACAAGGGCAACATTGAGCATAATGGCTTAGAATTTTTGGTTTAAGCCACTAAAGTAGTGGCTTTTTAGTATAAATCCAAAATTCTCATTTTTCTATACAAAACATTAATTTTTGTTTGAATATTGCCAAAAAAGCAACTATGTTAAATGATGATGGTCAATGCCTAAAAATATTTGCATGATAAAGAATTTAAACTGATTTTTAATGTATTTAGTAACTTTCAACATTACGAAAAAAGCAAAGCTCAAAGGTACATTCTATCACAAACATTTTTTTTCAACATTTTCACCTTATATTTGGGATAAATTCACTCCAATACAAAATGGCAAACTGGGTAAAAGTTTTTAAAACCAAAAATAGCTTCAAAGCTGAATTATTAAAAAATGATTTACAAACCCACGAAATAATGGCAGTAGTGCTCAACAAACAAGACAGTAATTACCTCATAGGTTACTACGAAATACAAGTACCCGAAGAGCAGGAATCAATAGCAAAAGTAGTAATCGACATATTTAATCAAAATGACCACGAAGTTCAATAATCTTTCTAATCTTGCTCAAAGAGCCATTGCGGCAGTTGTGGGTGTGAGTATTATTTTAGGTGGGGTACTTTATAACGAATGGACTTTCTGGGTTTTATTTTTGGCTATCAGCATTCTTACCCAACGAGAATTTTATAAACTCCTTAAACTCGACGAAAACCATCCACTTAGTGTATATGGTACTTTTTGTGGTATCGTACTAAATTTACTTACTTTTTTTATTGAAAAAGAGATATTGTCTTTCAAATTTTATTATTTAATAGTTCCTTTACTCACCACAACGTTTTTTATTAAACTTTACCGCAAGAAAGATACTAAACCGTTTGCCAATTTGGGATATACTTTTTTGGGTATTATCTATGTGGCTGTGCCCTTTGCCCTCATCAACGAAATGGTTTTGACCGATGCTAAAGGATACGCACCACAACTGATTTTGGGTTGCTTATTTATTCTTTGGGCCAACGATACAGGTGCATATTTTGCAGGAAGATTTCTAGGAAAAAGAAAGCTTTTTGAACGAGTTTCGCCCAAGAAAACATGGGAAGGCTTCTTTGGTGGGGCAATAACTTCATTAATTATAGCGTTTGTTCAAACAAAGTATTTCAATAGTTTATTAATGTGGCAATGGTACGGAATAGCTATTATAATTATTATAACAGGCACACTCGGCGACCTCGTTGAATCGCTTTTTAAACGCAGTATAGCGATCAAAGATTCAGGGAATACAATTCCTGGGCATGGTGGTTTTATGGACAGGTTCGACGGACTATTGCTTTCAATGCCTTTTATTGTTACATTTCTGAAAATTTTTGGTTGAATCACTCACAATGAAAAATATAGCTACACTTCTGTTGATTTTTATATCCTTGATAATGAGCAATTTGGCTTTTTCTCAAGGAGAAATTAAATATATTACATTTTCGGGTTTGGTCATTGATAGCCAAACCAAAGAGCCTCTTCCTGGAGCGTATATCACTATTCCGAGAGCAGGGCGAGGCACACTTTCTAATAGTAAAGGTTATTTTGTGTTGGGAGTTTTTCCAGGCGATACCATTAATTTTAGTTATTTAGGTTTCAAGAAGCAATTTCATATTATTCCAAAGAAAACCGATGTTGATTATTCAGTATTTGTGGAGCTTCAAGTCGACTCAAAAATGTTAAAAGAAGTTAAAGTTTATCCTTTTAGCACTGAAGAAGAATTTAAGCAAGCCTTAGTCGATATGAAACTACCCGACGACCGTGAACGCAAAATCTTAGCAGAAACTTACAGCCCCGAGAATATAGCCAAAATGGCTTCAGTGCATGGCATGAATGCAAATGATAATTATCGTTACGCACAAAACCAGTTTATCAAACAAATGGAGAGCAGAGGATCCGTTACGACCAATCCTTTATTAAATCCATTTGCTTGGGTAAATTTCGTAAAAGCCGTAAAAAGTGGTGCGTGGAAAGATCAAGCTTGGAAAGCAGGTGCTGCAGCCGCACCAAGCGACAACGTAACTCGTGATAAGTTTTTTAGAGATAATGCTAAGAAAGATTGATTAATTGTTATTTTGCGACCGTCTAATTTATCCATACAGAAAACTCTTTTAATTTTGTCTTCAAAAAAATTAGCCAATCTCAACAAGTTTGAAACTTGTCCTACATTATAGTGTGTTTTTTGTAATAAAAAATGCCTATACCTCTTCAAATAAATGTTCTAAAACAAAAGAGAATGTGCCCAAAAATCCTGCTGATTCGTCAAGTTGAGAAGTATTGACCGATAATTTGGTCTTAAATTCGCTCAAACAGTATTTATTTATTGCCTGTTCTATCGGAATGGTGATAAATTTATCAGCTTTGGCCAGAAGACCATCTACCAAAATCAATTCGGGATTAAACAAGTGTACGGCAATCGAAAGTGCTTTACCCAATTCTGTGCCAATTTCGTTGAGTAAATCAATACAAAGTTCATCGCCAGAATGTGTGGCAGCAATAATCATATCTTCGTTGACCGACTCAATATCTCCTTTCGTAAGTTGAACAATTTTTGAAACCCGACCATTCTGTAATTCCTCTTTCACTCGTTTAATAAGAACTTGGGCGGTGGCAACGGTTTCTAAACATCCAATTTTTCCGCATGAACAGAGTTCGCCCGCTCCACGCACTTGTATATGTCCTAGTTCACCCGTAAAACCAGAAGTTCCATTAAAAACTTCACCATCAATCAAAATTCCCAAGCCAACTCCCCAATCGATATTAATGGCCAACACATTATTGAAATCATGAGCTAAACCGAAGCGTTTTTCACCCAAAGCGATGGCTTTTGCATCGTTTAGGGTATAAGAAGGCACATTGAAATATTCGCTCAGTAGTATATTAATGGCTTTGCCTTCGCTGGTCGGATACGAAAAATTATTCCCAGTTTCTTTATCAATCAAGCCTGGCATACAGATTCCAATACCTAAGACTTTTTCGATAATAATACCTTCTTTTTTTAGAAATTCAATTGTATTTTCTAATATAAATGTGCCATAGCCGGCATTATTTTCGATTTGAAGTTTAAATTTTTTTTTTGCACAAATCTCATTTTTGAGATTATATATGATGATAGTACTATCAAATTTATTGATGAGCCAAGTCAAAATATAGCCATGATTTGCGTTTAGTCCGTAAAGTACAGGTTTTCTGCCCGATTTTGAATTTCCCGTTCCGACTTCAGAAAGCCAACCTTCTTGCATTAATTCAATAAAAAGAACATTTACCGATGGCGGACTTGAATGCAGTGTTTTACTTAAATCAATGATTGTATTTGGACCATTTAGGTATAATTCCTTTAAAAGTTGTTGTTTTAACTTATTTTTTTTTATTTCTACGACAGATTCTTTTCCTTCAAGCATTTTTACGAAAATATTTTATTTATCAAAGATAAATCTTTTTTAAGAATACTAATAATAATAATATTTGCTATAAAATGATTATTTGAAAAAATATTTTTCAAAAGAATTTATTTTTATGTCAGTCAAGCATAATGTCAAACTCACCAAATTTTACTAAATTGTTTTATAAATCAACCAAACCTACCTTATCTAATAAACATGAAAAAAATCATTATTTTCTTACTTTTTTGCTCTTTTTCAGCCTTTTCACAAGATAGCGATTCGCTCGTCATCCGAAAAATTTATAATGAAATCCTCTCCAAAGGAGAGGCGTATAAAACACTTACATATTTGAGTAAAAAAATTGGGCCGAGACTTAGCGGCTCGGATGGAGCTGCAAAAGCGGTTCAGTACACTAAAAAAGTAATGGAAGAATATGGCTTTGAGCGAGTGTTTTTGCAAGATGTGATGGTTCCTCATTGGGTGCGTGGTCTGAAAGAAACTGCTTTTATTGAAGCGGGAAAACAAAAAATCAATGTGCCGATTGCTGCATTAGGTGGCTCAATTGGTACGTCATCAACTGGAATCAAAGCTGAAGTGATAGAAGTAAAAAGTTTTGAAGAACTTGAAGCACTCGGAACTGAGAAAGTGAAAGGAAAAATCGTCCTTTTTAATCGACCAATGGACCCAACGAAAGTCAATACTTTTGATGCATATAGCGGTGCAGTAAATCAACGTGGCGGTGGTGCTTCACAAGCCGCAAAATATGGTGCAATTGGTGCAATTGTTCGTTCGATGACAACCCTACAAGATGACAACCCGCACACGGGTGGTATGCGTTATGCTACGGGTGTACCAATGATTCCGACAGCAGCAATTAGTACCAATGGAGCTAATTTATTGAGTAAAATGCTTGAAGAGAATCCTAAATTGCAGTTTTACTTCAAACAAAGTTGCGAATCATTAGCCGATGCTCCATCGCATAATGTTGTTGGTGAAATTAAAGGAACCGAAAAAGCAGATGAAATAATTGTAGTTGGCGGACACCTCGATTCTTGGGATTTGGCCGAGGGTGCACAGGATGATGGAGCGGGCTGTGTGCAGTCAATCGAAGTTTTACGTGCTTTGAAGGCATTGGGTATTAAACCAAAACGAACAATCAGGGTAGTAATGTTTATGAATGAAGAAAATGGTCTTCGTGGTGGAACAAAATATGCTGATTTAGCCAAGCAAAACAACGAAAAACACATTGCCGCAATCGAATCTGATAATGGAGGATTTACGCCAAGAGGTTTCGGAATGGTCGGAACTGATTCTCAAATAGCTAAAGTTACGGTTTATAAAAACCTTCTTTCTGCTTATGATTTGAAAGAAATTGGTCGTGGAGGCGGTGGTGCCGATATTGGCCCTTTAGGTCAACTAGGTACTTTACTGATTGGTTTTAAACCAGATTCGCAGCGTTATTTTGATTTTCATCATGCAAAAACCGATACGCTTGAAGCCGTAAATGAGCGTGAACTAAATCTCGGAGCAGCTTCTATGGCCGCCTTGGTTTATTTGCTTGATAAATACGGACTCTAAACAAATTATGATTTACGAATGACGACTTACGAATTATTGTTTTTTTTACCAATTCGTAAATCGTCATTCTAAAATCTTTACATATAACCTTCAACGCCCAATCCGAATAGTGCAAAATCATATTTCACAGGATCGATAGGGTCGAGTTGTTTGAGGTTTTGCGTGAGTTCGACGGCTGTTTGCCAGTCAGGCTTTGGACGAGTAATCAGACCGAGTTTTCGAGCAACACGCTCAACATGAACATCGCAGGGGCAAACCAAAGCTGATGTTTTTATTTTGTCCCAAATCCCAAAATCAACACCTTTATTGTCTTTTCTGACCATCCAACGTAAAAACATATTGATTCGTTTACAAGAAGAATTGCGAGTGGGAGTAGCCACATGCTTGCGTGTGCGGATTGGATAATCTTCTAAACTAAAAAATACGTTTTGGAAATTTTCTAAACCAGTCTTAATATCTTCATCATTATCCTTCAAACCCACCAAAAAAGCATTTTCAAGAGAGTCATTTTTTGCGTAAAAATCCTTAAAAAACTCCAAAAAATAAAGCGTATCGGTAGCATTGAAAGTACGATGTTTGAAGGCTAAAAAACGTTTGAGGTCTGAATCTTGGTGATTTTTGATGAAATCGAAGGGAGCATTATCCATCAAGTCGATGAGCTCGTTGCATTTATTAATAATGGTTTTTCGTTGTCCCCAAGCGAGTGTTGCGGCAATAAAACCTGTAATTTCAATGTCTTGTTTTTTGTTAAATTGATGTGGAATACTAATTGGGTCATGCTGAATGAAGTTAGGTTGATTAAACAACTCATACTTTTCATTCAATAAATCAATAATGATTTGCGACATTATTTTAAGATTTTATCCTTTTCAAAATCCAAACGATTGTATTAGATATCCACGAGAAAACGGCTAATATGGCAGTAAATAAAAAACCAAATGCAGTAATGAAAGGATATAAGACGGCAAATAAAACCGTCCAAATTTTTGACTTTGTTTGCATGAAAATCGTATAAATGATATTGTAAAATTTAATCTTACTGAGGACGGATGATGGCCGATTGTTAACTATTAATTACTAATACTATAACTCAACTCGGCTCTGATTCGTTTGTCTTTTGGTGATAATTTTTCAAAAGCTTTTGGGGAAATTTTTATCACTACATCACCCGCCGAACTAAGTTTACCTATTACTTTTACCCAAACACTTTGCCCATTGGATTGGTTAGCAACTTTAATGAGTGTACCGATTGGAGCAGTACGGTGTAGAGCCAAAAACTTGTTAGTACCTGCACCCGCGTCTATCACTTCGGCAATTCCTTGTTCCGAAAACTTCTTGCCACCAGGGGCATTTGGTATGATTGTGGCAGCAGGTTTATTTGTTATAAGCTTATTTTGAACCGTTTGGTCTTTTGGTTTTTCATTTCTTTTCTCTTTTATAACCACATCACCCGCAGGAGCTTGAACTTGTCCTAGTTCTGCCTTTATTGCAACTTTTTTTTCCACTTTCGCCACAAAATTTGACGGTTTTTCAACTAGTAAAACTTGATTTACTTTCAAGGCATCATTTGTCAAACTATTCCATGTTCTGATTTGCCAAATTTTTACATTGTATAGTTTTGCAATCGTAAACAAATTTTGACCCGCAATCACAATGTGAGTTTTCTCTTTACCTGGAGTTTTCGCTGGCGTTGGTTTCTCAAGATTATCCGTTTTTGCTAAAAAGCCTTTGGATGAATCAGTTTTACCATCTTTCTCTTTGATCGGAGTTGATTCTTTAGGTGTGGCTTCTGGCACATCAACTATTTCGATACCGTTTTCATCAATATTTTTTTTGTCGCTTTTAGCGGCTGTAAATGTAATAATCTCATCAATTGGGGCTTTTTTTGTTGCTTTCTTACTTTTTACTGGTATTTCAATTACTTGTTCGGGAGCGATAGTTATTCCTTTTTTGAAAAAAGTATTAAAAGATAAAAATTCTTTTTCCGAACAATCATATCTTTTTAAAATAGAATAAAGAGTTTCTCCTTTTTCAACTCTATGTTGAATTAAAATTTTGCCGTTTCTTTTCTCTAATCCAAGTGAATCAATAGGATTGGCCATAGCGTTTGTCAAAATAAACCTTAAACCTATTATTGAACAAAATAATCTGAACATATAGTTGTGATTAGTTTTTTTATAATGAACGAATTAATCAAAATACCGAATTTAAACTAATCATAAAAAAAAATTTGAACGATTTCCAAGATTGATTACCTTGATTTTATAGCAGTTCTCAATTTTTTTTTGATATAGTTAACTTCATTTTTTCTGGTATTTAATTCATTTTTATGCAAATTTAATGATTCTGTGACAGATTAACGTATATATTTTTTTTTTGATGTAAATTCGCCTTCTTCAAGCAACAAAACCTATGAAAATTCTTGGTATAATTCCAGCAAGATTCGCTTCGAGTCGCTTTCCCGGAAAGCCTTTAGCTGATATTGGCGGAAAAAGTATGATTCAGCGAGTGTACGAACAAGCTCAAAAAGCAAAAAGTCTAAGTAGAGTAGTTGTAGCGACTGACGATTCTCGAATATTTGACCATGTGATTGGGTTTGGTGGCGAAGCTTATATGACCGCCGAAAACCACCCAAGTGGTACTGATCGATGTTTTGAAGCTCTACAAAAGGCGGGTGGATGTAGCAAATATGATTACATCATCAATATTCAAGGTGATGAACCCTTTATTGACCCCGAAACTATTGAGCAAATGGCAAAACTGCTCGATTTTAAGACCGAAATAGCTACGGCGGTCAAGAAAATAAATGATTATAAAACACTTTTCGACCCAAATGTGGTAAAAGCTGTGCTTACGATTCGTAAACAATGTTTGTATTTTAGTCGCCAAACCGTGCCTTATGTACGTGGGCATGAACCTGAAACTTGGCTCGAACATGCAGAATTTTATAAACATATTGGTCTTTATGCCTATCGAAATGATGTGCTAGAGCAGATTTCGCATTTGCCACCATCACCACTCGAAAACACCGAAAAACTAGAACAATTACGTTGGCTTGGCTATGGCTATAAAATTTATGCAACTGTTACAAATTATGAAAGTATCGGCGTTGATACTCCTGAAGATTTAGAAAAATTGAACAAAAATCGCCTTTAGGATACGTTTGTCAGCTGTCGAATATATTTGCCAGAGTATAAATCTTTATTATAAATTTTTAAAGAATTTAGCAGGCAACAAAAAAAGTAATTATTCGTTAGAGTAAAAATTGAATAGTCCTATTTTCTTTATATCAAGCTCTCCACAAGTGCGGTTCGCCGCTTCTAAGGGGTTGATTAAATTCATACTTATGCGATACAACATTCTTTGGGCCGATGACGAAATAGATTTATTAAAACCATACATTATTTTTTTGCAAGCGAAAGGCTACGACGTTACGCCTGTACCAAGTGGAGCTGATGCACTCGATAAAGTTGAATCTGAAAGATTTGATGTAGTATTTTTGGATGAAATGATGCCAGGAATGACTGGTTTAGAAACACTTTCAAAGATTAAAGTTTTGAAACCCAACCTTCCAGTTGTGATGATTACAAAGTCGGAAGAGGAACGTATCATGGAAGATGCAATTGGTTCACAAATTGCCGATTATTTGATAAAACCTATCAATCCAAACCAAATTTTATTATCTGTCAAGAAAATTCTTGAAAATAAACGCTTGATTTCAGAGAAAACCAATTTGGGTTATCAGCAAGATTTTAGAAACTTGGCCATGCAATATAACGACCGTATCGGTCATGAGGAATGGTCGGAGATATATAAAAAATTGATTTTTTGGGAACTTCAACTCGATAAATCAGACGATAAAAGTATGGAGGAGGTTTTTGGTATGCAAAAAGCCGAAGCCAACTCAAATTTCTGTAAATTTGTAGAAGAAAACTATGAAGATTGGCTTTCTGATCCAAAAGCTGAGAAGCCTTTACTCTCGCACCAATTGATGAAAAACAAAGTTTTTCCTTTGGTGAAAAATGATTCTCCACTTTTCTTTTTATTGATTGATAATCTTCGTTATGATCAATGGAAGGTAATAGAGGAAGTAATTTCGGATTATTTTAATGTAGAAGAAGAAAGCGATTATTATGCGATTTTGCCAACAGCTACTTCGTATGCCCGTAATGCTATTTTCTCAGGAATGATGCCATCCGATATGGCAAAATATCACCCTGATTTATGGGTAAATGATGAAGGCGAAAATGAAGATGCTTTGAATAATAATGAAGCTGAATTCTTAAAACGCCAAATTGATAAAAGCCGCCAAAACATTAGTTTTTCTTACCACAAAATTTTGAACACGGCACAAGGTAAAAGTTTGGTCGATAATTTTAATAATTTATTAAAAAACCAACTGGTGGCAATCGTCTATAATTTTGTTGATATGCTTTCTCATTCTCGCACAGAAATGGGCATGATCAAAGAACTTGCCCCCGATGAATCGGCTTATCGCTCAATCACAAAGTCTTGGCTCGAGCACTCGCCTTTGCTTGATTTATTAAAGAAAATTTCTGAAAAAAAGGGTCGTTTGGTTATCACGACTGACCACGGAATGATAAAAGTAAAACATCCAAAACGCATCGTAGGCGATAGAAATGTGAATACTAATCTTCGCTATAAACAAGGCAAAAACTTAAATTTGGACGATAAAAGTGACCATATTTTGGTAGTACGTAAGCCAGAAACTTTTATGCTTCCGAAACCCAATATCTCGACCGCATATTTCTTTACGATGGAAGATTATTTCTTTGCATATCCTAATAATTATAACCATTATGTAAGTCATTATCGTGATACTTTCCAGCACGGTGGCGTTTCAATCGAAGAAATGATTGTACCGTTTGTGTATTTGACGGCGAAGTAGCACAATTTTATTATTGTGCTAAAAATAACCAAAACCACCACAATAGATGAAACCAAAAATCTACCTTTTGCTCATATTTAATTGTTTGATTATCAGTGCATTTGCTCAAAATAAAACCGAAAAATATCTTGAAGATAAATATTCATGGTATTTATCTTTGAATCTTGGAAATGCTGTTGGTAAATATCAAAAAATATTGAAAGATGCTAATATGAATGGTACAAAAGGGGGAATTGTGGTAGGCGGATTAATGAACCCTCATAATCGGAGTAAGGCATCTGCTCTATTTTATGGTGCGGAATTAGGTTGTCAATCAAATGGACGGGACGAAAATATTGTGAGCAATGTTTTTGGCAAGTTTTATGTGGCAAATTATTCATTTTGGGTAAATGGTGTGGCTCGTTATCGTCCGATTTTGTGGAGTTCAAAACTAAATCCTTATGCTGATGCTTTTTTTGGTGCAAAACTTATAAAAACAAGCGTTATACTCCAACAAAGTTTAGACTATAGTGAAACTTTGGCAACCGTTAATAGAATCGTACCAAATTACGGTGCAGGAGTGGGGCTTGGAATAAAGTTATCGGGACACCTGAAAAATAACTATCTTGATATTGGCTTATATTATCAGCAAGCTGATGCCACAAAGATTATCAAGCCTAATAGTGTCGAGATTAATAGTTCGTACTTGATTTCATATAAACAGATATTAACCAGCACCAATCAAATTGTTATTAAGATTGGATTGACTGGTTTTTTGTAAGGAAATTATAATTTAAACTTAATGATTAAATCTTGCTCGTATTAACATCCAATTTGGACGTTAATACAAAATTCACCAGCATTTGGACTAAACTTATTATCCCAAAATTTGAGAAGGTATATTTATATTTAATAATTATGATTCAACAGACTCAGCCAACACACGATAGCTGTATGCCAATCCCATTGCAACGCTATTAAAATTGTCGCCAGATTTGATTTTCTCTGAACCAAAACGTTGTATAAAAATATTGTTTAAAGGACGAATCATTGATGTTCCTCCAGTCATAAAGACAACATCAACGTCATCATTTTTTATCTGATTTTTGTCGAGAAATTCTTGCAAATACTGCTCAATTTTATTTACGTTTTTTTCAATAATTTCTCTCGAAAATTCTTGTATTGATATAGGCTCATTGATGGCAATTTCGCTTTCATTAAATTCAAAAATAGTATCATTAGACTTCGTTAAATCGATTTTTGCTTTTTCTATTTGTTTGAAAAGTACATATCCTAAATTCTGTTCAATCAAAGTTTGGAGGTTCTTTACTCGATAATCTTTACCAGAATATTGGTAAGATTTGGCAATACTCAACTTCATGCGAAGCGAGTCCAAAAAGTTCATTTTCTCCCACGAACAAATGCTGTAAAAATACGAAAGTGGTAAATCAATTGGTTTTCCTGGTGTAAATGCTTCTTTTACACCGCGTCCAAAATGTGGCGTGCCTTTATGCCACATAATATCCGAATCGAAACTATCGCCACCAATATAAATACCGCCTTGTGCAAGCATATCAGCCGTTCGGTCGACTTGATTTATGGCCTCTGGATTGAGTCGCATCAATGAAAAATCAGATGTGCCACCACCAAAGTCGGCTACCAAAACTAATTGTTGATTTTCGATTTGACGTTCATACGTAAAAGCCGCTCCGATGGGTTCCATTTGAAAGTAAAATTCTTCAAAACCTGCAATTCGTGCAGCTTTTGATAGCCTTTCTTGGGCTAAAGCATCTTTTTCTGAGTTTTCATCAAAAACTACTGGGCGACCAATTACTGCTGTCTTTACGTTTTCTCCCACAAATTCATCGGCTATTTTCTTTAAATGTACTAAAATCAAAGCTACTAAATCTTC
The DNA here is from genome assembly GCA_945860265.1 of Emticicia agri. Taxonomy (GTDB): domain Bacteria; phylum Bacteroidota; class Bacteroidia; order Cytophagales; family Spirosomataceae; genus Emticicia; species Emticicia agri_A. The sequence continues at coordinate 21,677 of CAMAQF010000039.1, read as the reverse complement.
TGCACGATAACTTTTCGATCCGATTCGAGTATCGATAAAGCTTTTATTAGGTAAAACTTTCTTGATAGATTTCATAAATCTCCCACGCATGCGATTCTGCACATAGAGCGAAATTGCCTCATAGCCAACTGTCGGCACAACGGGCTCTTTCGAGTTGATTGGTTCTGGAAAAAATAGGAGTGAAGGGATTGTAAATAGTTTTACTATATTATTTGTCTCTGTATCAAGAATTGCGAGTGCTGAGTTGGTCGTGCCGAAATCAATTCCATAAATATATTTGCTCATGCGTAAATTTGAATATGGCTTGATATAACAGACGTTTATTTAAATTGGTTTCGTAGCAGTATAAAATTCTAAATTGTATTGAAGTATAGCTCAATCTAGAAATTGGGCTTTGCCGAAAGATATTTTTGGTTGTTTTTTGATGTAATTATACAAATAATTACATACTCTCAGCAAGGTCACGAACTTCACCTTTATCGCAGTAGAGTGTGCGGTGCGGGAATCGTTCGATAAGTTCAAAATCATGTGTTGACATTAGTACAGCCGTATTAGATTTTTTGTTAATATCGAGGAAAAGTTTCAAAATTTCTATTGACATTTCGGGATCAAGGTTTCCCGTTGGCTCGTCGGCCAAAATGATATCTGGTTTGTAGAGCAACGCTCTTGCTATGCCTACTCTTTGCTGCTCACCACCTGAGAGTTGGTGGGGCATTTTTTCGAGAATATGAGGAAGATTTACCAAAGAAAGTACCTCGGCGATTCGTTCGTCCATCTCAGTTTTTTCATTCAAACCCATTGCTTTTAAATAAAAACGGAGGTTTTTATCAATATTCCTATCGCTTAGTAACTGAAAATCTTGAAAAACAATACCAATATTTCTTCTAAGAAAAGGAATTTGGGAACGTTTCAAAGCGTGAAGCTCAAAACCACCTACAATGCCAGTACCTTTTTCAAGCCAAAGATCGGCGTATAATGTTTGTAAAAGAGAAGATTTTCCACTACCAGTTCGGCCAATAAGAAACACAAATTCTCCTTTTTGGATACTAAAGTTTACATCCGACAAAACCAATTGGTCTCGTTGGTAAATAAAAGCGTTTTGTAGTGAAATGACCTCCATAGAGTTCTGAGTTCTGAGTTCTGAATTGAGAGTAAAAACTCAGAACTCAGAATTATTTATTTTGCATTTGCTTTAGCGTGGTCAGCTAAAAATTTAGCTAAACCGCTATCAGTCAATGGGTGATTCAATAAAGCCATGATAGCTGAAAGTGGACCTGTCATTACATCCGATCCAATTTTAGCACATTGTAAGATATGTAAAGGATGACGCACAGAAGCAGCTAAGATTTGTGTTTCAAATCCGTAGTTGTCATAAATTGTACGAATATCTTCGATCAAAATCATTCCATCTGATGAAATATCATCTAAACGACCAACGAATGGCGATACGTATGTTGCACCAGCTTTGGCAGCCAAAAGAGCTTGTCCTGCTGAAAACACTAATGTACAATTGGTTTTGATACCTCTTTCTGAAAAATATTTGATTGCCTTAATACCGTCTTTAATCATTGGTATTTTTACAACAATTTGCTCGTCGATTTCGGCTAATTCTTCTCCTTCGGTAATCATTTCCTTAAAAGTAGTAGCAATCACTTCAGCACTTACATCGCCATCTACAATATCGCAGATTGCTTTATAATGACGCATAATGTTGTTTTTGCCAGAAATACCTTCTTTGGCCATTAATGAAGGATTGGTGGTTACGCCATCAAGAATACCTAGGTCTTGTGCTTCTTGAATGTCTTTGAGAGAGGCTGTGTCAATAAAAAATTTCATGGAGAAAAATACCCCTATCCCTTAAATTGGGACTTTTGGTTGGGAACTTCTATGTTATGGGGCAATTTGACATAGAAGTTTCTAATATATTGATTCGAATAAGTCAAAAAAAAGGCAAATTCACCGCTCGACCACAGTACCCTTGCTTCGGTCAAGACCTGGGGGATTCAGCAGGAGCTGGTAATTTGCCGACACAAAAGTAGTAATTTTTTGACTGTCCGCAAACGTTTTTTTGCAATTTAATAGTTTTTTGATTAATAGTAACAATAAATGCGTATAAATAACTGATTATCAGTTGTTTGTCGAGTATTGTTTGAAGATTAAAAAAAATTAAGGAGATATATCATATTTTTTAATTTACCTTCATTGTATTTTTGTTTGTTTTTGAATTATTCCTAACTCAATACTTTTAAAATTATGATACAGAAAGTAGTTCTTTGGTTTTTTGTGGTTTTGTTTGGTGTTTTTGCTCTTGTACAGTACAATGACCCCGATCCTTATGTGTGGATTCCTATATATCTGATTCCAATGTATTTATGCTATTATAAGTTGAAGGGGAAAGGTGATAAGGTGATGTATTTTAGCATCGGTTTGTTGTTTTTGATGTGGTCAATCAATCAATTTCCACCTGAGTGGGAGGGAGTATTGCTTAATCAAGGCATGAAAACGGTTAATATAGAGTTAGGGCGTGAGTCACTTGGTTTAGCTTGTTGTACAATTGGTATGTGGCTTTGTGCGGCGTTGAAGAAGTAGTGATTGGTTATTGAAGAATTGGTTACGGGTGAACTAGTTGAAAAACAAAAATTAGCTAATTAGGAATTCGCTGTCAAAGAACGAAATCCTAATTAAGCAATTCCCTGATAACTAATTTCCAAAAACTACCCAAGCATATCCATAAATTCTTCTTCTGAAATCATTTTGACGTTAAGTTTTTGGGCTTTTTGTATTTTTGAAGCTCCAGGTTTTTCGCCTATAATCAGAAAATCTAATTTTCCAGAAACTCCACTAACAACTTTTCCGCCATTGGCTTCGATTTTTTGTTCGAGTTCTTCACGTTCAAAATTTACGAAGGTGCCAGTATAAAGGAATGTTTTTCCTGTAAGTTGGTCGCCTTCAAATTCTTTTACTTCATCTTGTGCTGAAAACCTCAAACCTGCTAATCGTAATCTCTCAATAAAAATTTTATTTTCTTCGTTCTTAAAATATTCTACAATACTTTGGGCAATTTTATCGCCGATTTCGGGAGCGGTGCGGAGAGATTCATAATCGGCATTTTTGATATTATCAATGTTTTTGAAGAAACTCGCCAGTTTTTCGGCAACCGTAGCACCGACATAACGAATTCCGATACCAAAAAGCACTTGTTTGAAAGGTGCTTGCTTCGATTTTTCGATGCCATCTAAGATATTTTGAACAGTTTTATCTTTGAAACCTATCTTTCTGATTTTTCCCGTGAGTTCATCTTCGATTATTTTTTCGAGTCCGAAAAGTTTATCGTAGGTCAAATCGTATAAATCTGTGATGTCGTTGACCAAGCCTTTATCGTAAAGAAGTTCAATTTTTCCTTCACCCAAACTATCAATGTTCATGGCTTTACGATGAATAAAATGCTCAATTCGGCCACGAATTTGTGGTGGACAGCCTTTTTCGTTGGTGCAATAGTGGTTAGCTTCGCCTTCCTTGCGAGTTAATGCTCCTCCACATTCGGGACAAGTTATCGGGTAAATAATTTCTTGCGTATTGAACATATCTCTCTTCGATACATCAACTGCTGTAACTTTTGGAATGATTTCACCACCTTTTTCAACAAAAACCGTATCACCAATTCTAAGCCCCAAACGCTCAATTTCGTTGGCATTGTGCAATGAAGCACGCTTCACAGTTGTGCCAGATAAGTGTATTCCTTTACCATTTCGTTTTTCGTTATCAAGCTCCGCCACTGGTGTAATTGCTCCTGTACGACCAACTTGGTAGGTAACAGCTTTCAAAATAGCAGGTTTCGATTCGGCTTTGTATTTATAGGCTATGGCCCAACGAGGACTTTTGGCAGTATAACCCAGTTCGGCTCTTTGTGCAATCGAATTGAGTTTGATTACGATACCGTCAGTTGCCAAAGGTAATGAAAAACGTTTTTCGTCCCAAAGTTTGATATATTCAATAACTGACTGAATATCAGTGCATTTTTGCCAGGTTGGAGAAACATTGAAACCTAAGTTTTTGAGTGCAATTAAGCTTTCTTCATGCGTTGTAAAAACTTCTTCATCCGATAGAAATTGATAGATGTAAGCATCAAGCCCTCGACGTGCAACTTCAGCCGAATCTTGTAATTTGAAACTTCCAGAAGCGGCATTTCGTGCATTGGCGTAACTTTCTTCGCCTGCGGCTTCTGCATCGACGTTCATTTTCTCGAATGATGAATAAGGAAGAAAGCCTTCACCGCGAATTTCAAAAGCCCCTACTGCTCCAGATGGAGGCGTTTTTATTTTGAGGGGTAAAGTTTTTATTGTCTTTACATTATTCGTAATATCATCGCCTCTAACGCCATCGCCACGAGTTACGCCACGAACAAAAATACCGTTTTCGTAGGTCATTGAGAGCGAAATTCCATCAAATTTTAGTTCACAAATATATTCGTAAGTTTCGCCGTTGAGTCCTTTTTTTACTCTTTCGTCGAAGTCGATGAGTTCTTCTTCATTATATGTATTTGCCAATGAAAGCATCGGATAACGGTGTTCGACACTCGCAAAGTTTTTGGTAATTGTACCGCCTACACGGTGCGTTGGTGATTCTGGTAATTTAAGGTTGGGGTATTGATTTTCGAGTGATTCTAGCTCTTTTAATAATAAGTCAAAATCTTGGTCAGAAATCTCTGATACACTATCTATATAGTAGCGTTGATTATAATAATTGAGTTTTTCGCTTAGTTCGCTTATGCGTTTGGCAGTATTCATAAGAAAGTATGATGTATGAAATATGATATATTTTCAACGCAATTTATAAAGATTTCATTAAAAAAGCCTGCTTTTTGGAGCAGGCTTTCTATTAATTTGCACAATTTGGAAAATTGTGCTACACTATACTTGCATAATATCTTTTTCTTTATCGGCCATTAATTGTTCGGCTTTCGTGATGAAGCTATCAGTCATTTTTTGAACACGGTCTTCGGCTTTTTTTACTTCATCTTCTGAGCCACCGTCTTTCTGAATTTTCTTCAATTCATCATTTGCTTCTTGTCGAACCTTACGAATGTTTACACGAGCAACTTCAATTTCGTTTTTAGCTTTTTTTACTAAATCTCTACGACGCTCTTCCGTTAATGGAGGAATATTAAGACGAATCGTTTCTCCATCATTGGCTGGAGAAAGGCCGATGTTTGAATTGATAATGCCACGCTCAATATCATTTATGAGTTTACGCTCAAAAGGCTTGATAGCGATTGTGCGAGCATCGGGTGTGCTGATTGATGAAACTTGACTTAATGGTGTAGGCGAACCATAATATTCAACTTGAATTCCATCGAGCATTTGGGTAGAAGCACGACCCGCTCTGATTTTTGAAAGTTCGATTTGGGTATGTTTTAAGGCACGTTCCATTGTGTCTTTCGCCATATCAAGGACTAATTCTATTTCTTCCATTTTTTTAAACTTCGTATTTCTAACATTACAATATTTATAAATATTAAATTAATCTCCTACCAAAGTACCAATATTTTCACCGTTTACTACTTTCATCAAATTCCCTGCAACATTCATATCAAAGACAATGATTGGCATTTTGTTTTCTTTGCAAAGTGCAAAGGCAGTCAAGTCCATCACTTTTAGGTTTTTGTTTATGGCTTCTTCGTAGCTTATTTTATCATATTTTATAGCAGTTTCGTCTTTGCGTGGGTCGGCTGTGTAAACTCCGTCAACGCTTGTGCCTTTCATTAATACATCAACGCCCAGTTCATTGGCTCTCAACGCTCCACCCGAATCGGTCGAGAAATATGGGTTTCCTGTTCCTGCTCCTAAGATTACGATACGACCTTTTTCAAGGTGACGAATTGCACGACGGCGAATAAACGGCTCGGCAACTTGCTCCATTTTGATAGCTGACATCAAACGAGTGATTAATCCAGCTTTTTCTAAAGCACTTTGCACCGCCATACCATTGATTACTGTTGCAATCATGCCCATATAATCTCCTTGCTCACGGTCGATTCCAGAGCTTTGGCTTGCTCCACGAAAGATATTTCCACCACCTATTACGATTGCTACTTGGCAACCTGCATCAACAATAGATTTAACCTCTTGGGCGTATTGCGAAAGAATGTCAGAATTAATAATTTGGCTTTTATCGCCACCGTTGAGGGCTTCGCCACTTAATTTAAGGAGGATTCGCTTGTATTTTAGTTCAGACATTAGAGGTATATTTAAAAGCAAAGTTAGGGTTAAATTTTTGAGTTTGGAAAATTTTGAAGGCAGAATTTTGAATTGACCCATTAAAACAAATGTGGCAAACCTATTTGTATCAAACAGAAAAGTATGCCACACTTAGGCCTTAATATGTTAATAATAATAATTTTAATGCCTTTTTTATTCAAATTCCATTATTAATTGCCCTTTTTCTACGCTATCGCCTGTGTTTGTCTTTATACTTTTCACAATTCCGTCGCCTGCGGCTTTAATGGCGTTTTCCATTTTCATTGCTACTAAAATCAACAAGACATCACCTTTTTTTACTTCGTCGCCTACTTTTACTTTCATTTCAAAAATCAAGCCTGGCATTGGAGCTTTAAGGTTGTTGAGTTTACCTGATGCAGCACTGCTCATGCCCATTTTTTCCAAAAGTAGATCTGTACGATTTTTGAGATTGACTATATGAATTGTACCGTTGACTTTCAGTTTAAATATTTTTTCGGTGTAATTGGCCTCTACAAGTTCGGCGTTATACGATTTATAATCTTTTATGATATGAAAATGATTATTAGAAATATCGCGAAAATCCCACGTAAATGGTTGATTATTTACTAAAATTTCTCCTTTTTCGTTTGAAATATCAAAAGTTTGGTCGTTTATGATTGCTTTTAGCATGGTTGAAGTTTTTGTTTGAAAATGTTTAGATGTTGTTGCACATTATTGTACTTCGTATCGTTCAAATTGTCGTTAATAAACAGCATTCAACCAAAAACAACAATCTGTAACAATAACTACTGTTTATTTATTAAATATACACCAACCAAAATGATTGTCATACCAAAATAATGAAAAAAAGATATAGATTCGCCATCAATAAACCCAATTACGGTAGCCACAACAGGAATCAAATAAGTGACCGAAGATGCAAAAACAGGTGAAGAAATCTGCAAAACATAGTTGAAAATGATAGCTGCAATGCCCGAATTGATTGCTCCAAGCAGCAAAAGCATTATCAACGGTTGCGTGGTATCGGCATTGATGCGAGAAACAAAATCGGTCGAAAAAAGGATAATGGCGGAGACGATGGCTACGCCAAAAAGTGTCCAACCACTTAATAAAACTGGACTGATTCCGCTTAAATGTTTACCAACGATATTTACGTTAAAACCATACATCAACGAAGCCAAAATAATCAAGAAGGCATAAGGATTTAGTTGATTAATTGAAATTCCATCTTTAGTCGAAGAAAGTACTAAAATTAAACTTCCTATAAAACCCAATATTAAGCCAGCCACTTGCCAACGTTTGATGATTTGCTGGAAGAAAAATGCTCCAACAATTAACACAAAAAGGGGCGTTGCAGAGTTTAAAGTTCCTGATAATGAGCTGTTTATTTTGCTTCCTGCAAAGGCAAATAAGAATGCTGGAAGAAAATAGCCCAAAAGCCCAGAGGCGAGAAAATATTTAGTTTTTTCTTTTGGAAATTGTTTGCGAGAGGAGATAATCCACGGCAAAAACACCAATCCTGCCGCTAAAATTCTTACTGTTCCGATTTGAACTGGTGTGAAAGCATCAAGGCTTTTTTTAATAATGATAAATGAAGAACCCCACATTATGGCCAGTATGCATAATAAAAGCCAAGAAATTAATGTTCTATTTTCGGGATTAGTAAAGGTGTTTTTATTCACGTGGGTTTTTATATAGGTTTATTTTAAGCTAATAGGTCTCAAATTTCAATTTCCCCTCCTTAGATAAGGAGGGGTGGTAAAATTCTGACGAAGTCGAATTTTGACGGGGTGGTTTGTTCCAACTGTGCATATTTTGAAGCACTTTTACAGACTATAAACCATCTCGTCCGACTTCGTCAGGACACCCCTCCTTATTTGAGGAGGGGAAATTTGCCAACACAAAGAGTCGATATGGTTATAGCGAATCAAGGTTAATCTACGCCCGCGTATGCGACTATTATTTCTTGTTTTTCGAGTAAAAAACCATCGTAAACTATTGAAACTTCATCGAGAATTGAAAGGATTTCTTGGAAATCCAGAGAAAGGACCAAACGCATTCGGTATTCTTTGAAGTTAGGTAGACCTTTGAAATAATTGCTATAATGTCGACGCATCTCTAAGATTCCTTGGCGTTCATTTTTCCACTTCATAGAAAACTCCAAGTGCTTTTTTGAAGCATCAACTCTTTGTTCGATACTTGGTGGAGCAAGTTTTTGACCAGTTTTGAAATAATGCTTAATTTCGTTGAAAATCCAAGGATAGCCGATAGCGGCACGGCCAATCATAATTCCATCAACGCCAAAACGATTGCGATAATCAAGGGCTTTTTCGGGTGAATCAACATCACCATTACCAAAAATTGGAATTTTGATGCGTGGATTTTCTTTGATTTTCGCAATTAAAGTCCAATCAGCTTCGCCTTTATACATTTGAGCCCTCGTGCGTCCATGAACGGTAAGTGCTTGAATACCAACGTCTTGTAAGCGTTCGGCAACTTCACCAATATTCTTTGTTTCTTCGTTCCAACCCAAACGCGTTTTCACTGTAACTGGTAAATGGGTATTTTTCACAACGGCGGCTGTCATTTCCGCCATTTTTGGAATATCTTGCAATAAAGCCGCCCCGGCACCTCGGCACGCAACATTTTTTACGGGACAACCATAATTAATATCAATCAAATCGGGTTTGGCGGCCGTAGCTATGCGTGAACATTCGCCCATTGTTTCTACGTCGCTACCGAAAAGCTGGATACCAATAGGACGTTCATACTCAAAAATATCAAGTTTCATCACACTTTTGGCTGCATTGCGAATCAATCCTTCGGACGAAATAAACTCGGTGTACATCAAATCAGCACCGTTTTCCTTACAAACCAACCGAAAAGGTGGGTCGCTCACGTCTTCCATTGGAGCTAGTAAAAGTGGAAATTCTCCTAAATCTATATTACCTATTTTTGCCATCTTCTAATGTAGAACAGGTTTCTAACCTGTTTTGCTTGTATAACCGATAGACAAGGTTGCACGAAACTCCGATACAAACCTGTCGTACAAAAAGTTAACTATAAAAAAATGCTAATAATTCCTTTCGACTAGTCAAAAGTGGCTTAAACATTGCGAATACAGTAAAAACTGAATAATTTTACTCCAAATTTACAAAAAAACTTATGAAACTTACCGATTCTCGTGAAAACCCCGCAGCGTCATCGCTTCTTGTAATCATTGGCCTTTTTTTTATAGGTTTTTTGTTTTTGGGAAGCGTGACTCAGATTTTAGTAATGATGGCAGCCGGTGCATCATTGACTGATTTTAAGAATAGTGATGGTGAATTGTCTAAACTACCTAATGCGTGGCTCGGAATGATTTTTGGGCAGGGTTTGGGCTCATTTATAGGGTTTATAGGCACTGCTTGGTTTTATTGGAGAATTATTGAGAAAAAATCTTGGAAAGACCTCGATTTTGAGAAAGTTCCAACTTTAGCGGTGTTCGGAATGGTGGTTTTGATAGAAATTTCTTTTATGGGTTTCAATGGTTGGTTGCAGGAACTCAATCAAGCAGTTTCGTTTCCTGAATCTTTGAAAGGTTTAGAACTATTATTGAAAGGAATGGAGGACAAACTGGCAGCAACCACTAAGTTTTTTACAGATTTTACTTCTTTTTGGCAGTTTTTATTAGCATTTTTTGTTATTGCTGTCATTGCAGGAATAGGAGAAGAATTGATTTTTAGAGGCTTAATCATGCGAAAATTATTACTCGGAACAGGTAATCCACACATTGCTATTTGGGTTTCGGCGTTTATATTTGCTGCTATTCACTTTCAATTTTATGGTATTTTGCCCAGAATGATGTTGGGTGTGCTATTTGGCTATTTTTATTTGTGGACTGGCAATATTCGTATGCCGATTTTTGCCCATATTTTCAATAACGGTTTTGCTATCACGATAATGTATTTGCACAATATAGGAATCGTAAAAACAGATTTAGAAAGTATGGACGATGTGCCACTATCAATCGTAGGTTTTTCGTTGATTGCAACTATTGGGCTAATGTTTTTGTTGAAAAACTATACAAAAAATCAACCATCAATAGTTGATGGTCAACAGTAAAAAAGTTTTATGGAAGAACAGTCGAAATTTATGCAATGGTTTAAACGGCTCGGATGGGCTGGTTTTCTATTTTTTTTGATAAAAGGCTTACTTTGGTTAATAATCCCATATTTGATTACAAAAGGAATAATTGGAAAATAATGTGTAATTGAAAATGGATAATTGAAAATGTAGTTTTACGACTTAACATTCATTATCAATTATGCATTATTCATTAAAAATTAGTACCCCACACTTGTATTATCGGCACGAGGGTCAGATGCACCCTCGAGTGTGCCATCGGGGCGTAGCATTATACAATCCATTCTGCCAAGTGTGCCTTTTTGTGCATCAATTATATAAGCTCTTGATTTTAAGGCGTTTACTGTTTTTTCATTAAAAGCATTTGGCTCATAAACTGTGCGGTCAGGCAACCATTGATGATGGAATTTAAGAGCATTTACGGCTTGTTGCATCGTCATTCCGTGTTCGGTTACGTTCAGAATTGTTTGAAAAACTGAAGTAATAATCGTTGAACCGCCCGGTGTTCCAACAGCCATCAAAAACTTTCCATCTTTTTCTATAATTGTTGGTGTCATTGATGAAAGCATACGCTTTTCAGGTTGAATTTCGTTGGCTTCATTGCCAATTAAACCAAACATATTTGGAACGCCAGCTTTTACACTGAAATCGTCCATTTCATTATTCATCAAAAATCCCCCTCCCGAAACTACAACTTTACTACCATAACCACCATTAAGTGTTGTTGTTATCGAAACCGCATTTCCCTCCTTGTCAACTACCGAGTAATGAGTTGTTTCATTCGATTCTTTTCCTGTAATTTTTCCACCACCAATATTTTTACTATCAGTTGCTTTTTCAAAACTGAAATCTTTCCAACGTCTTTCTAAATAACTCTTACTCATTAGTTCTTTCATTGGTACTTTTACAAAATCCATATCACCCATCCATTCGGCACGATCTGCATAGACACGGCGTTCGGCTTCAATCATTACTTGTACTGTCGAATCTGTATTGAATCCCCACTTTCGCAAAGGATAAGGCTCAACAAAACGTAGAAGCTGTACCAAAGCCACGCCTCCACTCGACGACGGTGGCATCGTGATAATTTTATAGTTTTTGTAATTGGCCGAAATTGGCTCACGCCAAGCTGAATGATATTTCTTGAGGTCTTCGTGCGAGATAATTCCGCCACCTTTTTTCATTTCATTGACCAACAAATCAGCCACTTCGCCTTCATAAAAGCCATTACGACCTTTCTCTTGAATAATTCGTAGAGTTTTTCCTAAATCTTTTTGAATCAATAAATCACCTTTTACCCAATCACGGTTTTCTGGATTTATAAAATAAGTTGTATTTTCTCCGTTTACTTTTTTGAAAACTGTTTTATTGTTATTTAATCCAAGAGCTTCACGGTCGGTCAGAATTACACCTTTTTCTGCCAAATCAATAGCTGGTTGAATTACTTTTTCCCACGATAGTTTTCCGAATTTCTTATGAATTTCTGCCATTCCATCAACAGCACCTGGAACGCCACTTGCCAAATGTCCAAGTAAACTTAGACCCTGAATCACATCACCTTTAGCATCTAAATACATATCACGATTGGCTTTTAGTGGAGCCTTTTCTCTAAAATCAAGTGTATATGCCTTGCCGTTTTTATCTCTGATAACAGCAAATCCACCACCCCCTAAGTTTCCTGCAAATGGAAATACCACAGCCAATGCAAAGTGCGTAGCAACGGCAGCATCAATAGCATTTCCGCCCAATTTCATGATTTCAACTCCCACTTTAGAGGATTCGGGATGAGCAGAAGCCACCATTCCGTTTTGGCCAATTACGCCTTTACGGTCAGAAAAAAATGCTTTTTGATTAGGTGCTTCTTCAAAAAGTATAAATAAGTCTTTCGATTTGCTCGAAACAGCATCGCTTGTTCGAGTAGGTTTGTTTTTGCAGGAAAAAACTAACGTAAATAGGCTTAGGAGTAAAAGTGTTTTCTTCATACTTGTTTAGATTGTTGATTAATAAATGCGAAGTTCAACCCCACATATCCTTGAAATTTGCCGTTAATTTACTAAAAACTACTGATTGACGAAATTCATTTCCGAAAGTTATTTCTCAGACCTATTTTTGTAAAATTATTAATTCAAAAAAACTGTCCTTCAGGACAAGAAAATATGAAAGTATTCCTACTGATATTTGAGAGTTTTCGTTTTGCGATGAATGCCTTGAAAGAAAATATTTTACGTACAGTTTTATCGCTTTTGGGGGTAACTGTTGGTATTTTCTCAATTATTGGCGTTTATTCGATGGTTGACTCACTCGAATCAAATATTAAGGGGAGTTTGAGTTCGATTGGTTCGAATGTAATTTATGTGCAGAAATGGCCGTGGTTTTTTGGAGGTGCCGATTATCCGTGGTGGAAATATTTTCGTCGTCCAGAACCGAAGTATGAAGAATTCAAATATTTAAGAGATAATCTCGAAAATGCCCAAGCAATTTCAATGATAGATTTTGCAGGTGGTGTTTCTTGCAAGAAAGGCAGTAATAGTATCAATGCATTATGTCAAGGAGTTACCTATGACTTTACCGAAATTACCGAAGTGCCGATTATAAATGGTCGTTATTTTGCTCCTCAAGAAGTAGAGTCTGGGAGGAATGTTGGAATTTTAGGGGCTGATATTGCCGATGCGTTGTTTTCAGATTCTGACCCAATTGGACAGACTTTTAAGATGAAAGGGCAAAATGTTACGGTAATTGGTGTGCAAGAGCGAAAAGGTAAGCAAATTGCTGATTTTGGTGGTAATCCTGACGAAAAAGTGTTTATTCCGTTTCTTTCACACAAGCGTATTTTTTCTTCGGGCGAGCCCTATGGAGATATATTACTGAAAGGATTTGATAAAGATGAAGGACTTTTTGAGTTAGAAGGTGAAGTAACGGGTCTGATGCGAACAAAACGAGGTTTACGTCCATCGGAGGATGATAGTTTTGCCCTTAATCGCCCAGAGGCTGCTGCTGCGGCTTTAGGTGAATTATTCAAAGTAATTGGTGGTGCAGGTACAATTATTGGACTTTTTTCATTGCTAATCGGGGGATTTGGTATTGCCAATATCATGTTTGTGTCAGTCAAAGAACGCACCAATATTGTTGGAATTCAGAAATCATTAGGAGCAAAAAACTCTTTTATCCTCTATCAATTTCTTTTTGAATCTATTTTTCTGTGCTTAATTGGTGGCCTTTTTGGAATTATTTTAGTCTATTTATTGAGTTTCTTGCCACTCGGCACACTTGATATTATATTGACTTCTAAAAATATCTTTAAAGGATTATTCATTTCGAGTGGAATTGGTTTGATTTCGGGTATTTTACCAGCATGGCAAGCTGCCCGCCTAGACCCCGTAATTGCGATTAGGAGTAAATAAAACCCCTTACCCTTACAAGAGGAATCAAAATATTGAGTAATTTTGGCCGATAGAATGTAGAATGAGCCTTAAAATCATTTTACATTTTACCATCTACCTTCTACATTTTTTGTCAATGCCTATTATTCTCAGTATCGAAACTTCTACTAAGGCTTGTTCGGCTGCCATTCATCAAGATGGCAAGTTGCTTTCAGTAAGTGAATTAAATAATGAAAAGTCTTCTTCTGGAATGCTTACTACGCTCATTGAGCATGTAGTAAAAACTGCCGGTTTGACACTGCAATATATTGATGCGATAGCTGTTGCCAAAGGCCCAGGTTCATATACTGGTCTGCGTATTGGTGTTTCTACTGCAAAAGGTTTATGTTTTACGCTCGAAAAACCTTTGATTGCTATTAATACTTTGGAAGCAATGGCGTATCAATTATCAATTGGGCGGCACCCCGCTGGGCGGCATTCCGCTGGGCGGCATTCTGCTGGGCGGCACCCCGCTGGGCGGCACCCCGCTGGGCGGCACCCCGCTGGGCGGCATTCCGCTGTCAATTATCAATTGGGCGTTAGCCCGTTATCACTTTTGCTCTGTCCGATGCTTGATGCTCGGCGAATGGAGGTTTATTGTGCTGTTTATAAAGCTGATCCACTTGAACTCTTAGAACCAACTCAAGCCAAAATTATTGACGAAACATCTTTTTCTAATTTATTTGAAAGTCATAAAATTATTTTCTTTGGCGATGGAGCAGAAAAGTGTCGTGCCTCACTGGGAAATGATTCAAACGCCGTTTTCGTAAATGAAGTAGTTTTTCCTTCGGCTAAAAGTATTGGGGCGTTGGCCACTCGTTCTTTTGAGCAGCTACAATTTGAAAATGTTGCTGATTTTGAGCCTTTTTATTTGAAAGAATTCGTAGGAACTACGCCAAAGAAAATAATTATATAATTGAAAATAAGAAGTAAAAACAAATCTTACATCAAATCGCTTTTTAATTAAAGGAGTTTTAGGTTAGACGTTGGGTTTTATCATAAATGGTTTAGTTATTATTTTTTTTGACTTTTATATATGAAATATTACATTTTGTTTTCTATATTATTTTGTTTTTCTCAGACTATCTCAGCACAAGATTCAACAAAAAAGAAACTATTAAAAAATAGAAATATTATTGCTTTACCACTTGTATTTAGGCTACCCGAAACTCGGTTTGGTGGAGGTATAGGCGGTGTGGCAACCTTTGGTTTTTCGAGAGATTCTATTGGAGCAAAACTTTCACAGATTTCGTTTGGAGCGACTTACACACAAAACAAACAAATTCTGATTTTCTTTCCTTTTAAAATTTTTACACATAACAATAAATACTATTTCGCTTCCGAAAATGGCTTGTTTCGCTATAATTATATTTATTCGGGGATTGGTGAAAATCGAGTGGCCGAAGAAAAATACGGTGCTGATTATGAACGTGTAAGGCTATTGGCATCAAGGGCTATTAATCCGAATACTTATTTAGGGCCAAGGCTAAATTTTGAAAATTATAATGTTACCTCAACGGTTGATGGCGGAGAATTGACTTCGGGACGAATAAACGGTAGCGAGAAGTCTCGAACTTTGGGTCTGGGAATGAGTATTTTGCGAGATACCCGTGACCAAGTTTTTTATCCAAGAAAAGGTGTTTTTGGCGAAGTTTTCGTCGTGCCTTCTGGTCGATTTTTAGGAGCAAACCGAAATTTCACAAAGATTTCGGCCGATATTGCTAATTATAATAGCTTGGGAAAAAGAACTGTTTTGGCCAGTAATTACGTGTTTACTGCAAATATTGGTAATGTGCCTTTCAATCAGTTGGCCTATTTGGGCGGACAGTATCGTATGCGTGGGATTTTTGAAGGGTATTTTAGAGATAAAAATGCTTTAATAATTCAGCAAGAAATCCGTCAAGAAATTTGGAAACGTTTAGGAGCAGTGGCTTTTGGTTCGATGGCATTTTTGGGTAGTCAAGAAGATAGCTTTTTACGATTAAACAAACCCAAATTTACCTATGGAGCAGGACTCAGAATTGCTACTAAAAATCACCTTAACCTTCGTCTTGATTATGCCCTTTCGCCTTATGGTAAAGGTAATTTTTATGCTACAATAGGTGAGGCTTTCTAAGAAACAATGCCATAAATTACCATCGCTGACATGATTGCTACTACTAACCAACCAATTATCTGTAAAATTAAAGAATGTTTATAATTGCCCATCAGTCGAGTTTTTCGACTTGCAATGAGCATAATTCCTAAAGCAATTGGCAAAATAAAACCATTGAGCATTCCTACAAACACGAGCGTTTTTACTGGTTTTCCAATTAAAACAAAGATAATTGTAGAAAAAACGATAAAACCAATGATGATTTGTCGATTGTATTTCTCGAAATTTGGATGAAAAGTACGCAAGAAAGAAACCGAAGTATAAGCCGCCCCAACCACAGAAGTAATGGCTGCACACCAAATAACCACTCCAAAAATTTTATAGCCGATTTCGCCGGCTGCACTTTGAAAAACTGATGCTGGAGGGTTGTCTTTACTCAAGGTAAAACCTGCTACAACTACGCCGAGCGAAGCTAAAAATAACAAGTATCGTACTACGGCAGTAAGCAAAATGCCAGTCGTAGCACTACGATTAATTTCTGGTAAATTTTCTACTCCATTAATTCCCGCGTCCATTAAACGATGCACCCCCGAAAACGTAATATAACCACCAACTGTACCACCAACGAGTGTAACTGTTGCCAAAGCATCAAATTTTTGTGGAATAAATGTGTGATGAACTGCCTCAAAAATTGGTGGATTTGATACAAAAACTACATAGAGAATCAATAAAATCATTAAAAATCCTAAAATCTTGGTGAAGTTATCCATGACTTTACCCGATTCTTTTGACATGAAAATGCCAATCGCAATGACTGCACTAATCACCGCTCCAATTTTTACATCGATACCAAAAAGAACCTCAAAACCTAATCCCGCACCTGCTACGTTACCGATGTTAAAAGCCAAACCACCAACCACAATCAAAAAAGCCAATACATATCCCAAACCAAAGAAAAGTTCGTTGGCTAAATCTTGGGCGGGTCTTCGACTTACTGAAACTACTCGCCAAATATTGAGTTGCGTGCCAATATCCAGCAAAATAGAAAGTAAAATCACGAATCCAAAACTGGCAGTTAGTTGCTGAGTAAAAACCGTAGTTTGGGTCAGAAAACCTGGACCAATGGCCGAAGTTGCCATCAAAAATGCTGCTCCGATAATGGCGTTTTTGTTTTTCATGGGGGTTTTGGTTAGTCAATAATTTCAAAAGAAAGCAATTCCATGATAAGAATTTTAGGGTTTATTTGTAAAAAAGAGACTTTTTGTTTTAAATTTACTAAAGCAAAATCAAATAATATGGTTGCAGTCAGAAATTTACATAAAAAACTCCCAAAAATTCCAGTAAAGAAAATTCCTGTCTCATTGATTTATGAAGTCATTGATGGAAAACCTATCTATTATAAAGGTTACAGAGAAGTATTGAACGGAACAAAAAAAAGCAGTGAAATCATGGGAGCAAGTACATTACAGAATTCAATTATTGAATATATTTTGAGAATTTTGTTTAGAGGTCTTGATGAGAAAAAGTACCGTATCATGACAAACGAGCAAGGTTTACATTTAGAAAATAAGAGCAACTTATCGGCCGATATTGCTGTTTTTGAAACATCAAAATTGCCTTTAAAAGCTGCTGATAAACATTATGCAAGTGTAGCCCCCAAAATTCAGATTGAGGTAGATATTGATGCTGATATTGAAGATTTTGAATTTCCTGAAGCTTATATTAACCTAAAAACTGATAAACTTCTAGCTTTTGGTGTAGAAAAAGTGATTTGGATACTTTCAGAAAGTAAAAAAGTAATGATTGCTACCAAAGATGATAACTGGCAAATAACTAATTGGCATAAAGAAATTGAAATAGCAGAAGGCCTTTATATCAATATTGGGCAATATCTTCAGGCAGGAGAATCACCTTACGCTTAAAAAGAAAAATTCGATAAAATATATAGATTTTTTTCCTCTTAAAAATTGCAAATTTAAAGCAATGCTTTGCATAATTCGCATTGTGCAAAACCTACCTTAGAAAACGTTTTACTGGTAAGGGAATGACAAAAATCTACACAATTCTAATTCTGTTTATCCTTTCATTTTACTCTTTTGCTCAAGAAAAAAAGAAAGAATTTCGTGAAAATCCTTATGAACGAGCAAGATTTGAAAGTGAAATCACGCAAGACCCTGCAACAGGGAAAGTGCCAACTGAGCGATTGGTTTCTGCAAGAAAAAATCTACAAGAGAAAATCCAAAGAGGTCGTTTGGTTTCTTCGATGAATTGGTATGAAATGGGACCATTGGATGCGGGTGGGCGTACACGAGCGTTAGCTCTCGACCCAAATGATATCAATCACAAAAGAGTTTGGGCTGGGGGAGTTGCGGGCGGACTTTGGTATAATAATGATTTCACTGATGCTAATCAACAATGGATTAAAATTGATGATTTTTGGGCAAATTTAGCCATTTCATGCATTGCATTCGACCCAAATTCTCCCCAAAAAATGTACGTAGGCACTGGCGAAGGTTGGCAAAATATTGATGCTGTTCGTGGAGCAGGGATTTGGTATTCTGCAAATAATGGCACAACATGGCAGCAATTGTCGGTGACCTCCTCAAATGTTGATTTTAATTTTGTGCAAGATATTGCAGTAAACACCAAAGGTAAAGTTTTTACTGCAACACAAAATGGCGTTTATCGCTCAACTGATAATGGTACAACTTGGCAACAGGTTCTATTGCCTTCCACTGGCTCAACTTTTGCCGCTGATTTAGAAATTGCCTCCGACCAAACTATTTTTGCAACTTTTGGTAAAATTACCTCTTCGGGAAGTGGCATTTATAAATCAACTGATGAAGGTACAACTTGGATAAACATCACTCCCGATAATACTGGAGCAAGAACAGAATTGGCTTTAGCACCTTCAACATCGGGAAGTTCACAAGTAATTTATGCGGTTTCTACTTACGGAGATTCGCCTCCAAACACTGGAAAAATCAAGTGGTTCAAGAAATCAATTGATGCAGGTAGCACTTGGACAGATATCATAGTACCGAATTTTACATCAAATCAAGGTTGGTATAATCTGATTTTATCGGTACATCCAACTGACCCAAATTTAGTGATTGCGGGCGGGACAAATCTCGCCAAATCTAACGATGGGGGTGCAAACTGGACGATGCTTTATTACGGGCTTCCCTACCCCGATCAGCATGCTATTGTTTTTAATCCCTATAATGCTGACCAAGTGTTAATTGGAAATGATGGAGGTGTTTTTTTATCCAATAATTATGGAAATGCCACTACCAAAGAGCCAACTTTCCAACGTCGAACCAAAGGCTATAATGTGGCTCAGTTTTATAGTGTAGCCGTAAAAAATATTGCAGGAAGTGGCTACGCTATTGGCGGTACACAAGATAATGGTTCGTTGAAAATCAATCCACCAATTTTTACTCAAGGAACAGGAACCGACGTAGCCATCTTTAGCGGCGATGGTTATATTTGTTTTATTGATCGAGACAACCCAAACGTGCAGATTATTTCGGGAATTAAGAATGTCTATGAACTACATAACCAAAACGGTGACTTCAGTGAGTCTATCGTTATTGATGGCGATAAAGGTAAGTTTCTGAACCCTGCTGCTTATAATGATAAAATTAACGTTTTTTATTCTTATTCCGACACTACTTCTACTTCAACACGCCTTTCAAGAGTGACCGATGTTGGCGGTAGAACAGTCTTGGGTAGCATGACTATAAACGTAAAAATGGATATAACGTTTATGGAAGCAGGCAAAATCGACCATACTTTATTTATTGCTTGTAAAGGTGGAAAAATTTATAAAATTACGAATGCTGGTATTGATGGTCAAATAGTTACCCAAATTGACAAAGCGTGTTTACCTGCAGGGAATACCACAATTTCGTGTATTGATGTAGGTGCAACCGATGATAATCTGTTGGTGACTTTTTCAAATTATGGTATTGCCTCGGTTTGGTTGACCAACGATGGAGGCACAACTTGGCTAAATAAAGATCAAATGGGTTCAGGTTTAGAAGATATGCCGATTAGAGCGGCCGTTTTTTATCCACTCGACCGTAAACAAGTATTTTTGGCTACCGAATTGGGTGTTTGGCAAACAAAGGACATTTCAGCAGCTTACCCTTATTGGCAACCGACTAATATAGGTTTGGCCAATGTACGTTGCGATGGTTTAGTGTATCGTTCAATTGACCGAGTTTTGGCGGTAGGCACACACGGACGTGGTATTTACATGAGTACGCTACCACTACCGCCCAGCTGCAATAGTCAACTGGTTTTAGAGAAAGAAAACCGATTGCCCAACGCCACCATAGAGTCGTGGGATTGGATACAAGCCAATGCCAATAATGTTATCAAAGCCAACCAAAAAGTAACCTATTCGGCAGGGAAATACATTTTGCTGGGACCAAATTTTGAAGCCAAACAGGGCAGCACTTTTCAAGCAAAAATTGCTGGTTGTTCGGAGAATTGAAAAGATAAATGTTTGTAGGGTTATGAAAATAATGTTTAAATTTGAGAAAAAATAAAAGCAATGATAGCAACTAAAAGTCCTCGAACGGTACTTCCTCGCATCCCTGCCAAGAAAATACCAGCGTCATTGATTTACGAAATCATTGATGGTAAACCTATTTATTACAAAGGGTATGAAGAAGTAGTAAATGGAACAAAAACAATTGAAGAAGTTATGGGTTCGAGCAATTTGCAATCGACAATCATAGAATATTTATTGATGGTGCTATTCAAATCAATAGATCTTACAAAATACCGTGTTTTGACTAATGAAACGGGCTTACATTTGAGTAAAAAAAATAACTTATCGGGTGATATTGTTATTTACGATAAGAGTGTTTTACCAGTTAAGTCAGCCGATAAACATTATATTTCTGTACCACCAAAAATTCAGATTGAAGTTGATATTGATGCTCATTTGGGTGCTTTTGGTACACCTGATGGCTATATTTACACAAAAACTGACAAATTATTACAGTTTGGCGTTGAAAAAGTAATTTGGCTTATGTCTGAAAGCAAGAAGGTTTTAGTTGCAACCAAAGACGAAAATTGGTCAATAATTGATTGGAACAAAGATATTGCGATAGCCAACGGTATTTCTTTCAATATTGGTAAATATTTAAAAGACGAAGAGTCGCCTTTTGCATGAGATAATTATCAATAAAAAATGGTCTGAAAATAATTTTTCAGACCATTTTTTTATATTGAATATCCTATCAATTCTCAGCATAAGTCTCAGCAGGCTCGCAAGCACAGATTAAGTTTCTGTCCCCATGTGCCGAGTCAATGCGGCTAACAGTTGCCCAGAATTTATTGGCTTTTACGTAAGGTAGTGGATAAGCTGCTTTTTCTCTCGAATAAGCTTTTGTCCAATTTTCTACCAAAACTACTGCCGCTGTGTGAGGTGCGTTTTTCAATACGTTATCGGCTTTATCTACATTTCCTACCTCAATTTCTCTGATTTCTTCACGAATACTCAAAAGTGCATCGCAGAAACGGTCGAGTTCGGCTTTAGATTCTGATTCAGTTGGTTCAATCATAATTGTACCTGCTACAGGAAAAGAGAGCGTTGGTGCATGGAAATTATAATCCATTAAGCGTTTCGCCACGTCTTCAGCTTCAACACCCGTCGAAATTTTAAATTGACGTAAATCAACAATCATTTCGTGGGCACAACGTCCACTATCGGCTGTATAAAGGATTTGGAATTCAGCTTCCAAACGAGATTTAATGTAATTAGCATTCAAAATCGCATTTTTG
>CAMAQF010000038.1 GCA_945860265.1 Emticicia agri | reverse complement strand
ACACCGCCACCATCATAAACTGTGCGATTGTTTTTGGTTTTGAAAGCTGTCTTTAGCGAGTCTGCCACACGACCTACGCTCCCATCGGGGTTTCGATGGCTATAATCTAAAGCCTGAATACAACGTCCACTCGGAATGTAGTATTTGGCGGTTGTGATTTTCATTTTTGTTCCATAACTCAAGTCACGAGTTGTTTGCACCAAACCTTTTCCAAATGAACGTTGACCAATAATTACTGCACGATCATAATCTGAAGCGTTCCACTCACAATTTCAGAAGCTGATGCACTTTGGCTATTTATCAAAACTACAATCGGAATTTCGGTATCAAGTGGAGCCTCCATCGCCAAATATTTATGATTCCATTCGGCCACTTTTCCACGAGTTTCTACAATTAATTGGTCTTTCGCTAAAAATGCATTGCAGATTTCAACTGACATATTCAATAAACCACCTGGGTTTCCACGCAAATCTAAAATCACTTTTTTCATACCTTGCCCTTTCAATTCAGCAAAAGCACCTTTCACTTCTTTGGCAGCAGTAGCAGCAAAATCATTTAATTGAATATAGCCAACTTCGTCGTTAATCATCCCCGAATTTGGCACGTTTGGTGTTTTCACAATATCACGACCAACTACTAAATCAATGGGTGAATTTTGACCAAAACGCTTTACCGACATTTTCACGGTCGTGCCAGTTTGACCTTTCATTAATCGACCAATGTCAACTCCTTTGCGAGCCACCACATCTACGCCATCAACTTTTATGATTTCGTCACCAATTTTCATTCCTGCCTTATCGGCTGGCGAACTTTCGTAAATCATCATAACTACGTGTTTATTGTCGCGATGTGAAACCGTTGCACCGATACCATTATATTTCCCTGTTGTCATGGTCATATAATCTTCGATGTCATCTTCGGGGTAGAAGTTGGTATATGGGTCGAGTTGCTTGAGCATTGATTCGATACTCAAACGCATGGCTTTGTTTGGGTTGATTTCGTCAACGTAATAAGCGTTGAGTTCCTTAAACATCGTTGCGAAAATATCTAGATTTTTGGCTATCTCGAAATAGCGGTCGTCGTACTTAAATGCTACAAACGGAATCGTAACAACGGCAAGGGCAATTAAAGTAAATCTACGTATGTTTTTCATATTTAATGAGTGAATGAGCGAATTACGCATGAGTGAATATTTATTTGAAAAACTATTCACTTTCGTTGATAGTATTATATTTAATATTTAACGCAAAAACTTGACCAAAAGATGTTAATTGAAGGGGATTTTAATCTGAATTAGTCCCTATACCTGTAAGGATTAATAAACCTTACAGGTATTAATTTTATTTTGGTGAAGTTTTTCCATAAGTTTTTACAAAGAAACGCATTTTTCGGACTGAAAAAAACTGTCTTTTTACAATGTAGAGGTTATCGAAATCATTATCTGGGATATCGACTCGTAGTGTATCTCGCTCAAGCAAGCCATTGACCACATATTTTGTCGTATTGCTATGCCCTACTATCAATACATTTTTACCTTTCATTTGTTTCAATTTTTCGATAAAAACTCCCATAGAATCGGCTGGGCTTACGGCATAAATCTTAGTTACTAAACCCCTTGAATTAGCTAAAGGTTTAACCGTATTTTTGGTTCGCAAATAATTAGTTGAATAAATCTCGGTGATTCCTTTATTAGCCAATTCGGTTTTCAAATCTTCGGCTCTTTCTTGGCCTAAAACACTCAACGGTGGATTGGCCGTATTATCAACTTTTTCACCATGACGAACCACATAAAACGTTGATTTACAGGAAATTAAAAGCAATAGCACCCAAATGAACTTTTTCATAATTTCTATTTTTTATTCATTTTTAAAGGTGAAAATCGCTCATTTTATTTTTAAACCAAATCTATCCCGAAAATACAGAATTGTTGATATGCAGCGTGGATTATAAATTTTAAAATTCAGATAAAAATATGTATCTTTACATTAAAATAATACTAAAAACTGCGAATATCAAAGTTAAGATATTCTATTCAGATAAAATCTGATAGTTAAATTTTTATAAAAAATAAATTATGGCAGAAAATCAAGAAGGCATTGAGCCTCGGAAGTCGAGATCGGATTATGGTGCTGAGAATATTCAGGTACTTGAGGGCTTAGAGGCAGTAAGAAAACGTCCAGCCATGTACATTGGCGATATTGGTGTAAAAGGTCTTCACCATCTTATTTGGGAGGTTGTAGATAACTCAATAGATGAAGCCCTTGCAGGACATTGCGACACAATTCACGTAACAATCAACGAAGATAACTCGGTAACAGTAAAAGATAATGGTCGTGGAATTCCAACGGGAATGATGGCAAAGGAGAAAAAATCTGCTTTAGAGGTCGTTATGACGGTGCTTCACGCTGGTGGTAAATTTGATAAAGATACTTATAAAGTTTCGGGAGGTTTGCACGGTGTGGGGGTTTCCTGCGTAAATGCTCTTTCAATTGCTTTTAGAGTGGAAGTTCACAGAGAAGGAAAGGTTTTTGAACAAGAATATAGTATCGGAAAGCCACTTTACTCAGTACGAGAAATTGGAACGGCCGATGATACCGGAACACAAGTAACTTTCAAGCCAGATGATACGATTTTTACCACAACTGAGTATAAATACGAAACCGTTGCCAATCGTCTGAGAGAACTATCTTTCTTGAATAAAGGCATTGCTTTAATTTTAAAGGATTTACGTGAAATCGACGAAAAAGGCGAGCCTATGACCGATATATTTAAATCGGAAGGGGGTTTGGCCGAATTCGTTTCGTATATTGATGCAGGTCGCGAGCGTTTGATTCCTGAACCAATGTTTATGGAAGGAATCAAAGATGGTGTGCCTGTTGATGTTGCGATGCTTTATAATACTGGTTACAGCGAAAATGTATCTTCGTTCGTAAATAATATCAATACCCACGAAGGTGGAACGCACGTTTCGGGTTTTCGTATGGCATTGACTCGTACTTTGAAAAACTACGCTGAGAAATCGGGTATTTTGGCTAAAGAAAAAATCGAAATTAGTGGAGATGACTTCCGTGAAGGATTGACGGCCGTCATTTCGGTAAAAGTACAAGAACCACAATTTGAAGGACAAACCAAAACAAAATTGGGTAACAGCGAAGTAACAACAGCGGTGAGTTCGTGCGTATCTCAAATGCTTGAAAATTACTTAGAAGAGCATCCAAAAGAGGCTCGAATCATTGTTGAAAAAGTAATTTTGGCTGCCAAAGCACGTATTGCAGCTAAAAAGGCACGTGAAATGGTGCAACGTAAAAATGTTTTGGTAGGAAGTGGACTTCCAGGAAAACTGGCTGACTGCTCAGAATCTGACCCAACAATTTGTGAAGTTTACTTGGTTGAGGGAGACTCAGCGGGTGGCTCGGCAAAACAAGGCCGTAACCGTGCATTCCAAGCTATTTTGCCTTTACGTGGTAAAATTTTAAACGTTGAGAAAGCACAAGAATTCAGAATTTATGAAAACGAAGAGATAAAAAATATGTTTACCGCATTGGGTGTGCAAATTGGCCGTGATGGCGATGAGCGTGCATTGAATACTGATAAACTTCGTTATCATAAAATCATTATCATGACCGATGCTGATATTGATGGTAGTCACATCAGAACTTTGATTCTGACGTTCTTCTACCGCTACATGAAAGAATTGATTGATAGAGGCTTTATTTACATTGCTCAACCTCCTTTATATTTGGTAAAGAAAGGCAAAGAGGAAGAATATTGCTGGACAGAAGAACAACGTGAAATTGCAGTAAAACGTTTAGCAGGTAGCGGAAAAGAAGAAAATGTGGGCATTCAACGTTATAAGGGTTTGGGAGAAATGAACCCAGAACAACTTTGGGAAACAACCATGCGACCTGACAAACGTACATTGAAGCAAGTTACCATTGAATCGGCTGCTCAAGCTGACCACCTTTTTGCGATGTTGATGGGGGATGAAGTTGCACCTCGTCGTGATTTCATCGAGCGTAACGCAAAATATGCTAAGATTGATATTTAAACAATCATAAGTTTTCCGACAAAAATCAACCAAAATAAATTTTTAGCGGTTTTTTATTGTAAATATTTCAAAGGCAGTTACCTTTGGCAGAAAAAGCTAAAGGTAATTGCCTTTTTTTCAAACTCTAAACCTTCATCTTAACTATGAAAAAACTGATTATTCTTTCTTTATTATATCTTTCGGCAAGCATAGCCTTTGCTCAGAAAAAAATACATCCTATTATCAAAAGCGGCGGCGGAATGTTTGAAATACTAGAAGCATCGCCCGTCGTTGACAAAAAAATGCATTACAAAATTATCGTTGATTTGTCAAAGGCATCAGATAAGCCAGACTCTGTAAATGCTTCGCTGGATAAATTAGCTCGACTTGTAAATGCTCATATTGAAGCAGGTGTACCAAGAGAAAACTTGTCTATTATTGGTGTGTTTCATTTTTTAGGAACTCCTGTAGTATTAGAAGAAGAAGCTTACAAAAGTAAGTTTGGAATGGCAAATCCGAATACGGCTTTAATCAATGAATTGGCAAAGAATGGTGTTCGCTTTTATGTTTGTGGACAATCGCTTAGAGCAAGAAAATTAGTAGATGAAAAACGCAACGAGCATATAAAAGTAGCACAATCAGCTTTAATCACTTTCAGTACTTTTCAGAATATGGGATATGCTTTGATATTACCGTAAAGGACAAAATAATTAAATTGAGACGTTGCATGCAACGTCTCTACTATTTTTAAATTAAAACACCTCTTTCGCAACCGCCATTGTTGTATCTGATTTACTCATTGTGTAGAAATGTAAAGCAGGCACGCCAAAATCAATCAATTCTCGGCATTGTTGAATCGACCATTCTATGCCCAATTGTTTTGCTTGTTTGTCGTTTTCGCATGCCAATACTTCCTTCCTGAACGCCTCTGGCATATCTAAATAGAATAATTTTGGCAAAATATCTAATTGTTTCCTAGTAGCTAAAACTTTCAAACCTGGAATAATTGGAATCGAGATTCCTTCGGCACGGCATTTGTTTACAAAGTCAAAGTATTTTTGGTTATCAAAAAACATTTGAGTTACAACGTAATCTGCACCTGCCGCAACTTTACGCTTCAAATTTTCCATATCTTGGTCTAAGTCTGTTGCTTCAAAGTGTTTTTCGGGATAAGCCGCAACTCCAATGCAAAAATCACTGGCGTTAAGATATTCGGCATCTTCGTGCAGATATTTACCAATATTCATATCTTTTACCTGCGAAACCAACTCATTAGCAAATTGATGACCATCTTTTTTGGCTTTAAAAGTATCGTAAGGTTTAGCAAAATCACCTCTGAGAGCTAATATATTATCAATTCCTAAATAATTGAGATCAATCAATAAATCTTCGTTTTCATCTTTTGTGAATCCTCCACAAAGCACATGCGGTACAGGGTCAATCTTGAAACGGTGCATGATTGACGAACAAATACCAACAGTTCCTGGGCGTTTACGAGTTTTTATTTCCTTGCTTGTTCCATCAGGTAATTGTTTCGTAAAATATTCTTCGCGGTGAAAAGTAACATCAATAAAAGGAGGTTTCAGTTCCATCATAGGCTCAATAGCACTTAATAATTCATTGAGACTTGACCCTTTCGTTGGTGGAATGATTTCAATAGAAAAAATTGGTTTTTCGTTATTACTCTTCAGATGGTCGGTTACTTTTGCCATTGTTTAAAATATGATTTTTATCCTTATTTATTAGCAAAAATAGATATATTATTTATCAAAACAAATATTAACAGTTATTTTATCTATTATTTTAGACTTATACAGTTATATTATTTTTACGTATATTAGATACATGAATCAAAAACTAACAGAACTATGATGCTTGAAACGCTCATAAGCTGACCTAGTGAGTTCTTCTTGCTGGTCGTTATGAGCAATTTTGACGAGATCTTTTGCTCTTTCTACCAGGTTTTTGCCAAATAAATTCGCAATATCGAACTCGGTCACAACATAATGTACATTTGCACGGGTCGTTACAACTCCTACTCTTTCTTTGAGATGCGATACAATTTTCGATAAACCCTTAGATTTGCATTTAAAGCAATTATTAGTTTTCCACCTTCTGATAATGCCGCACCTCTAATAAAATCCATTTGTCCGCCCACGCCCTAATACATATTATAGCCTATACTATCGGCATAAACTTGTACCATAATACCAATTTCGATGGCACTATTTATGTCTGTAAGCTTTTGGATTTTGTCTGATAATCGAAGTATCATTTACATAATCTACTCGCATCATGGTCACTAGTGGATAATCTTCAACAAAGTCATAGATTTTTCGTGAACCACACAAAAAAGTAGAAACGATTTTTCCTGCATCAAGTTTTTTATATTTTCCCGTAATAATCCCTTTTTCGACCAAAGGAATGATTCCATCAGAAAACATTTCGGTATGAATGCCTAAATCTTTATGGTTTGCGAGTGCTGCCAAAACAGCGTTCGAAATACTGCCAATTCACATTTGGTGTTTTGAATCAACTTCGATCCACGAAGCTAGGTCACTACCTATTCTTTTATGTTCGTCGGAAGGTTCGCCCTAAGAAACTTCGTACAATGGCTCATTGAAAGGCACAAAATAATTAATTCGGTTTGTGTGAATTTGGGAGTCACCAAGTGTGCGTGGTACAAATTTATTAATATGAGCAATAAGCACATCTGCCGATTCGGTTGCTACCAAAATTGCATCAACCGATGTTCCGAGAGAACAATAACCACTTTTATCGGGCACAGAAACTGAAATTAATGCAATATTTAGTTTGATAATATTCTGACTAAAAAGTTTAGGGACTTCGGAAAGAAAAACCGTGATATAACTTCCTCGACCTACGGCGATGGCTTTGCAAGTGTTTTTTGTAATAAAAAAAACGTTAGAATGAAAAACTACGGTATATTCTGGTTTTGCTTATGGAGCTTCGCCCTCTGTATGAAGGTTATAAATTTCAATTCCTTATAATGAATCGGCACGGACGACTAAAGCATTTACCAAATAATGTGGAACCGCCGAAACACTATAAATAAATATTTTATCGCCTGATTTTACAGTTTCGAGGGCTTTTTGAACAGTTGTGATTAACCTACGATTTATAATTATTGTACAAAAAAACTTTTAAGTGCATTAAATACATAAAAAATCACGCTTTTAAACAACTAAATTTGACATTTACTCATCCAAATAAAAGTCATTATTAAATCATTAAATCTAAAAAAAATATATAAAGATAATTATATTTATTCAGGCAAACTATTTAACCAACATTGACGTTTTGGCTTTAGAATCAATTATAAACATCCATTTTCTATCTATGAAAAAAATTTCTTTATTATTAATGTTAGGCATTTTTGCCTTTAGTTTTGAGGTTTCAGCTCAAACTATTCCTACTACTGCAGCAATTGACACTGTAGCAGCTAAATCTTATGTTGGTAAATATAAGGTAAAAGAAGGGCCTTTTGAAGAATTAATTGTAAGTATCCAAGGTGGTAAACTTTATGGTGAGGCAGTTGGTCAAGGTTCGGCAGTACTTGCAGCAACTAAAGAAGCTGATATTTTCGAAGTTGTTGGCTATGATGGCAAAATTGAGTTCGTAAGAAATGACCAAAAAGTAATCGTAAAGGCTAAACTTTCATTACAGGGAAATATAATTGAAGCCGAAAAACAGCCATAAATGTAAATATTTTTATAAAAAAAGCTCTGAAATCAACTTCGGAGCTTTTTTTATGGGAATAAATTAATGTTTTTTACACTTTATAACTACGATGTGCATCTAATTTCAAAAATATAAACAACAAAATAGTAAATGACCAAAGCGATGAACCACCGTAACTCAAGAAAGGTAGAGGAATACCAATTACGGGCATTAATCCAATCGTCATACCGATATTCACAAGTATATGAAAAAACAAAATAGAGGCAACACAATAACCATAAATTCGGGAGAATTTACTACGTTGTTTTTCAGCTAAATTGATAATTCTATTCAACAAAGCCGCAAATATCAATAATACAATTGAACTACCGAGAAAACCCCATTCTTCGCCAACTGTACAGAAAATAAAGTCAGTGGATTGCTCTGGCACGAAGTCGAATTTAGTTTGTGTGCCTTGCAAATAGCCTTTCCCGATTATTCCTCCAGAACTAATAGCAACCCTTGATTGTGTCACATTCCAGCCAGCACCAAGTGGATCAGAGTCTGGATTTACGAGTACTTGAATACGTTTTTGTTGGTGTGCTTGAAGGACATTTGTCGTGAAAAATTTCACCCCAAAAACGAAAGCAGAAGCAATAACAAACACACCGCCAAGCCTAATAAGGTTTTGACGAGTACGCTCATAACGCTTAAAAAATATATACCAAAATAAGCCACAAGCCACAGCCAAACCTGCAACTACATAAAATTTATTAAAAAATAACACCAACACAAAAAGAATTGCCAAAGTAATACCTAGGGCAGGATAAATACCGGGCAAACCTTCACGGTAAAACACCGCAATAAAGGCAGCAAAAGTTAGTGCCGATCCTGTTTCTTTCTGCAAAATAATAATGATTGGTGGCACAAAAACCAACAAGCCTGCTACAATGGCATCTCGGATTTTCGAGATATTTATACCTTGCGTACTCAGAAACCTCGATAATGCTAAGGCCGTAAAGATTTTGGAAAACTCGGCGGGTTGTAGTGAAAACGTGCTTCCCAATTTTATCCAAGACCTTGAGCCTTTGATTTCAGTTGCGAAAAATATAGTCGCTATCAAAAGAAGTATGATAAAACCATAAAATATGTAAGCAAAAGAATCATAAACTTTATAATCAACAAAGAGAATGATGAGTATCAATACGAATGTCGATGAAATAAAGAGCAGTTGTTTTCCAGCATTGTGCGAAATAGAAAAAATCACAATTGGGCTTTCGGGGTTATATACTGCTGCATAAATATTTAGCCAACCAAAAAACACGAGTGCTACATAAAGCCAAACTGTTATCCAGTCGATTCCTTCTCGAATATCAATATCACGTGCCATACTATTTGGTTATATTAAAATTTTCTAACTTTGGTTTTACAAATGTTGTTTTTATAGACTTTTCTGTCTCTTTTCTTGGTTTAATAGGAACACCAGGGCTTGTCTTCCTATTTGATTCTGGAGTTATTACTGGTATAGGCTTTGCCGCACTACCAGCTGACATTGCCTCAATAGTCCTGACACTCAGATTCATCATACGCTCTTTAATTGCTGTACGTTCAATCTTACGTTTCAAATATTTTTCAATCATTAAGGTAGCGATTGGAGCAGCAACCGAACCACCAAAACCCGCATTTTGTACCATAACGGCAATCGCAATTTTAGGATTATAACGTGGAGCAAAAGCGATAAAAATTGAATTGTCTTTTCCTCTTTTATTTTGCGAAGTACCTGTTTTACCGCAAATTGTAATACCCTCTACAATACCCGCACCACCACCAACAGTACCTTGCTCAACGGCATCTTGCATACCGCCAATGATTGCCTCAAAATTACGGGTATCAATATCAGTACGATGTACTTGTCGATGTTTAGGCAAAACCCCTTTCCCATTTTGACCAATACCTCTAACCAAGTGCGGAGTTACCCAATAACCTCTATTGGCAATTGTTGCCGCCAAATTAGCCATTTTAAGCATATTCACCGAAATTTCACCCTCACCAATACTTAATGAATAAATATTCGAAAATTTCCACTGTTTTGAGCCGTAGCGTTTGTCATAATACTTCACGTCTGGCAATAAACCTGATGATTCTGACGGTAAGTCAATCCCAAGTTTTTGTCCGTAGCCAAATTTTTCGACTAACTCATGCCATTTTGAAAGCATAATTGGAGCGGACTTAACTGGATTAGTTTCAGGAGTTGCCGACATTGTTTTCTTGAAAACCTGATAAAAATACGGATTACAAGAAAAACGAACAGCATTGTGCAAATCGCCAGAAGGATGATTATGACATTTTACGGGAGCATTTCCACAGACAAAGAAAGTTTCGGGAGTGATGGACCCTAATTGCAAACCAACCAATGATTGTACTAACTTGAATGTTGAACCTGGACGAAAAAAACCAGTCGCCACACGATCATTGAGTGGTTTATCAGGATTTCGGTAAAGTTCTTTGAAATATTTACTAAACTGTTTACCCGAAAGCATATTTGGATCATAATATGGATAAGACCCCATCGCTAAAACTTCGCCAGTTCGTGGCTCAATCGCAACGACACAACCTGTTTTTCCTTGAAAAAGGCTATCAGCCAATTGTTGAACTTCTACATCAACCGTTGTATAGAGGTTTTTCCCAATTACGGCTAATGTGTCATATTCGCCTTCCGAATACGAACCTTTGTTTTCTCCGTGTACGTTCATCATAGTAAACTTTACTCCTCGCCTACCACGCAATTCCATTTCATACTGTTTTTCGAGGCCAGTAATACCGATATAATCGCCGCTTCTATAATATTCTACGTCTTGTGATTCATAGGACTTCTTACTAATCTCTCCTATATACCCCAAAGCATTGGCCATCGTACGTGCAGGATAGGTACGAAAAAATGATAATTCAAACGTAAAACCAGGAAAACTCACCATAGCATCAGCCACACGAGCGTAATCTTCCTTTGATAATTGCCTAAGAAACAAGGTGGCACGATTACTTGAATAACTTTTCGCAATCGTCATCGTACTATCAAAATACGAACGAGTTATATTGAACAGACGACAAAAGGTTGTTGTGTCAATCTGTTTAATTTTGTAAGGTATAACGTACATATCATACACATCCACGTTTGCCACCAAAAGTTTACCATTTCGGTCATAGATTTGACCTCTGAGTGGTATTTGAACCTCTTTCTTTAAAGCCCCAGTCGAGCCAATCGTTTGGTAGGTATCATCTATAACTTGCAGGTAAAATAACCTCAGTGCATAAATGGCACAAACTAAAAAGAAAAAACTAAGAATGATTTGCTTTCTGTCTTGGAACATTCTATTTATAAAAAAAAATTGGATTTTGGATAAAGTAAAGTACACTTCTATTTATTTTTGGCGAATAAACGACCTTGACTTTTTCAATGAAAAAAATGCTAATCGCTTTTAATAACAAGAATTGCTGTTATCTGATGAATTTTTTATTTCATCTAACAAAGTTCTTTAAAAATCAACAGATTTTTGCATATATTGCCTAAAGAAAATTTGTTTTTTTTATAAAAAAGCATTTCTTTAAATAGGATTAAAATTATTTAAAGTATTTATACGATTTTTGCAGGAAAATTTCAAGAAATCATACGAATGTTTTATAGTTTAGAAGATATAGGGCAATTATCTCATCAAGTAATTAAAGCCGCCTCTGGCCGAAATATTTGGATTTTTGAAGGAGAAATGGGGGCGGGAAAAACAACATTGATAAAAGCAATTTGTAAGGAATTAGGGGTAATCGGTCACATCCAAAGCCCAACTTTTTCGATAATCAATGAGTATTTATCTTCATCGGGCAAAACCATCTTTCATTTTGATTTTTATCGACTAAGAAACGAAATAGAAGCCCTCGATTTTGGTATAGAAGAATACTTTGATTCGGGAAATATCTGCTTGCTCGAATGGGCCGAAAAAGTTGAATCTCTTTTACCAAATAATTGTTTCAAAATAAAAATTAGTCTGACCGACGATTTAGGTAGAAATATAGAATTCAGCTAAAACACCAGTCTGTTTTAGAAAATTGCCAATCTCACCAATAAGGTGTTTTCTAGTAATAAGTAAGCAAATAATGACAGGACAATCTATTTCAGAATTAGCACAGCAATCGATTCTTTACCCACAAGAATCGCCAGAAATGATAAAAAAAGGAAAAAAAAGTCTTTTTATTGGACTACCTTGTGAAGTTTCATTACAGGAAAACCGTATTGCAATTACTCCAGAATCGGTCAGGTTGTTGGTTAGAAATGGCCATGAAGTAATCATCGAAAAAGGTGCTGGCGAAGGAGCAAAATTCTCAAACAATGATTATAGCGAAGCTGGTGCAAGAATAGTTTACAGTCCGCAAGAGGTTTTTGAAGCTGATTTGATTGTAAAAATAGAGCCACTGGTCGAAGCTGAAATGGCTTATTTAAAAGCTGGTCAAACAGTAATTTCTACCCTCAATGTTCCGAACCTTTCTCGCCCCTATTTTGAACAACTCAACGAAAAACGCGTAACAGGCATCGGTTTTGAGCTTATTCAAGATAAAGTAGGCAATTATCCGATTATCAGAACTATGAGCGAAATTGCAGGAAGCACGGTCATGCTTATTGCGGCCGAATATCTGAGCAGTGTTCATAACGGACGAGGAATGATATTGGGTGGAATTACGGGCGTACCACCAACCAAAATTGTGATTATCGGAGCGGGAACGGTTGGCGAGTATGCTGCTCGTACAGCCCTCGGTTTGGGAGCAGAAATCAAGGTTTTTGACCAACACATTTATCGACTACAACGCCTAAAATATGCCGTTGGGCAGCACATATATACTTCAATCATCGACTCTGATACTTTAGGAGATGCTCTCGCTCGTGCTGATGTTGTGATTGGTGCAATGCGTGCCGAAGATGGCGTTGCACCAATTGTTGTTACAGAAGAAATGGTTTCAAAAATGAATTCTAATTCGATAATTATTGACGTTTCGATTGATCAAGGAGGCTGCTTTGAGACTTCCGAATTGACAACACATAAAAAGCCAACTTTTCAGAAATATGGCATTACACACTATTGTGTGCCAAATATTGCATCAAGGGTTGCACATACAGCAAGTTTAGCATTAAGTAATGTTTTTACACCATTTCTATTAAAAACGGGCAATGTGGGTGGCATAGAAGACATGATTTTTGCCCAACAATGGTTCACAAAAGGGGTTTATTGTTTCAAAGGTAGCCTAACTAACTTGTCAATCGCACAACGTTTCAATCTTAGATATAAAGATTTGAGTCTACTAATTGCGGCAAGAATGTAAGCATTTTTCTGTTTCTAATATAATTGAATTTGAATTAAGAATTTATTTTTATTAATTTATCATTAAACTAAATGACTTCACACTCTAACGAAAATACAATTTTAGACGATGTAAACTCGCCCGAACTCGACCAAAAAATCATGAGTTTTGTTGCAGGCGATTTTATAAAAGTATCTGACCATTTAAAAGAAGCATCTTATCAAATCCGTAAGCGTGGATTTTCAGATTATCCGATTTTTGTGGTCAATCGCACATTGGTTGAGGTTGGACAAATGCTTTTTACGAGACTTGATTTTGAAACACAGTTCGATTATAAAGCATCTTATTTGGATGAATTTGTGCAAAGAAAACTCATTGGAGAAGAGTCAATTGAACTT
Source organism: Emticicia agri (assembly GCA_945860265.1). Classification (GTDB taxonomy): domain Bacteria; phylum Bacteroidota; class Bacteroidia; order Cytophagales; family Spirosomataceae; genus Emticicia; species Emticicia agri_A. The sequence goes on along the minus strand of CAMAQF010000038.1, from coordinate 24,160 downwards.
TTTAAAGAAAATTACAAAAATGCTGATGAGTATTGCTGCTTATTTGTGATGGAAGCAGAGTTTGCGGGATTTGTTTTTATTCCTTTTCCAGAAGATTGAGTTAAATTTTCAGTACGCAGTTTTCAGTCCACAATTTGCAGTCAAAATAGAATATTTGACTAAAAACTGCTAATTGACGATTGCCAACTGTGGACTGACAACTGAAAACTGCCAACTTCTATTTCTCCGCTCTCACCGTAGGATATTTAATACCCAATTGCTCCAAATACGTCTTATATTTTGTAGAATCATAGTAATATTTACTCATTTCTGGGCGAAACTTCTCCATAATTTCTTTATTCAACTGAATCGCTGGTTTATCGTCTTTCGAGATGAGCGGCGTATATTTAATTTCTTTCGTTTGTTCTTTACTAAAATATTCCCAAGCATTTTTGATAATCTCTGGCTTAAAAAGCATATCCAAAATTGTCAGAGCCTCAGCTTTCGCTCCTGCTGTGCAACCTTTGTGGGCGATCGGCGTAGCCATAGTGATGGCGTTCGCCCAATGATGTCCTGGCATTCCGGGCATATTTGATGGATAACGCAAAACAACCGTTGGCAACGACCACGAAATATCAGCAATATCATCTGAGCCACCTTGACGAATAATATTGGGTGAATAAACCGGCTCACTCATCGTATCAAGTTTCATGGCTAAACCTTCAATTTTTGGAGCTTTCAACTCTTTCTGACTTGCCTTCGCCAATATTTGATCTTCTTCCGACCACTGAGGCAAACCTATACGCTTAATATTCTGATACAATGCATCAGCAATGGGCTTATTGAAGTGCCCAGGCCAAGCACTACCCAAAATCTCATAAGTAAATTTCGTATCGGTCATCATCGCTGCACCCTCGGCTATTTTTATACCACTTTCAAAAAGTTTTCTGATACGTGGATAAGTTCGGTCACGGAAATAATACCATACCGTAGCCTTCGATGGCACAACATTGGGTTGGTCGCCACCATCCGAAATCACATAGTGCGAACGTTGCGTAGTTTCTAAGTGTTCACGCTTAAAATTCCAGCCAATATCCATCAATTCTACTGCATCTAAAGCACTTCGTCCACGCCATGGAGCTCCCGCTGCGTGAGCGGCCTCGCCTTCAAAATGAAATTTGACAGACACCAATCCGTTATTTCCTGAATCACCCCATGATACACCGAGGTTGTCGGCTACGTGCGTGAAAATACAAGCATCAACATCTTTAAAATAGCCTTCACGAACATAAATGGCCTTCGCTCCTACTTGCTCTTCGGCAACACCAGGCCAAAGCACGAGAGTTCCCGAAATTTTATCACGTTCCATGACTTCTTTTAAAGCCAAAACTGCAGTAATATTAAGAGCCTGACCAGAATTGTGACCTTCGCCATGCCCAGGAGCACCTTCAATGATTGGGTCTTTGTAAGCAACACCAGGCTTTTGTGAAGCCTTCGGAATACAATCAATATCGCTACCGATAGCAATTACGGGTTTACCCGAACCCCACTTTGCAATCCATGCTGTGGGCATTCCTGCTACGCCACGCTCAACGGTGAAGCCATTTTTTTCAAGTAGATTCGTTAAATACTTTGAGGTTTCAAATTCTTGAAAACCCAATTCGCCAAAGCTAAATATTTGGTCATTTACTTCTTGTGTAAACTTTTGACGGTCATCGATTTTCTTGATTACCTCTTGTTTTAGCAATTCAAGTTTATCGGGAACTTGTGCAACCATGCCTTTTTTCTTTTGCGAAAAAGCTAAGTTGCTCACAATCAACATTGTAGTGATGAAAATATAAGTTTTTTTCATGATTTGGTTGAGTTTAGGTAAATTTTTGAAGTTCACATTCAAAGGTCAATAGTCAATAACAACAAACAAAACTATCGTTCATCATCTGTGGAAAATTAACTATTTTGGAAATTGCGATTTATCTAAGCCTTGAATAATTTTCAGGGCATTTTTATAATAAACTTTCTTCAAAATTTCATCCGAAAGCCCCATTCCATACATACGCCAGTAAGCATGGTATTTTTTGTGGTAAGGAAAATATTCATCTTCACTTTCTAAAACTCTAAAATAAGTTTGATATTCGTCAGGAACCCACGAGTCTTTACCAAATAAAATACGGTCTTGGCGTTTTTCAAAAAACTTTTTGGCCATGCGTGGCTGACGTCCCAACTCGGCAATAACCGCCCCAATTTCGGCATACATATTTGGGAACGCCTCCAATAAACTATCGAGTTTTGCCAAATTATTTGGATACCAACCCATGTGAGCATTAATAAAAGTAGTTTTTGGGTGCTTTCTGAATACATTATGTTGCTGCTCAATAAGCTGTTCCCAAGAATAGTCTTTTCCTTCGGCCGCATCACGCTTGCGACCTGGGTGAGTTTTAAGTTCGAGCCAACGTTCGTTTTGGGCATTGAGTGGGTTCCAAAACGAAGCAGGGTCGGCGGTATGAATTAATACAGGAATGCCTAATTCGCCAGCTTTTGCCCAAATCGGGTCGATGCGAGCATCATCAACTGGTACAAGTTTTCCGTTATCTTTTACACTAAAACCTAGGCTTTTATAGATTTTTAAGCCTTTTGCTCCATGAAGTTTTACGTCATCTTCAAGCATTTTAACGGCTTTGGCTGTCCAATTTGGTTCGTTGATTTTTGAGAAATCAATATTCGTAAAAATCGCAAAACGAGTTGGATTATTAGCTTTTACAGCACTAATCATACCAACTAAACCAGCCGTACTTTTAGCCTCATCTTGATTAAATCCTCGTCCACTCAAGTTTACCATCAAACCCATATTCATTTTGTCCATTTCGGTAATGAGCTTCGTAAGGTTTTCTTTCGAATTCATTTCCCATTGATGATTATGTACATCAATAAAAGGAAATTTAGCACGAGTAATGGTTTTTCCAGGCACTACAAGCGTAGATTTTGGCTCGTATTCTTCGAAAGTTACTGTGCCAGCATTATCTCCAATTTTGATTTGTTGGGCTTGTAACAAACTGATAGTCAGCATTGTAACAAATGTAAAAGCAATTTTTTTCATTAAATAATGGTAATTTTGTTTAAAATTCCGTACCGTAGTTCTGAGGTTTGAGCGAAGATTATAAAAATGTTTTATGCAATTTAATGAAAAACTACTAATTTCATAAAACTCGGTTTTCGTTTTCGACCAATAGGTATAAATTGGCGATGTAATGACAAAAAAATGGAGGCTTTTATATGCAAAAAGGAAAGCTTCGCTTTGAGCGAAGACCTCCTTGGATGGCAAGACTTTTAATACAGATGTTTTACTTATAAATCAATGCAATAGCATGAGCATCTAAACCCTCTTTTCGGCCGACAAAACCCATTTCTTCGGTGGTTGTGGCTTTGATTGATATACAATTTTCGGGCAAACCGGTTACTTCCGAAATCGCTTTTATCATTTCTGGAATGTACTTGCCGATTTTGGGTTCTTGCAAACAAACTGTTGAGTCTATATTCCCGATTTTATAGCCTTCTTTTTCGAGCATTTCTACCACTATTTTCAATAAAATCTTACTATCGATACCTTTCCAACGTGGGTCAGTATTTTTGAAGTGTTTACCAATATCGCCCATTGCGGCCGCACCCAAGAGTGCATCACAAATGGCATGAAGCAACACATCGGCATCCGAATGCCCAACCGAACCAACTGTATGCGGAATCTTTACTCCTCCTAACCATAAATCGTAGCCTTCACCCAATTGGTGTACGTCGTAGCCTTGCCCTATTCTAATATTCATAAATTAAAAATTTCTTTTTGGTAAAAATAAGTATTTTTCAATTCTTTCCCCAGAATATCTGCCATTTAATCTTAGTTTTTTCCCAGGTAGAATATGGACATTCAATCCCTTCACAAATAATTTTATTGAACGCTTCTTCGGCTTTATCAGTTTTATCGTTTTGTAGATAAGCAATTACCAGCATCCATTTCGAGTTTCGTTGGTAGTTTGAACTAATTTCTGGACTAAGGGTCAATTTCTCTAAAATCTTGATGGCTTCTTGTGGGTTATCCCCTTTATTGATAATTGCTTTGGCTTTTTCAAAATCATTAAGCCGGGACTCGCTGCCTTGGCTGATTGTTGTTTCTCCACGATAATTAAATTCCTGCGAAGTTAACATCACCGGTGAAGACAGCATAAACAACAAAATACTGGCGGCTGCCGCAAAACCACCGAGCATAAATATTAATTCTCTGCCCTTTTTAGGTTGACTGATTTCAGCACGAGCAGCCTCAACTTGCCTAAACACACGACTACGTAACAAAATTTCTCGTAAACGCTGAGTTTCGATTACTTGCTGACGAAGTTGTGTATCAGATTTTATCTTTTCTTCAAAGCTGACTTTATCGGTTTGGGGCATCACGCCTGCTACATAATCTTCGATTTGTTCTTGTAAAAGGTCAGTCATAGCGGTTATTTATTAAAAATTCACATTGATCATTTCCATAACTTTCTTTAGGCACTTGCTTTTGGTATTCCTCACAGTCTGGTCGCTTTCAAATAAACCTTCGGTTATGAGTATCTTCGAGATTTCTTGCATAGAAAAACCATCAATCAAACGCATATCCAATATTTGTCGACAATTTTTGCCTGCTTTGCTCACAATATCAATATAATAAGCCCAGTTTTCTTTCTCAATCAGGGTTTCGCTTACATCATCGTCGAGTTCGTCCCAATCTGCCATATACTTGGTTTGGCGATCATCACGTGATGCCTCCGAAGAAATGTATCGAAACCATAAATTCTTGCAAATACTTTTTAAGTAAGTTTCTAAAGCTGCATCTTTTTGGGTATAGGAGTGCTTTTTTACGTTCACCACAAATGCCTCAATTGCTTCCCAAATTATATCTTCGGGTTGTTTGGCATAGTCCCTTCCTGAACTACGGTGCATAATAAAACGCTCCAACGAAACATGGAATTTCTTGTAAAGAGCTACCAAAGCTTCATGTTCTCGGCGTCCTCCTGTCAGGATTCCGTCCACGATTGCCTCATCATTCCATTGTTTTGATAAACTAAAATTCATCTTCTTTTTTTAATATCAGCGAGTCTACTAAATGTAACCTTGTCATGATATTTTTTTTTGAAAAGGTTTAATACAAAATAGAAAAATATATTGCTTGTTCAGAATAAGACCGCAAAGTTCTATCAAAAACAACAAGCAGAATAACTTCCCAACTTTAAAGATAATTATTTAGTACAAAAGTCGATTCTCTAAACCTTAAAATCAATATTATTTTGAAAAATCTTTTTATTTTTTATAGGACAGTATATTTTTTGATTTTCTACATACAATCAAAATGCTGATTATCAGTCACTTATATATCATAAACAATACTAAGAAAAAATATTTTAAATATTTTAGTTAAATAAGGTTACATCAAGGAAGGTGTCTGATATTAATGAATGAAAGCTAATTATAGCGAGGAGATTTTCCTGAAAATCCTTCAAAAGAGTAAGGGTCATTTAAATAATTAAACTAAACATTTTTACAGCCATGAAAACATCATTTTATCGTACAAGTGCATTATTTCTTTCATTATCGACATTAGGTCTATTGAGTTGCGAAAAAAGCGAAAGCCTTAATCCAAATTCTTTTACCAATCAAACAACAACTTTTGATGTTGCCAAATCTCAAACAACTTCACATTTTGTAAACGAATCATTACAAAACGTTGGTAGCGACAAAATCATAGCCGTTGCCTGTGAAAATTACTCGTTGGTGCTTTCGGGAATTACTGGCACGCCACATGCAGGAGGTTTGGATTCTTACTTGGCTAACGTCGATATGAGTACGGGAGCCACAACAGCAATGAGTGCCATCTCTGTTGGCGGAGTTATTGTAAAAAGTGTAACAGGTATCACAAAAATACCAGCTGGAGCTCCTACGATTTACGCAGTTACGGGTCAGAACTCAAGTATTCCACGCCGATTGTTGAGAGTGAATCCAGCCACTGGGGTCAGTGTAAATGTTGGTGCAACAATATCTGGAGGGGCTTCGATAGCTCTACAAGATATTGAGCATTGTACTACCAACAATCGCTACTACGCCATTATGGAAGGTACAAATCGAATCATGGTGTCGCCTGATGCTCTAAATTGGACACTTCTGGTAGTTGCTCCAACTAATTATCGCTTAAATGGACTGACGTTTCAGAAAAATGCTGCAGGCGTTGAAACGCTTTGGGTGATTGCAGGACAAGGAAATACACTTTGCGGAGTAAACTTCGGCGATATGTATAACTATACTTTAGCAGGAGGCCTCATTAGGAGCAATTCTTATAATGCCGCGACTGCTGGCCCAGTTACACCCGAATTAGGCTTGGATTACTACCAAAATACGGCTTGTGTTGTTCGCAATTTTGTGGTAGGAAGTGCATCAGGCTTTTTATCAAACAACACCAATTTATGTTCGGGAGGAGGTATTCCTACTCCAATAGGAGGAGGTATTATAAAGGCTACTTATGATTTTGCTAAAAGATAAAAGAGAGGGGATATTAGACAAGAGACGAAAGATTTTGGACAAAAAATATTAGAAAAGCCATTACATTTCTAATTAAAATACATCTTTTTCTCTCGTCTTTTGTCTAACATCCAATCAATCAGAAAAGTTTTTTCCATGAAGGTTACAAACCACACAAATACTGATATTAAAGTACAAAGACAAAAACATTCTAAACATTTTTTAATAACCAATCTTTAAAATTCAAACATTTCCTCCTATGAAAACTTCTTTCAAATTCTTAATTGCTATTGCTACATCAACAGTTATATTATTTAGTTGCGAAAAAACGCAGGAATTAGAGCCAATGCTTAATAGCTCTCAAAAATCGGCCTTGCAAACAACCTCAAATTTATCAGATGAATCGATGAAAAATGTTTCGTCCAATAACATTTTGGCAGTTGGTTGCGAAGTTTATTCGTTGGTTTTAGGAGGAAAATCAGGTACACCGCACCTCGGCGGGCTCGACTCATATTTAGCAAATGTTGATATGATTACGGGAAATACTACTGCTACAAGTCAAATAAATATTTTAGGAATTCCTGTAAAAAGCGTAACAGGCATTACCAAAGCTCCTACTCCAGCAACCACTCCACCTGCTATCTTTGGAGTTACGGGTATCAATTCAAATTTTGCAGGTAGTCTCTTAAAAATTAATCCTACAACAGGATTAGCCATAAATGCTGGCTCAACCAAAATGGGAAATGTAAACATCTTCTTGCAAGATATTGAATATTGCTTTGCCAACAATTTATATTATGCCATCATTGAAGGAACAAATAGAATAGTTTCTTCGCCGAATGGACTCAGTTGGGTAAATGTTCCAACGGTTATTCCGACCACCGTTCAGTTGAATGGTTTGACATTCAGAACAATTGGAAATATCACAACGCTTTGGGTGATTGCTGGGGCCGGCAATACTTTCTGCGGTGCAAATTATGGAAATATGTGGGAGCTTGCCCTAAATGGAGCTTTTATAAGTATCAATAACTATAATGCAGCTAACACAATTTGGACAAACAAAGAATTAGGATTAGATTTTAACTCAAATACTGGTTGTATATCTCGTAACTTTGTGGTAGGAAGTGCATCGGGTGTACTTTCAAATAATCTAACGCTCTGTCCCGCTTTGCCTGCCCTAATTGGAACAGGACAAATAAAGCCTACGTATGATTATGCAAAAAAATAAAGCAGAAATAAACTTATAATATAAAATTATCTACACTCTCCGCATCAAAAATTGAAGATGTAGGGAGTGTATGTTTTATAAAAATTTATGACTAAATTCGTACAAATGATTAAGGAGTTCCGGTAAGTTTTTAAATTCAGGTATTTGTAAAAAACTATTGAAATGAAAAAGTTTTTGAGTGCTATTGCTCTGTTACTGATATTTGTCTGTGTAGCCACTGCTCAGTCAGTAACGATTACGGCTGGTGGTTCTGGCAATATCAAACTTCCTATTTTAAGCAATTCTCAAATCGCCAATATTACCAATCCACAGTTGGGAATGATGGTTTTCGACCAAACTTTCAATGTTGTACGAGTTTTTAATGGCACAAATTGGACTTGCCTTAACTGCCCCGTTCAGTCATTCAATAATGCTCAAATTGCAAATATAAAGTCTTTTACACTCAATGTCGGTATTGGAATCTCTTATACCGCAAGCGGCATAAGAGATTTCAAATCATCAGACAACGCCATTGGCGATATAAAAACAACGCTCGGCGGCTCTGCTCCCAACGGCTTTTTGCTTGATAATCAAGAAGTTATCGTTTTTGAAAATGTATTGAACCAAACCATGCAAAACCTTTCATCAGCCGAAATCCTGACCCTTGTTGGACAATCGCAATGGGTTAATCAATCAATTTATAATCAACCTATTGATGTTGCATTAAAATCTGATGATACGAATCTGATCTATTTAGTACGAGAAGCTGGCAGTTACGAACGTCGAGAAGGAAACATCATGGGTCTAAAAGCTTATCGTTTTACCAATAAAGTTTATATCGAAAAATATAGTCCATTTGTGTCTGTTCTAGACAAAATAATCACGGTCAACACAACCGTGAATCTATTGTCTGGAATGAGCATTGCAAACCCTGATAATTATAATATTATTAGCACATCGCCGTGGTTTTTGATTACAAATAGCATACTGTCATTCCCTAAAACCACGAATAAACCACAAAACAACTACGGTATTATTTATTTTTTGCCAAAATCATCAAGTTTGCCAGTTTATCGATTAAGAATATTTACGCACCGTGCTTCGGCCAATACAATCGGACAATATTTTGACACAAACGGAAATGTCATTAACCGTACAAACTATTTAGAAAATTATTTGGGCAATGTTATAGATAACAATATACCTTTTACGTTGTACCTACCCTCAGGTACAAATTTACGAGCAATTTTGGCTTTTCGTGTGCCGCCACCAACTGCCGGAACTGAAGAATAATTAAAAGATAGTGATTATCACAAATGAGCCGAAAGCATGAAAAGACTTTTATTTTTTTTAGCACTGATTTTGATAGGTAGGTTGTCTGCATCGGCACAGTCCGAACCTACTATTGCCAAAATCAATAGCCTAAGAGATGAAGTTTACTCGAAACTACAAAACCATCAAATTTCGACCGGAAAAGCAGAAATTATTTATAAAAACGAACAAAAAAGGCTATTTGAACAGCAGAAATATCCATTTTATATTCAGATGTATTTGTTTAAAGCTGTAGATTTCTATGTTACAAACGATGATTATGAAAAGGCATCTCGGTGTGTTTCGGAGGGCTTACAAAATCTAAAGTACGTAAAAGGAATTGCATACGATACACTTTTTTTTCAACTCAATGCCGAACTGGCCGAATATTACCGCCGAATACCAAATAAGCTAAATTTGGCTGAAAAACACTTTAAAATCGGGTATAATTTTCTACTAAAAAAGAAATGGTTAGAGCAAAAGATGTCAGCTTTTGTTGTCACATTCTTGAGTAATTATGGTCGATTAGTTGATGACCTGGGCGATTCAGAACAAGCTTTCAATTATTTTCAAGAAGCTCGTCAGATTGGTAAACAAGAGCATGTAAGCCTAAATCAGTATGCAGTTTTGAGCAATATGGCCAAATATTATCGAGAAAAAAAAGAATACAGAGATGCCCTAAAACTACTGAAAGAAGCTCTTCCAATGGCCGAAAGTGATGATAAAACATCGGTTGTATACCTGGCAATGGGACGTTGTTTTCAGCAAATGAAACAACCCTCCGAAACACTCAAAGCTCTAATATCAGCCGAGATTTTTTACAGAAAATCGAAAGAAGCCCAACCTCGACAATGGATAAATATCTTGACGCTACGAGCGGAAGCCTATTTATCATTGCAGAAACCTGACCTAGCCGAAAAATTTTATAAACAAGCATTGAAAGAATTTACTCAAAACTTTCACCACCAAAAAGGAGTGCAAGTGGCACGTATCGAAAATGGTTTGAGTGAAGTTTCAGAAAAAAAAGAAAATATCAATGAAGCTCTCCAGCATTGCGAAAAAGCAATAATGGCCACTGAATTAAATCCCCCCTTAGGACGGCAGTTCTTACTGGAAAGTGGTGAAAAAACAATCATCGCTACTGAAAAAAAAGTAGAACAAAATCCCAATTCAGAGCTTAGGGTTTTTAAGCGAGTGATTGCTCCGCAAGAATATTTTATTGCACATGTTAAAAAAGCTAAGTTATTGGAAAGTTCAAATGTCAAAGAATCGGCCAATACGTATTTGTTTATCATTGATTTTGTAGCTCGCCTCCGTAAGGATTTTGATATACCCGAATCGAAACTTTTTTACAGCGAAAAAGTGTATCCAATCTATGAAAAAGCCCTCGAAAGTATTTATTTTTTATGGCATAAAACAAAATCAGATGAATGGGCAGAAGCGTTTTTTTATGTGCTTGAAGCAAGCAAATCTGCAACACTTGGCGATGTCATAAATGAGCAAAAAATCAGACCTAAAATACTAAATGATAGCCTTTTAAAAACTGAAGCAAGTTTGCGACAAATAATCGTGAAGTTGCAAGTAAAATTATTAGATGCCGAAAATGACAAAACCATCGCCGAACTCTCAGAAGCAAAAATAAGGCTCAATCACGTGATAAATAAAATTCAAAATCAATCTGAAAAATATTACAAACTTAAATACGACAATCGCCAAATTTCGTTGAAAGGAACACAACAAAAATTGGCACAAAACACTACTTTTATTTCTTATTTTCTTGGAGAAAAAACACTATTTTATGTGGCAACAAATAAAGAAAAATATGAAATTATTAAGCTCGAAAATGCTGAAAATATCAAATCGGACATCCATAAGCTTTATCAAAGCATCAATAATCCACCAGGTATTGATGCTTATAAAGGGCATCTTTTGGCTCAAAAAACCTATAAATTTTTGCTCCAACCAATAGAAAAAACACTTCAAAACATTACTAAAATCATTGTTTCACGACATGAAATCATCGGATTTTTACCTTTCGAGGTTTTAGAACCAAATGCCCAAGCAGATTATTTGGTTTATAAATACACCTTTTCTTATGCAAACTCTGCAACTTTACACTTCGATACTCATCGTGAGAGGCAAAATACTGATATCATTGTGTATGCTCCTTTTAGCAATGGTGCCGAAACAAAACGCTATCGAGACAAAGGATTTAAGGCGTTGCCTGCTTCGGTCAACGAAATTGCTGGTATCCATGGCCAGATTCTCTATAATAAACAAGCAACTAAAAGAAATTTTCAAAAAAGTTATTTAAACAAAGGCATCATTCACTTTGCCACTCACGCCCAAGTAGATGACCAAGACCCTGAGAAATCTTTTATTGCACTCTTTCCAGAAGGCAAAGATTTTAGACTATATTCTTCAGAATTATATAATCTTTCACTCCAAAACACTCAATTAGTGGTGCTAAGTGCATGTGAAACAGGCAAAGGAAAAATACGTAAAGGCGAAGGAATAATTAGTTTGGCACGAGCTTTTCAGTTTGCAGGTTGTCCGTCGGTTATCACAACCATCTGGAATGCCCATGACGAAAGCTTGTCTAGTTTATCTAAACAATTTTATCATTATTTACAAAAAGGATACGCCACCGACGAAGCCATTCAACTCTCTAAAATTGACTTGATTCGCTTCTATTCCGACCACCCATTTTATTGGTCAAATTTTATTTTGATTGGTCAAGCAGTACCTATTCGAATAGGCACAAATTTCACCTTAGCAATCCTACTTGGTTCAGCAGCTTTCATCCTCTTGCTTCTTGGATTTGTTTTCCGCAGGCAAATATTTGCTTTTTTTCAAAATAAAATTGTTTAGAAACCTTACATTTGTAATAATTGTTAAGAATAATTTGACTGCCTTTTATATTTGTCGCAACTAGTTTGATGTGGCAAATAGCGTTTTACGAAAATTTAAGAATTAGAAATGATTAACTACCAACACTTTACGTTAAATAACGGCTTAGAAGTTTACGTCCACGAAGACCATACTACCCCGATGGCGGCATTTAATATTTTATATAATGTTGGCTCTAGAGATGAAGATGAAAATAAAACAGGTTTTGCTCATCTTTTTGAGCATTTGATGTTTGGTGGTTCGAAAAACATTCCTGCTTATGACGAACATCTGCAAAATGTAGGCGGCGAAAACAATGCTTTTACATCACCTGATATTACAAATTATTATATTACGCTTCCTGCCCAGAATATCGAAACTGCTTTTTGGCTAGAATCTGATCGCATGATGAGTCTTTCGTTCGACCCAAAGGTGCTAGAGGTACAACGCAAAGTTGTAATAGAAGAATTTAAACAACGCTATTTGAATCAACCTTATGGCGATGTTTGGTTGAGGCTTCGCCCTTTAATTTACGAAAAACACCCCTACCGGTGGGCAACGATTGGTAAAGAGATCAGCCATATCGAAGAAGCCACCATGGACGATGTTAAACACTTTTTCTATAAATATTATCTACCAAATAATGCCATCTTGGTACTTGCTGGCGATGTAACAGTAGAACAAATCAAAAGCCTGTGTGCGACTTGGTTTGAGCCGATTCCAGCAGGAGAAAAATATGTACGAAATCTTCCACAAGAAACGCCACAAACTGCCCCTAAATTCTCAGAAATATCATCAAAAGTACCTTTAAATGCTATCTATAAAGCATATAATACGCCGGGTAGATTTGATGATGATTTTTATGATGCTGACTTAGTGAGCGATATATTAGGTCGTGGAAAATCTTCCCGACTATACACTAAATTGGTTAAAGAAAAACAACTTTTCAATAATATTTCTGGTTATGTAACGGCTTCATTGGACCCTGGTTTATTGGTGATTCAAGGAAATTTAAACGAAGGTATTAGCCTAGAAGAAGCAGATGCTGCAATTGAAGAAGTGGTAGCTGATATGAGAAACAATATTTTAGAAGATGGTGAATTACAGAAAGTAAAAAATCAAGCTGAATCAACAATGGCATTTGCCGAAGTAGAATTGCTGAACCGTGCCATGAATTTGGCTTTTGCCGCCAATGCAGGAAACCCAAATTGGTGCAATGATGATGCCGAAAAAATAGCGAAAGTAAACCCCGAAAGCCTACAAACAATGGCTAAAAGAATATTAAGAAAAGAAAATTGCTCAACTATGTATTATAGAGCTGAAAAGTAGTTTTTGAGTGAATGAATGAGTGAATGAAATTAATTCTATCAATGCATCATTCACTCATTCAATATTAATTTACTTTTACCTCTACACTATCTTCGTGTTTGTGTTTAAATAATATAGCAAAAAGAATGGCTACAATCAAAGAATAAATAGCAAATGTAAGCCAAATTCCATTCCAATTTTTTGTTACCCCATCTGCCAGTGTGAAGTATTTCTCTATCGCATATCCGCTTATCAAACTTCCCGAAACTGCTCCAAAACCATTGACCATCATCATAAATAAACCCTGAGCCGACGAGCGGATTTTAGGGTCGGTATAAGTTTCGATAAATAATGAACCTGAAATATTAAAGAAATCGAAAGCCATTCCGTAAACGATACACGACATTATAATCATCCAAAGTCCATCACTTGGATTACCATAGGCAAAAAGTCCGAAACGTAAAATCCACGCAACCATACTAATAAGCATAACTTGCTTGATACCAAAACGCTTCAAAAAGAATGGAATCGCTAAAATAAAAAGTGTCTCAGAAATCTGCGAAATTGACATAATAATAGCTGGATATTTCACAGCAATCGAATCTTTGTAAATATCAACATTAGCAAAGTCGTGCAAAAAAGTATCTCCATATGCATTGGTTAGCTGCAAAGAAGCACCTAAAAACATCGCAAAAATGAAAAAAATCGCAATTTTTAAGTCTTTAAACAACTTGAAAGCATTTAAGCCTAATATCTCAATAAAACTTCTTTTATCGGTTGACCCAGCCAAAGGCGGACATTTTGGTAAAGTAAGTGAGTAAATCGCCAAAACAATAGCCGAGGCCGCCGCAATATAAAATTGATTGGCCGAAGTTTCATTGTGCGTAAGACTAATCACCCAAAGTGCTGCCACAAAACCTACCGTTCCCCAAACCCTGATTGGTGGAAAATCTTTCACAAGATCGGTAGTATTATTATTTTTCAGAATTGTATAAGCGATTGAGTTTGAGAGAGCTAAAGTAGGCATATAGAAAATCACACATAACAAAATCGCCCAGAAAAAATCACTTGGATTATCGACTTGCGGAATATAAATCAAAACTAAAGCTCCCAAAAAGTGCAGAATAGCGTAGAGTCTTTCGGCGTTGACATACCTATCTGCAATAATGCCAGCGAGTGTTGGCATAAACAATGAGGCAATTCCCATCGTCGAAAAAATAGCTCCAAATTCAGCCCCTGACCAACCTTTATTTTGAAACCAATATGCTCCAATCGTAATGAGCCAACATGCCCAAATAAAAAACTGGAGAAAATTCATTATAATTAGTCTATTCTTGATTCCCATAATCCAAGGTCTTGGTTTTATTTTAGGTGATTATAGTAATGTTGGTCTTAATAATCAATGGTCAACTGAAGACAGTTAACGGCGGCATAATTTGCTTATTATCAGTTATTTATTCTTAAAACCAATAATAGCATATTACGATTATTGGTTTTATTTTATAATACTCTTTCATGTTAAAAAGCCATATTTATGCTAAAGTAAATAAAATTTTCGATTTTTTATTTCTGTCGAATATCAACATAAGCATTTAGCGACGAAACTGCGTTTCCTCTAAATCTACCACGAATCGGATTTATCAACTCAGCCTGTGCAGAAGATGCCAACGCAATATAATGAAAATCGACAATTCGGCCTTCGGTTGGATCGAAACCTCGCCAACCAGCCCCTGGCAAATAAACCTCTACCCAAGCATGAAGTTCATGGGCTTGTAGTACGCTCCCGTAACAATAGCCACTCACAAATCGAGCCGCTAAACCGAGTGCTTTACAAGCCGCAATCATCAAAACAGCGTAATCTCGACAAGTGCCTTTTTGCGAAATAAAGGTCGTTTCGGGTGAATTGGCTGCACCTTCGAGGCGTTTTTCATAGAAGAAATTATTCCTAATGTATTTAGAAATTCTGGTCAAAAAATCGGTCGTTTTCCAATTAGCTTCGGACGCAATTTGCCTTGCAAACTGGTCGATAAGTGTAGTTATTCCTTCATCGGTCAGATAAGGCTGTAATAATACTAATTCTTTTTCAGGATATTTGAAAGGAAGTGTTTCTGCACCAAACGGAAAATAGATAAAATGAAATGGGTTGACTTCATGAGAAATAATTTCAACCTTAGCCCGAAAGCTCAGTTTATCAGTGAGTTTATCAAAAAAAGCCACCGTTTGAGCATTACCTTCGACATCAATATTTTTATAAATAATATTCGGAGTAGGTTCTATTTCAAGCTGAAAAGAAGTAATTTCTTGGTTGGGCGAAGCCTTTGGTGTTAGATAAATGGTATGCGGACTAAGCGAAACTGGGTTTGAATAGCTGTAATTGAGAGTATGTTCTACGCTTAAAATCATCGGAGTTGTATGTCAGTTTCATTGAAAATAAATTTACAAAATAGAGCACAGATTTTTATTCTAAAAACAAAACAATCTGCATCGGTAGTTCATCAATATATTTTTATATTTTTATATTTTGAAAAACTTAATTTATCCAAATCGATGAAGTTTTAAATCTATCGTTCAGAATACATCAGAACCATTATGCCTCAACAGGCTTTAAGTCGAAATAAGTATTGAAAATTTCGGCTGCCGCTGTATTATTTTTTATTTGAAACTCATCTAAATATGGATGAAGCCCTTTCTTAAAAATATCTTCAACCTCAGTGAATCCGATTTCGTGACGCAAGCGAGTGATTTCCTTTTCGGCCAAATTTGAATATCCGATAGTCATATCTCGACCCGAAATCTGGTAAAGCGAAAGTTCGGCCTGACGCAAACAATAAAATATTGAACGTGGGAAACTTTTATCCAAAACTAAAAACTCAACAATGTGCGAAGGATTAATAACGCGGTGCTGCTGACGATACATATTAAAGGCACTCACAGATTTAAGCACCGATGTCCAAATGAGTAATTCTTGTGGCGAACCCATCGCTTGATCGTCGGGCAGAAGCGTAAAATATCGCACATCCAAAAAGCGAGAAGTTTTATCGGCACGCTCCAGAAACCGCCCCAAACGCCCAAAATGAAACCCTTCGTTTCGGGTTACGGTCGAATCAATAATACCAAAAAACAATTGACAACCATCTTTGATTTCCTCAAAAAACTGCATTAGCTGCTCTATTTCCCAGTTTTTGGCTGATTGAGTCTCTGAGACTTTGAGATAAAAGGTATTAAGATGCTCCCACATTTCCTTCGTAATGCTTTCCCGAATAGTTCGGGCATTCTCTCGGGCGTTGGCCAAACAACTATAAATCGAGTTCGGATTTCGTTTATCGAAAGTCATATAGTCGATTACGGTATCACGGTCAGCAACTTTTTGATGCTCAAAAAAACCAAAGTTATCAGCAGTTGCAATCAAAAGCGGCTCCCATTGAGCGGTCATAATACCGGGAGCATCGAGGGTTAGATTAAGGTTTACACTTACGAAACGAGCATAATTTTCGGCTCGCTCAATATAACGATTAATCCAATAAATAGAATTAGCCACACGACTCAACATGATTACCTTTGGTTTATCTTGACGAAAACCAAAGATAATTAACAAAATTGGAAAAACAGGTCAAAAAATTGATGGATAAGTATTTTTCGATTTTATAAACAATTATAGTATGATATAGTTAGTGACACTACTAAACTATCAAAAAACACAGAAACAGGTCATCAAGCTATTTTAGGACAAAATCAAATTCTCTTCAACCAAAACAAAATCTTATGATTTACGTATTTCCCAATTCAAATTAATTCGTCGTTTTTTATTAACTTGCCTATTAAATCTGAGCAAGTTTTTTTATGCAAACCATCATCACAAACGCAACTGTTCATACAGGCACAGAAGTACTTCAAAATCAATCAGTTATCATCGAAAATGGTCATATATCTTCGTTAGTAAAAAAGGATGATGCAAGAATTATTGACCTAAAAGGAATGCATATTTCGGCAGGATTTGTAGATACTCATATAAATGGTGGAGAAAAATTTTATTTCACCCAACATGCCAATGAAGAAACTATTGAAGATATTTATGAATCAAGTCTGAAACTTGGTACTACGCACGTGCTACCTACGCTTATTACTTCGCCACTCGAAAATATTCTGAAAGGAATTGAAGCAACTAGAAGCTATTTAGATAAAAACCCGCATTCTGGCGTGCTTGGTATGCACCTCGAAGGTCCATACTTGAACCTTACCAAACGTGGAGCTCATTTGGCTCGATATATTAAAATGCCGACCAATGGCGAGTTAGAAGAAATCATTAAATACGGCAAAGGAATAATTAAATTAATGACCATCGCTGCCGAAAACTTCACGCCCGAACAAATTGATATGCTGCTCGAAAGCGGCATAAAAATCTCACTTGGACATTCAAATGCAACGCACAAACAAGCAAAGTCAGCTTATAATCAAGGAATTACACTTTGTACACACCTTTATAACGCTATGACTCAAATGGGCCACCGTGAGCCTGGTGTTGTAGGTGCAACTTTCGATAGCACAGAAGTCTATGCTCCAATAATCTTAGATGGTTTTCACTGTGATTATGCCGCCGCTCGCATTGCCTATAAAATTAAAAGAGATAAACTTTTCTTAATTTCGGATGCTCTTTTTGTGGGCGATCAAATAAAACAATTTCAATGGGAGGGATTTGATGCTTATCTTGAAAACGGACAGTATCGAAACTCAGAAGGAAATTTGGCAGGAGCAGCCGTTTCGATGGCCGATTGTGTCAGAAATGCCGTTAAGCATGTTGGAATTTCATTAGAAGAAGCTATAAAGATGGCAACTATTCGCCCTGCAAAAGCTTTGGGTATTGATGCCAAAATCGGACAAATTGTCGATGGATTTCCAGCAAAATTTATTGTTTTTGATGAAAATTTGACTACCTTTACTACGTTAATCTTGTAAAAAAAATATTTTTCACAGATAAAATTCACAACAATGAACAACATTTTTAAAGGTTTAATAGCTGGCTATGGAGCCAAGAAACTCGGTGGAGGTTGCTTCGGCACAATCATCGTTTTCGTAATTATTTGGGTAATTCTGGGACAGTGTAGCTAAAACAAAAAATCTCTTTAAAAAGCCATTTAAGCATTTTTTTTGTTTAAATGGCTTTTTATTATTAAACGGTGTTTGACAATATCCTAAATCGTTAGACAATGCCGATAATTTAGAAAATTGTCGGACAAGCTCTCAAACCATTTCTTATTAAAAACCGTTATTAATTTAATGTGCTTGCAAAAACACGTAAATCGTAAATTTTTCCTATGTCTTTCGATAAGAATATTTTAAAAATTAAAACACTCGGCGAATTAAAAGCCAGCGGCTACCGCCCAAAATCTATCAAACAAGAGCTTCGCGAAAATTTAGTTGAAAAACTTAAAAATAAAGAATCTGTTTTTCCAGGAATTTGGGGTTATGAAGATACCGTTATTCCTGACGTAGAGAAAGCGATTCTTTCGATGCATCACATCAACTTGCTGGGTTTGCGTGGACAAGCAAAAACTCGTATTGCCCGATTGATGGTCAATCTTTTGGATGATTATGTGCCAATTATTGAAGGGTCTGAACTCAACGACGACCCACTTGAACCACTTTCAAGATTTGCAAAAGATTTGATAGCCGAGCATGGCGATGCAACACCTATTGCGTGGCTGCACCGTGATGAACGCTATAATGAAAAACTTGCAACGCCCGATGTTTCGATTGCCGACTTAATCGGTGATGTTGACCCTATAAAAGCGGCTACTTTACGTCTGCCTTATTCTGACGAACGTGTGATTCACTTCGGTATGATTCCACGCTCGCATCGTTGTATTTTTGTAATAAACGAATTGCCCGATTTACAGGCTCGTATTCAGGTTTCGTTGTTTAATATTTTGCAAGAAGGTGATATTCAGATTCGTGGATTTAAACTTCGTATGCCACTCGATATACAATTTGTATTTACGGCAAACCCCGAAGATTATACCAATCGTGGTAGTATCGTAACGCCCTTAAAAGACCGTATTGATAGCCAGATTGTGACGCACTACCCGAAATCTATTGAAATCGGACGAAAGATTACCGAACAAGAGGCCATTATTAAAGATGGTCAGAAAAAAATCGTTGTCAATGATATTTTGAAAGATTTAGTAGAGCAAATTGCGGTTGAAGCACGCCAAAGCGAATATGTTGATGCAAAAAGTGGGGTTTCGGCTAGAATGACGATTTCGGCTTATGAAAATTTATTAAGTTCTGCCGAAAGACGCTCTTTAATTAACAGTGAAAAAAATGTGAATGCAAGGGTATCAGACATTTATGGAGCAATTGCTGCCATAAACGGAAAAATAGAATTAGTTTACGAAGGTGAAGTTGAAGGCCCAGTTTATGTAGCTCAAAGCCTCATCGGCAAAGCCTTGCGAACAGAATTTTTGAAATACTTCCCGAATCCAGAAGCTGTAAAGAAGAAGAAATCGGGTAAAAATCCGTTCCAGCAAGTATCAAATTGGTTTGGAGAAGGCAATATAATTGATTTTACAAACGACCTCACTGACCGAGAATACCGTGCAAGATTAAAAACAATTGAGGGTTTAGAAGAATTAGTAGAAGGCTACCATGAGCGTTTGGGTGAAGATGATAAACTTTTCATGATGGAATTTGCTCTTCACGGTTTAGCTGAATATTCATTAATCAGCAAGCAAAATTTAGATACTGGTCTGCAATTCAAAGATTTATTGGATAGTATGTTCGACCCCAATAATATTAATTTCGGTGATGACGACGAGGACGATTTAAGATAATTACTGAGACAAACGACATTGGTCAAGAGATGCGAAACGGCTCGATTCAGCGATAAAATACTCGCTATCAATAAGCTACATCATTTCAATTTGTCGAATAATATTATCACATTACAAAAAAATAAACCTCGAAAGATTTTTCTTTCGAGGTTTAAATAAATATAATTTAGTACAGTTTTTTCAGAAACAAAAATATCGTCTGAACTCAGTAAATTGGTCTGCTTCCTTACAACACAAATGTAGTTAATTTTCTAAATTCTTCTACACGAGCTGCAATTTCCTCTTGCGTAAGGTTTTGGATACGCTCCGAACCGAATTTTTCTACGCAGAATGAAGCCATTGCTGAACCATAAACAAGACCACGTTTCATGTTTTCAAAGCTCAAATCATTATTTTTTGCTAAGTGAGAAATAAATCCACCCGCAAAAGTATCACCAGCTCCAGTTGGGTCGAAAACCTCTTCTAATGGAAGTGCTGGACAATAAAATACTTCTTCACCTTGGAATAACAAAGCTCCGTGTTCACCTTTCTTAATTATAAGCGTTTTTGGTCCCATAGCCATGATAGTTTTAGCTGCACGACGCAACGAATAATCGCCAGAAAGCATACGAGCTTCTTCGTCATTGATTGTCACACAGTCTACATCTTTCAATAATGCTTTTAAATCATCTAATGCAATATCAATCCAAAGGTTCATTGTATCAAGCAATACAAACTTCGGACGGGTTTTTAAACGCTTCAAAACCATGTGCTGAATAGCTGGAGCGGTATTCCCGAGCATCAAGAAATCGCAATCTTGATATGCTTCTGGAATCTTCGGGTCGAAATTTTCCATTACATTAAGTTGTACCTCAACCGTATCGCGGCTGTTCATATCATTATGGTAGCGGCCATGCCAAAAGAATGATTTCTCACCTTTTCTAATTTCAAGACCATCCACATTTACGCCATGACCAACCAAAGTGTCAATCATTTCTTGTGGAAAATCTTCGCCAACAACCGCAACAAGGTTATTTTCTAATACGAAGTATGAAGCAGTAAGCGTGATGAAAGTGGCTGCTCCGCCAATGATTTTATCTGTTTTCCCGAATGGCGTTTCCAATTTATCGAACGCAACCGAACCTACTGTAAGTAATGACATGAATAATTATAAATGATGAATGATGAATGATGGATATCGTAAAACACTAACTATCAGAGTTTTACAATATATTTCAACTTTTAATTTTATGCAAAGATAATAATTTTTATACCTTTTTATGGCTTGGTGAATCTTTTTTTAAATCGTCGGACAACGCTTAAATTCCTGCTTTCTGTCAAACAAATATCGGTAAGTGATATAAGTCTTATATTTTTTTGCTCCCAGCATTTGGGTTACTTTAAGCATTTTGGGGTTAAAATCGGCAATCCAATTGAGTTCGAGGGTTTCGTATTGATAATTTGGCACCCAGCAAGCCCTCGAAAATGACAAAGCAATTGCAGATTCGATGCCTCGCCCTTGGTATTCAGGAATTACGCCAAAAATTACTCCACGGGCCTTTTTGTTGGTTTTCATCAAAGTATGATACAGCCACTTTATTTTGCCAATTAGATTCAACTTTCCGTTGATGTGCTTGATGATTTGATTTAATTCAGGAATCATGATAAAAAACGCAATCGGCTCGCCATTATGGTAGCCAAACCACATTAATTCTTCTTCCAAAATCGGTTTCATGGTTTGCATAATAGCCGCTGCTCGCTCTGGAGTCATTTCGCCCGCAGACATATTTTTTGCCCAAGCTTTGTTATAAATAATTCTGAAATCTTCGGCAAATTTGGGTAATTCTTTCTTGTTTACGTGTTTAAAATCATAACCTGGCGTAGAATAAATCCGATTAGCAATCTCGAATAAAGCTGGACGAACAACCTTACGTGCTTCAAATTCGGGAATGGGAAGTAAGAATGTATATTGCTGAAAATAATCTTGAAAACCATAATTCTCGAAAAACGCACGGTAGTATTTTTGGTGGTAAAACATCCCCCAAGTAGGTTCGGCATCGTACGGGTCAACGTGGAGGCCCCACCAGTTATCACGTTCGCCAAAATTCACTGGCCCGTCCATTGCTTCCATGCCTCTCTCCTGTAGCCATACTTTGCATTTATCAAACATCGCAAAGGCAACTTCTTGATTATCAATGCATTCAAAGAAACCCATACCGCCAGTTGGTTGGTCATTTTGGTTGGCTGTATTTGGATTAACGAATGCTGCCACTCGTGCAATGGTCATGCCCGACTCGTCAATAGTAAGGTAACGCACGCAATCTCCGCCATCAAAAAGTGGATTTTTGGTGCGGTCAAAGATTTTTTCGATGTCGTTATCAAGCGGACGAATCCAATATTTATTGCCCTTATAAATACGTGAAGGAAACTCTAAAAACTCTTTTTTAAGAGTTCGGCTCTCTCCTACTTCAATGATTTGCATACGCCAATACTATTTATGAAGTAAAGATAATGATTTTGAGTGTTTTTTTACCACAAAGAAACTAAGGTATTACCGAAAGATAAATATTGTTTTGATTGTTTGGTGAGTTAAAATTGCAACTATCAATTCAAAAACTGTGCATAACTTTCGTATATTTGATGTTTGAGTGCCTAATAAAAATTGAATAAATAAATTAATTTCGAAAACAATTATATCACCCCTTCGGGGTTTGAAATCGACGTCGTTTTCATTGATAATTTGCTATAATCATAGCACCCCTTCGGGGTTAGATGCTTGAAATTGATGAAAATTTCAAAATGAATAAAAATCCCGAAGGGATGTAATGATTATAGATAATTAAAGAAAATCAATACAGAACAACACCAAAGGCGTGGAATCATAGCACCCCTTCAGGGTTAAATACTTGAAATTGGTTAAAATTTTAAAATAAATAAAAATCCCAAAGGGATGTAATGATTATAGATAATTAAAGAAATCAATACAGAACAACACCAAAGGCGTGGAATTATAGCACCCCTTCGGAGTTAGATGCTTGAAATTGATGAAAATTTCAAAATGAATAAAAATCCCAAAGGGATGTAATGATTATAGATAATTAAAGAAAATCAATACAGAACAACACCAAAGGCGTGGAATTATAGCACCCCTTCGGGGTTTGAAATCGACGTCGTTTTCATTGATAATTTGCTATAATCATAGAACCCCTTCGAGGTTAAATGCTTTAAATTGGTGAGAATTTTAAAATGAATAAAAATCCTGAAGGGATACGATGATTAAAGGTAATTTAAGAAAATCAATACAGAAGAACCCCAAAGGCGTGGAATTATTTCACCCCTTCGGGGTTTCAAATCGACATCGTTGATATATTTGCTATAATCATAACACCCCCTTCGGGGTTAAAAATACTAATAAAAGTCCCGAAGGAAAGAATACCATTAAAAATCCCGAAGGGATGGAAGGATTATAGATAATTAAAGAAAATTAATACAGAAGAACACCAAAGGCGTGGAATTATATCACCCCTTCGGGGTTTGAAATCGACGTCGTTTTCATTGATAATTTGCTATAATCATAGCACCCCTTCGGGGTTAAATTCTTGAAATTGATGAAAATTTCAAAATGAATAAAAATCCTGAAGGGATACGATTATTAAAGATAATTTAAGAAAATCAATACAGAAGAACACCGAAGGCGTGGAATTATTTCACCCCTTCTGGGTTAAATTCTTGAAATTGGTTAAAATTTCAAAATAAATAAAAATCCCAAAGGGATGTAATGATTATAGATAATTAAAGAAAATCAATACAGAACAACACCAAAGGCGTGGAATTATAGCACCCCTTCGGGGTTAAATGCTTGAAATTGGTGAGAATTTTAAAATGAATAAAAATCCTGAAGGGATACGATTATTAAAGATAATTTAAGAAAATCAATACAGAACAACACCAAAGGCGTGGAATTATTTCACCCCTTCTGGGTTTGAAATCGACGTCGTTTTCATTGATAATTTGCTATAATCATAGAACCCCTTCGAGGTTAAATGCTTTAAATTGGTGAGAATTTTAAAATGAATAAAAATCCTGAAGGGATACGATGATTAAAGGTAATTTAAGAAAATCAATA